>CAZYTO010000028.1:0-28755 GCA_964650405.1 uncultured Thermoanaerobaculia bacterium | reverse complement strand
GCGGATCCGCGCCGCGCTGCACGCCGTCGCCGACGGCCTCGTGGCCATCGACGACGACATCGCCGACGGCGTCCTCCCCCACACCCGGGCCTCCGTCGACCTGATCGAGCCCCTCACGGCGCGCGAGCTCGAGGTGCTCCAACTTCTCACTTCCGGCCTCACCAACAAGGAGATCGCCGGCCGCCTCGGCATCAGCGATCACACCGTGAAGTTCCACGTCAACGGCATCCTCGGCAAGCTCGGCGTCGACACCCGCACGGAAGCCGTCGTCCAGGCGGCCCGGCTGGGAATCGTGACGCTGTAGCTGATCGCTGGTCGCCGGGCCTCCTTCTCGCTACGGCGTCGCCAGGTCCACCGGCACCTCCCGTACCTCACCGCCGCGTGTCAGCTTCAGAGTCAACGTGGACGAGTCGTCGGGCGAGTCGGGCAGCTGGCGGGCGTTGTTCTGGAGCACGTCGCCGACGATCACACCCGCAGCCGCGGCGGGACCGCCGCGTTGCACGGAAAGCACGACGAGGCCCTGCTCGACGGGATAGACGCCGACGCCGAGGTGACGGCGGCGGATGGCGCCGTGCGCGAGCAGCTCGCCGACGACCCGCGAGAGCGTGGCGTGCGGAATCGTCGTGCCGCCGCGGACGAGACCTGAAGTATTCATGCCGAGGGCGCGGCCGTCGGCGGCGAGAAGCGGACCGCCGGAGAATCCGGGCGGGAGCTGCCCGTCGACTTCGAGGATGGCGTCGATGCGGCCGCCCTGGCGCGTCCGCCACTGACCGCCGACGCCGGTGACGAAGCCGATCGTGGCGCGGGTGCCGCGGCCCGGGCGGCCTGCCGCGATGACGATCTCGCCGGGGCGCGGAGCGGCATCGCTCCAGACGATGCCAGCCTGGTCCTCCCGCTCGCCGCTCGCCCCTTCCCGCCCGCCTGCGCTGCCCGTGGCACTACCCAGCCGCAGTACCGCAACATCCGTCGTTTCATCCCGGCCCACGAGCGTTGCCGCGGTGTCGCCTACGCGGATGTCGTCGTCACGGTGCAGGGTGTGATTGGCCGTGACGATGATGCCTTCCGAGCAGACGATGCCGCTCGACGCGAGGTGGCGTCGCCCTTCGATGTGCACGATGGCCGGGCCGGCGCGCTCTACGGCGTCGGCCAGTTGCCGCGACAGCTCAGTTCCGATCGAGTTCATGATTTGCCTCCTGGCGTGCGAAGCTACGCGTGACAGCCGTCGCGCACATCGCCCGGAAGGGGAGGCGGCACTGCTCGAATGGGGAGGGCCTTCGAAGGGCGAAGGTTTGAAGGGCGAAGGGGCCTGTTGACGAGTGTCGAGGAGCTATTTGTCGGGAACGGCTGAAAAGGCTGAAAGGCTGAAAGGCTGGAAGGCTGGAAGGGGCCCGGAGGCGGAGAGGTATGGCGGGTATGGATGATCCGGTAACTCAGAAAGACGCAGCGGTGGCGCGGGAGGAGTGGAAGCTGGCCGGGATGGTCTTCTTTGCGGTTGTGGCCTTCGTGCTGCTCTACGAGGCGTACGTCATCCTCAAGCCGTTCGTGGCCCCTCTCATCCTCGGCGCGGTGCTGGCCACGATCGCCTTTCCCATGTTCCGCCGCCTGCGGACGCGCATGAAGGGCAGCGACGAGAAGGCCGGGCTGGTGATGATCGCCGTCATCACCGTCGGCGTCATCCTGCCCGTGCTGGTGATCATCTTTCTGCTCGTGCAGCAGGCCAACACGGTGGTGCAAGAGATGCGCTCGGGGGAGGTGGAGCGGACGCTGCAGAGGATGAATCTCACCGAGCGCCTGCCGTGGCTGCAGAAGATCGCGCCGGGATTCGACCCCGCGAAGGTCAGTCCGCAGCGCGTCGTCCTGCCCATCGCCCAGAAAGCGCCGGCCTGGATCGCGGCCCACGGCACGGAAGTCGTGGGCGGCATCGCCGGAATGCTCATCGGCCTTTTTCTCCTGCTGTTGTCGACGTACTTCTTCTTCGTGGAGGGGGACACCATCGGCCGGGAGCTGCGGATCCTGTCGCCGCTGCCGGCGCGCTACAACGAGCAGTTCGCGCACAGCTTCAAAGGCGTCATCGACGCGACGTTCCGCGGCCAGGTGGTCACCTCGCTCTCGCAGGGAATCGCTGCCGCGGTGGGATTCTGGATCGCCGGCGTGCCGGGGGCGATTTTGTGGGGCGCCGTCACCACCATCGCCTCGCTCCTTCCCGTCGTCGGCGCCGCCGTGGTGTGGGTGCCGGCCATCGCCTACCTCTTCGTGTCCGCCTCCATCGGCGCGCGCGGCTACTTCGGCCCCGTCTTCCTCCTCATCTGGGGAGCGATCCTCGTGCCGATCCTCGAGCACATCGTGCGGCCCTGGGCCATGAAGGGGAAGGTCGAGCTCCCGGCCATCCCGCTGCTGATCTCGGTCCTGGGCGGCATGGAAGCCTTCGGATTCATCGGCCTGGTGATGGGGCCGCTGGTCTTCTCGCTCCTGACCGCCGTGATCGACATCTACAAGCGGTCGTTCGGCGTGGCGAACGACACGAAGAGCGAGGCTGCGGCCGTCATTGCCGGGCCGCCGTCCGGTTGAGCGAAGCCGGCGCCGGCCTCGATTGTGCGACCATCGGCGCCGCATGAGCAATTCATCGTCGAACGATTCGCCATCCAACGATCAACTTTCCCGTTCTGCCGCCCGGGTGCAGGAAGCGCTGGCCGCGGCCGGGATCACGGCGCGCGTGGTGGAATTGCCGGCATCGACCCGGACGGCGGCGGAGGCGGCGGCCGCGATCGGGTGCGAGGTGGCGCAGATTGCCAAGTCGCTCATCTTCCGCGGGGCGGCGTCGGGGGATCCGGTGCTCGTCATCGCCAGCGGGACGAACCGCGTGGATGAAAAGCGGGTCGCCGAGGCGGCGGGGGAGGGCATCGGAAAAGCGGATGCGGAGTTCGTGCGCCAGCGGGTCGGCTTCGCCATCGGCGGCATCCCGCCCGTGGGACACGACACCAAGCTCGTCACGTTCATCGACGAGGACCTCTTCCGCTTCGAACGCATCTGGGCCGCGGCGGGAACACCCCATGCCGTGTTCGAGTTGTCACCGGGCGACCTGCCTGGAATGACGGGCGGGAAGGTGATTCGCATCGTATGAATGAGAGGTTGCGAGGTTACGGGGTTGCGGGGTTGTTACGAGGTTACGAGGTTACGGGGTTGCGAGGTTGCGAGGTTACGGGTGTCCTCTCGCAACCTCGTAACCTCGCAACCCGTAACCCCGTAACCTCGCAACCTCGTAACCTCATCAGCAACCCCGTAACCCCGTAACCAATAAAGTGTCCGAGCTCGGCTGGAAATACCTCACCGCGACCGACCGCGACGCCATCCTCCGCGGCGTGCGGGACGGTGTGGCCTACGGCGGGCCGTACCACGTCGAGATCTATCCGGCCGACCGCTGCAACATCGACTGCTTCTTCTGCTCCACGGCAGCCATCCGCGGCACGGACGAGCTGCCGCTCTCGCGCATCGAAGAGCTGATCGCCGAGTGCCGGGAAGCCGGGACGCGCTCGGTGCGGCTGGCCGGCGGAGGCGAACCGCTCTTTCACCGGAAGACGAAGGACATGCTGCGGGCCATCGCCGCGAGCGGGCTGCCGCTGGAGAACATCACCACGAACGCCGTCCTCCTCCGTGACGAGGTGGCCTCGATCCTCCTCGGCGAGAACGTCTGTGACGAGATCATCGTCAGCCTGAATACGGGCGACGCCGAGACGTACGCGTCCATGATGCAGACGCCGGCCCGGAACTTCGACCGGGTCGTGGAGAACGTGCGGAAGCTGATCGCGGAGCGCAAGCGTCTGAAGCGCCCTATGAAAGTAACGGGTCCGAAAGTTTTCCTGCAGTTCCTGGTGTGGAAGGGCAACTACTCGTCCATCCCGCGCATGTACAACCTGGCCCGGGAGCTGGACGTGGACGCCATCATCTTCAACGGCCTCTCGTTCCTCAAACCGGAGCAGCAGATGACGGCGGAGGAGACGGCGGAGATGCTGCGGCTGTACGAGGACGTGATCCGCATCGACGAGTTCCGCCGCATCGAGTCCATCGGCAGTTTCGAGCAGGACATCGAGCCGCAGCTGCGCGAGATCACCGCCCTGCGTGGGGCGGAGGGGGGCGGCCGGGGACGGTCTGCGAACCGGCTGCATTTCGCACCGGGAACGGACGTGCCGTTGCGCAAGAGGCTGGCCCACCGGCGCAAGGTGGCGGCGCTGCGGACGATGGAGCGGGAGACGGCCGGCATGGACGAGCCGTGCATCATCGGCTGGCACTCCCTGGTCATCCGGACCACGGGCATGGTGGCGCCCTGCTGTATCCTCCAGGCCAGCCCGTTGGGCAACGTCTTCGAGCAGTCGCTGCGCGACGTATGGCACGGCCAGCCCTACGCGAAGTTCCGCCGCGAGCTCTCCCGCATCATCGCCGCCGGCGACGACTGGACCGGAGAAAGCGGCGAGACGGTGGTCCCGATGTGCGCCGGCAAGGGCAGCGAGACCTGCCCCATCAAGAGCTACTACTACAAGCCGGATGTGGCGTTTCTGCGCGACCTGAACGCGGGGATGCGGGTGTGACGTAACTAACCGCCGCCGCAACCCACCGTCCAAGCCTCCGAGGAGACTGTCATGCGAAACCTCGCCCTCGGTATGGTTGCACTCGCGCTTCTGGTCGCTCCGCTGCTGGCACATTCGCCTTCCCCCGACTCCGCCGACTCCTACGTCCTGCGCCTCGGCGACATTACCTATATGAACGGCAAGGGGATGAGCGGGGAGGTGTTGAAGCGGTTGCAGGCCGGGTATGGCTCCCGTTTCTTCTGGTTCCATCGTGGCGGGCACACGTATGTGGTCAAGGCCGCGCAGGAGATCGAGCGGGCGGAGGCGATCATCGGTCCGGAGGCGGATCTGGCCAGAAAGCAGTCGGCGCTCGGCCAGAAGCAGGCCGGCCTCGGAGGGCGACAGGCGGGACTGGGTGCGCAGCAGGCCGCGCTGGGCGGGAAGCAGGCGGCCGCCGGCGGCGACGACCGCGCGCAGCGTGAGCTGAGCCGGAAGCAGGAAGCGCTCAGCAAGCAACAGGAGGAGCTGAGCCGGCGGCAGGACGTGCTGGGGCGGCAACAGGACAAGCTCGGCGAAGAGCAGGAGCGGATCAACGTACTGGTCGAGAAACAACTCGGCGAGCTGGCCGATCAATGCATCCGTTCGGGCGCGGCGAGGGAGGTGGGGCGATGAGAACAGCGCTGGCTCTTACGGTGCTCCTCGCGGCGGGTGGTCTCCAGGCAAGCTCCCGCGGTGCCTATGTTCTCTGCTCGGCCGGCTCGCCGGGATGCCGCATCCTCATCAGCGGCCAGTCGTCGATTCGCAACGTCAAAGCCGTCCGGGCCCGCTACGGCAGCGCGCCTTTTCTATGGGTGCGCATCGACGGCCGCGAGTACGTCATCCGAGACCGGGCCTTCCTCGATCGCGCCGACGTCCTGTTCGCCCCCATCCGGGCGCTGGAGCCGGAGCAGGCAAAGGTGTCGCGGGAAGAAAAGGAGCTCGATCGCAAGGAGGAGCACCTCGAGGAAGTGGCCGAGCACGACGAGGCGCGCGTCCGCGACCGCATGCACGAACTGGAGCGGCAACTGCGCAGCGTCGCGGCACGGGAGCAGGCCCTCGACGATCGCGAGGAAGAACTGGAACGCGTCGCCGAGAACGATCTCTGGCGGATGGTCGACGAGGCCGTTCGGAGCGGCGTGGCGAGGCGTGAGTGACGTTTCCCTTATGATCCTTCGATGCATCTGGCGCTCACGCTCTCGCTCCTCCTCGCCCCAAAGGCCACTAAAGACAACACATTGACCATCGCCCCGATGACCTGGCGGCATCGCACGCTGGGCAACGGGCTGGAGGTCTACGAGATCGAGGACCACACCTCGCCGAGCATCTCCCTCCACGTGCGGTATCGGGTCGGCTCGAAGGACGATCCGCCGGGGCGCAGCGGCTTCGCCCACCTCTTCGAGCACATGATGTTCAAGAGCACGGCCCACATGCCGTCGGAGAACTTCGACCGGCTCACCGAGGATGTGGGAGGGGAGAACAACGCCGGGACGGGCGACGACACGACGGACTATTACGAGAACATCCCCTCGAATTACCTTCAGACGCTCCTCTGGGCGGAAGGGGAGCGGATGGGATCGCTCAATGTCGACGAGGCGAACTTCAAGTCGGAGCGGGAGGTGGTGAAGGAAGAGTTCCGCACGCACATCCTCGGACCGCCTTACGGCCTCTTCGGCTATGACCTGGAGCGCGACTCGTTCGTGCAGCATCCTTATCACCGGCCCACCATCGGCAGCATCGAAGACCTCGACGCGGCCACGCTGGCGGACGTGAAGCAGTTCCACGACACGTACTACCGGCCGGACAACGCCGTGCTGGTCGTGGCCGGCGACTTCGTGCCCGTCCAGCTCGACGCCTGGATCGACCACTACCTCGGCACCATCCGGCGCCCGGCCGCGTCCATCCCGCGCGTGCACGTCGAGGAGCCGCCGCGCGCGGAGCTGAAGCGGGTCACGGAGAAGGGCGCGAACGTGCCGCTGCCGGCCGTCGCGTACACGTGGCTCGCTCCCGCGGCCTCGTCCTCCGACATTCCCGCGCTGCGCGTGGCCGCCGGGATCCTCGGCACGGGCGAGTCGTCGCGCATGTACCGCTCGCTCGTCTATCGCGGGCAGATCGCGCAGGACGTGAGCGTCTATCCCGACGCCCGCCAGGACCTCGGTCTCTTCGTCGTCACCGCCACCCTGGCCAGCGGCAAGACGCCGGCGGAGGTGGAGAAGGCCATCGAGAGCGAGCTGCGCACTCTCGAAGAGACGCCTCCCTCGGCGCGCGAGCTGGAGAAGGTGAAGAACCTCCTCGTCACCGGCGAGCTGCACCAGCGCGAGACGAACCAGGGGAGGGCCTACGCGCTCGGCGAGGCAGCCACGGTGGACGGAGATGCGAACAGCGTGAACACGAGCCTGGAACAGTTGCAGAAGGTCACCGCCGCCGACGTCACCCGCGTCATGCGCAAGTACGTGCGCGACGGCAAGGCGCTCGTGCTGACGTATGTGGACGAGAAAACGGGAGGTGCACAGTGAGCGCCGGTTGCCGCGGTTCGTTCGGCATCACGCTCCTCGCGGTCTTCCTCGCGTCATCCGTCTTCGCCCAGGTCGAAACGACGGCGCCTCCGCCTGCCGCCCCGCGTCCGGTGGGCGTGCCGCAGGCGGTGGAGACGACCTTGGCGAACGGCCTCAGGGTGATCGTCATCCCCAAGCACAACGTGCCGCTGGTCTCGGCGCGGCTGCTCCTCCGCACCGGCGCGGCGTCCGATCCCAAGCAGCGAGCGGGGCTGGCCGACATGACGGCCTCGCTGCTGACGAAGGGCACGGCCACGCGCAGCGCGCAGCAGATCGCGGAAGGAATCGAATCGCTGGGCGGCTCGCTCGACAGCGGCGCAGCGTGGGACGCCTCCTTCGTCTCGACGAGCGTCATGTCGTCGAAGCTGTCTCCGGCCCTCGGGTACGTCGCCGACGTCGTGCGTCACCCGCGCTTTTCGGAGAAGGAGCTCAACCGTCTCCGCGACCAGAGCCTCGACGCGGTGCAGGTCGACCTGCGCGAACCGCGTGCGCTGCGCAACATGGTCACGGCCCGGGTCGTCTTCGGCGGCACCCCCTACGGCCACGTGCGGTCTGGCACTGTGGCCTCGCTCAAGCGCCTCACCCGCGACGACGTCGTGGCCTTCCACCGGCGCTTCTACCGGCCGGCCAACGCCATCCTCGTCATCGGCGGCGACGTCGACGGGAAGACGGCGTTCGCGCTGGCCAAGCGGTGGCTGGGCGACTGGTCGAATGCCGGCCGGACGACGTTCCCGCTGCCCCCGCCCGCGCCGCGGCAGCCGATGGGGATGGTCTACGTCATCGATTTGCCGGACGCGGGACAGGCGGCGGTGGCCGTGGCCCGGCAGGGCATCCGCCGTGGCGACGGCCGGGAGTACCACGCCGCTGAAGTGGCCAACATGGTCCTGGGCGGCGACTACTCGTCGCGGCTCAACGAGGAGATCCGCATCAAGCGCGGCCTCTCCTACGGCGCCTACAGCTCCTTCGACTCCCGGCGCGACGACGGCCCGTTCATCGCCTCGGCACTGACGAAGAACGAATCCGCCGCCGAGGTGGCCGGTCTCATGCTCGAACAACTGGCCAAGATGGCCGCGGAGTCCGTCCCCGCCGCGGAGCTCACGGCCCGCAAGGCCAACCTCATCGGGACCTTCAGCCGCTCGCTGGAGACGAATGACGCCCTCGTGTCCCGCATCGCCGACCTCGCCCTCTACGGCCAGCCGCTGGAGGAAGTGCGTTACTACCCACGCGAGATCGAAGACGTCGCCGCGGACCGTGTGCTGTCCTTCTCGGCCGTCCACTTCGCCGGCGGCGCGGACGTGATCATCGTCGGCGACGTGAAGAAGTTCGGCGACGATCTGAAGAAGCGCTTCCCTGACGCCAGGGTGATCCCCATCGACAAGCTGGATCTGGATTCGACGACGCTGCAGAAGTAACCGTCATCGCGAGCCGAAGGGCTCGAGATGACGGCCTACAGCCCCCTCTTCGTCGTGAGGTAGACGGCGAAGCTGCCGAGCCAGTGGCCGCCTTCGTAGTGTTCGCCGGTGACGGAGGCCAGGCCGGCGTCGCGGTGGGCGTTGGCGGAGGCCAGGATGCCCTTGCGGCGCGGGTCGTCCTTGGGCAGGCCGGAGGCGATGCCTTCCAGCATCCAGGCCCGGCTGAGATTGAGGCCGTCGAGGTGGGCGAGCTTGGGGTCGCTGGGGTCGGTGACGACTTCGGGCTTGAGCCAGTGGTTGGCCGGCGTGAACGTCTCCAGCCAGGCGGCGTACGGCTTCGGCGGCAATACCCGCCGCATGACGTCCGCCTCGGCGAAGCACGGCGAGAGGAAGTCTTCGCCGGACGGTTCGTAGGCCAGGGGGCAGTTGCGGTCGTTCCCGTAGAATTGGCGGGCCTTGCCGGTCAACATGTTGACGAAGGCCTCGTCGTGCCTGGCCCGGGCGTAGTCGAGCATCAGGCCGAGGGCGAAGGCGGTCTGGCTGTGCTCCCCGGAACGGACCGGGTGGGAGAGTTTCGGGAGCCAGGTCTTCAGGCGGTCGATGGCGGCGCTCTCCAGCGGTTGCAACGTGGAAGACAGCTCGCGGCCCAGCGGGTCGTCCCACTCGCGCAGCTCCGCGCCGAGCTGTAGCAGCCAGGCCAGCCCGTACGGCCGCTCGAAACTGGCCCGCCCGTCCGCAGCCAGGTACGCCACCTCGACGGCGATGTGCTCCTTCGTGATCGACTGCTGCAACGCCTCCCGCGCCTTGGCTGCGAACGGTGCGGCCGGGAAGGTGCGGGCCAGCCGCGCCAGCAGCCAGTGTCCGTGCACGGACGAGTGCCAGTCGTAGCAGCCGTAGAACGCCGGCGTCAGCTTCCGCGGCGGCGCCACGTCGGCATCCGAATTCAGGTTGTGTCCGATCTTGTTCGGATACTCCTTGTGCACGCAGGCCAGGGCCAGGTTGGCGAACCGCTCGGCCGCGTGCTCATCGAAGCCGGCGGCGCGAAGGGGGAGGGTGGAGAGGAGCAGGAGGGCGGCCAGCGCGGCGCGGTGCATGCGTGCAGCGTAGCATTTCGTTTCTCACTCCCCGGTCCTTCGCCCTGCGTTCCTTCGCCGTTCACCCTTTCTATATGATGCGCGCCGCAAATACACGGTAGGGAGTCACACATGGCAATCAGGAAGGTCGGCGTCCTCGGCTGCGGGCTGATGGGATCCGGCATCGCCCAGGTCGCGGCGCAGGCGGGCTACGAGACCGTCGTCCGCGAGGTGGAACAGAAATTCGTCGACAAGGGATTCGCCGGCATCCAGAAGTCGCTGGGCCGGTTCGTGGAGAAGGGCACGCTCTCGGCCGCCGACCGCGACGCCTGCGTGGCCCGGCTCAAGGGGACCACCAGCCTGGCGGACCTGGCCGACTGCGACATCGTCATCGAGGCCATCATCGAGAACGCCCAGGTCAAGCGCGAGACGTATGCGGAGCTGGACAAGGTCGTCAAGCCCGAGGCCATCTTCGCCTCCAACACGTCCTCGCTCACCATCACCGAGCTCTCCATGGCCACGGCCCGGCCGAAGCAGTTCGTCGGCCTGCACTTCTTCAACCCCGTGCCGCTGATGAAGCTCGTCGAGGTCGTGCGCACGATCCTGACCTCGGACGAGTCGTTCAACGCTGCCTTCGAGTTTGCGAAGTCGCTCGGGAAGGAGCCGGTGGCGTGCAAGGACAACTCCGGCTTCATCGTCAACCGCCTGCTCGTGCCGTACCTCCTCGACGCCATCCGCGCCTACGAAGAGGGCGTCGGCTCGATCGAGGACATCGACAAGGCGATGCAGCTCGGCTGCGGCTACCCCATGGGACCGTTCACCCTGCTCGACTTCGTCGGCCTCGACACGACCTACTACATCACCCACGTTATGTACGACGAATACCGCGAGAAGCGCTTCGCCTCGCCGGCCCTCCTCCGCAAGATGGTCCTGGCCGGCCGCTACGGCCGCAAGACCGGCGCCGGCTTCTACGACTACTCCGGGGCGAAGCCCGTGCCCTTCGACAAGGTCAAGTAGGACAACGACATGGAAAACGTTCGCACTGAGACGCGCGACAACCTGTGCATCATCACCATCGACCGGCCCAAGGTCCTCAATGCCCTGAACGCGCAGACGGTGGGCGAGATCGCCGAGGCGTTCGAAGCGGCGCGCGCCGACGCCGCGGTGAAGGCCGTCATCGTCACCGGCGCCGGGGAGAAGGCCTTCGTGGCCGGCGCCGACATCAACGAGCTGGCCACGATGACGCCGGTGACAGGGAAGGAGACGGCCGAGAGGGGACAGCGGGTCTTCCGGGCCATCGAGACGTTTCCGAAGCCGGTCATCGCCGCGGTCAACGGCTTCGCCCTCGGCGGAGGTTGCGAGCTGGCCCTGGCCTGCCACATCCGCATCGCCTCGGAGAACGCCCAGCTCGGCCTTCCCGAAGTCACCCTCGGCATCATCCCCGGCTACGGCGGCACGCAGCGCATGGTCCGCCTCCTCGGCAAGGGCAAGGCCCTGGAGCTGATCTGCACGGGCGACCGCATCGGCGCCGCCGAGGCCGAGAAGATCGGGCTGGTGAACCGCGTGGTGCCCGCCGATCAGCTCATGCCCGTGGCCGAGGAGATGGCCCGGAAGATGGCCAGCCGCGGCCCCCTCGCCGTCCGCGCGGCCATCGAAGCGGTGATGGTGGGCAGCGACATGGGCTTCGACGAAGGGCAGGTCCTGGAAGCCACCCTCTTCGGCCTCCTCGCCGCCAGCGACGACATGAAGGAAGGGATGACCGCCTTCCTGGAGAAGCGTAAGCCGGACTTCAAGGGGAAGTGAGCGGCCCCCGCGGCGTGTGACCACGAGCCTGTAGGAAGGCTGAAAGGCTGGAAGGCTGGAAGGCTGAAAGGGAACCCGTGTGCTGCCTGTGGCCTTTTCAGCCTTTCGACTTTTCAGCCTTTGAACGGGTTCGTCCGAGGTGCGCCTGGGGCGTGGTCCCGAGCATCGTGCGGAACATCAGGATGAACGCGCTCACGCTGTCGTAGCCGACGGCCATGGCCGTCTCGGTGACCGACTTGCCGCGAGCCAGCAATTCGAGGGCGGCGAAGAGGCGGGCCTGCTGCCGCCAGCGGCCGAAGGTCATGCCCACCTCGTTTGCGAACGCGCGCATGAACGAACGCCGCGCGAAGCCGGCCTGGCGAGCCCAGTCGTCCAGCGTGCGGTCGTCCTCGAGGTGATCGAGCAGGGATCGCGCGACGCCGGCCAGGCGCGGGTCTCTGGGGATGGGCAGGCGAAGCGACTGCTTTTCAGGCTTGCGGATCTCGTCGCGAAGAATCCCGATGAGCCGCTTCTGCGCAGGGTCGAGCGATTGCCAGGGATCCCACGAAAGCATGCGATCGGCGATGGCGAACAACATCTGGGACGTTCCGAGCAGGCGCGGAGCTCTCGGCAGGGTCCGGCAGGTCTGCTTCGACAGATAGAGCAGGCATCCCGTCGCGCCGCCGACCGAACGTGCCGCATGCAGGCACCCGGGCGGAATCCAGGCGCAGCGCTGCGACGGGAACATCCACCGCTCCCCTCCCGCCTCGACAATCAGCAGTCCTCTGGTCAGGGCAAACAACTGGCCGCGGTCGTGACGGTGCTCCGCCGCCCAGTCTTCCGCTCCCCGCCGTTTGAACGGGAAAGCCAGGACGGGGATGTCGCTCTCCGCCAGCCGGCGCAACTCGTCGACCTGCTTGGCGCGATAGGCGTGCTGGCCAGATTTGGGCAACAAATGACTTTGACTCACCAGTGTGCTAGCTGCGCGCGGCCACCCAGCGAATCCCGACATCGGCGGCCGAGCGAACGCGGTCGATCAATTGCGCGCCATGATGTTGGATGTGGCGGATATTGACGAACTGGTGCTCCAGCTTGGACATGCGATACCAACTGAAGCCACTCTCGGTGCGGTCGAGATCCAACGCGTCCACGGCGTCATCAACCATCCGATCGCAGAACTCCCAGTACTCGAGCACCTGCGCTTGCGTGTACGGCTCACCGCTGATGCCGTCGCCTTCGCCGCGATGCTTTTCCCACAGCCTAAACGCAGCTTCGTCGTGCTGGAGATACAAGTGCGCGAAGAACAGCGTGTGATACGACAGCTGCCAGAACGCATTCTTGTGGTCGGTGCTCAACCACTCCTCCGGCGGGCAGCGCTCGATGGCTTCGCGGAGCATCGCCAGCGACGCGTGATACTGGCTCTTGAGCACCGATCGAAGCATTGGATGCGTGTCGCTCATCGGCGCCTCGATTGTACTTGAGGCACCTTCACCGGCACCTGTCCCCGTCACGAATCGCGATCGCCGGATCGGCTCTCGTGTGCCCCGTTTCGCACTTAAAGTCAGAAGTATCGGTCTCGAGCAAGGTTGAAAGGCTGGAAGGCTGGAAGGAAACCCCGCGCTGCCTCTGGCTCGTGGGCCATTTCTTATGGTGAGCCGGCCAACTTTGACCCTTTCTCGATACAAGTCGTCCCTTTCACGTTAGCAGCGTGCCATCGGGCTGGCTACCGTAACAGGCGAAAGGAGACGACGATGAACGCCGCCGTACTGCACGCATTCGACACGCTGCCCCGCTTCGAAGAGTTCCCGGAACCCCACGCCGATGGAGACGAAATGCTCGTCCACGTCCGCGCCGCCGCCTTGAAACCCGTCGACCGGCAGATCGCCCGGGGATCGCACTATGCCGGTCCGCGCGCACTCCCGGTGGTCTGCGGCACGGACGGTGTAGGCGTGCTGGAAGACGGGACCCGGGTCTTTTTCGGCGGGCCGCGCGCGCCGTTCGGCGCGATGGCGCAGCGGACCACAGTCTCCCGCCATCGCTGCTTTCCCCTTCCTCACGACGTCGACGACGTAACCGCGGCCGCACTCGTCAATCCGGGCCTGTCCGCCTGGCTGGCGCTCACCTCGCGCGCCAGGATCGTTGCCGGCGAGCGCGTGCTGGTCCTCGGCGCCACGGGCATCACCGGGAGACTGGTGGTGCAGATCGCGAGGCTTCTCGGCGCCTCCCGCGTCGTCGCCGCCGGCCGGAACGAGCGGGTGCTGGGCACGCTCCACGAGCTCGGTGCGGACGCAACCATCTGTATCGGCGATTGCCCTGACGAGCTCCAGGCGTCATTCCTCCGCGAAGCAGGGGACGCCGGCTTCGACCTCATCCTCGATCTTCTCTGGGGTCGTCCCACGGAAGTCCTGCTCGAATCGATGACGCAACGGGAATTCCGCGCCGTCAACGCCGAGACGCGTCTTCTGCAGGTGGGCGAGAGTGCCGGTCCCACGATCGCCCTTGCTGCGGCCGCTCTCCGCAGCCGCGCCCTGACCATCCTCGGCACCGCGGGCATCCCCCCTCCCGACGTGCTGACTGCCGCGTTCCAACAGGTCATGGAACGGGCAGCGCGCGGCGAATTGCGAGTCGGCGTCGAGCCGGTCCCGCTCGCCGATGTCGAATCCGCATGGAAGCAGAACGGAGGAGATCGCAGGCTGGTCCTCATCCCGTGATCCGTGGCTCGGATCTCGCCGCGCGGTCGGGGCGCGCCACTCGCCGGTCCGCATCGAAGGAGAGATCGGCGCCTTGATTCCGCTTCTCGGCTCCCTGCCCGTACGCGATATGGAGATCATCGAGCCGGCGCTCGAGGACGTCTTGCGCAGCTTCTATCGCGAACAGTCATGAACAATATCGCTGCACTCGTCCGGCATTCGCTGCGGCGGCGGCGCGGATTTCTCGCGGCCATTGTGCTGGTCCTCTTCCTCTTTCAGTTCCTGCTCATCGGCGCCGGACGGGCTCTGTATCTCTCCGGGATGTTCTCGAGCCTCGGGCAGGACGAATACGCTATCGCTAAGGAACCTGTTCGTACTGCTGGCTGTCAGCACCTTTGCCCTGGTCGCCGCGAACGTCGTTTATGTGGGCCGCGACTTGTAGCGAGACGCTGGCCGTCTCCTGGAACTGGCCCCGCGCGCCGGTGCGCAACTGGTGGTGCCGCGCCTCGATGAGCCCGTCGAGCCGGCGCACGCCGAGAAGGTCACGCCCTGGTGGCGCGTCGTCGACCGCGACGTCCGCGAGCCCCAGCCTCGCACTCCCGCGGAGACGACCCTGCCGCAGGAGATGTCGTGGCCGATCGACCAGCGTCCCTACAGGCGCCGCCCAGCCGGCCGGCGTTTTCGTCGGCCGGCAGTAAGATGAACCCGGCGATACCGAGATCCGGCGCACGATGAGTGACGATGAAGCGATGCCGTCCCGTTCGTGCTGGTGCATCGGCATCTACGCCGGCGCTTCACCTCTGCAGCTCGCGTCACCAGCCGGAATCGCGAATCCGGTCCTCACCGCACTCTCGGTCACCGACGTCGCGGCGCGCTTCGTCGCCGATCCATTCATGATCCGCGCCGGCGCCGGCTGGCACATGTTCTTCGAGGTGATGCCGGCCGCGCGGCGGAAGGGAGCCATCGGCCATGCCGCCAGTCCGGACGGGTTCACGTGGCGCTATGACCGTCTCGTGCTCGAAGAGGCGTTTCATCTTTCGTATGCCTGCGTGTTCGAAGCGGGCGGCGCCTTCTATCTGGTACCGGAGAGCCATGAGGCCGGCGCGATCCGCCTCTACCGCGCCGAGGCGTTTCCGTATCGCTGGTCTGTGATGGCCACGCTCGTCGAGGGCGCCTGGGTCGAGCCGACCGTCTTCCGGTGGGACGATCACTGGTGGCTGTTCGCGGCGACGCCGGCGCGGCAGGCCAGGGAACTGCACCTCTTCGAGGCGGCGGCGCTGACCGGGCCGTGGCGTTCGCATCCGATGAATCCGATCGTGCGTGAAGATCCGGCGTCGGCACGACCGGCCGGCCGGGTGATTCCGCACGGCGGAAGGTTGATTCGCTTCGCGCAGGACTGTTCGCGGCGCTATGGCCAGCGGGTGCGTGCCTTCGAGATCGTCGAGCTAACGCAGCGTCACTTTCGCGAACGGGCCGTCGAAGTGTCGCTGGCCGCCGAAACCTGGAGCGCGTCACGGATGCATCATGTCGACGCCCACCAACTCGGCGAGGAGCGGTGGATTGCCTGCGTCGACGCCGAGGCGGCGGACGCGAACGTGGACGGCGCGTCTGATCCGATGGATCATGTCGTGCGATGACGAAGACGATCCGGCGGCTGGAATGGCGCGGCGATCTCTTCGCCTCCGACCTCACGCCGTTTCTCGCTCGTCTCGAGTCCGCGCGCCTCGTGCCGTACCCGCTGCCGCACACGCTGACGATCTTTCTCGGCCCGCCGGACGCCGATTTCAGCCTCGGGCATACGCTTCGCCTGCGCTCGTATTGCGCCCTTTCCGATCTCACCACCGAGAGCGTTCGCCGCGCCGTCGCGGACGGGCTGTCGGGAAAGCTGCAGGTCAAGGCGCCGCGCGGCCGGATCACCGAGCTCCTCGAGGCACCCCTGTCCTTTCTGCACGCCACGGCGGAGCGCGAGCGCGGCCCCTGGGAGCGGTTGCAGGTCGGCGATCGAGCGCTCCAGCCGGCGTCCGTGCGGGTGGCACGCCGTCTTCACTACGAGCTTCCCGGCTCCGCGGCGCGCATCACCATCGATCTCGAGCGCTCGCTGTTCCGCGTGGCCGCCGGCGAACTGCGATGCCTCGGTGACATGGGGCCGCGCATCGAGATCAAGGCACCGCGGTCCGGCGATGTCCGGCGGGCCTTGCTGGCCCTCGATCCCGGCCGCCGGCTGCGGAGACTCCGCTTCGGATCTCTGGAACTGCTCTTTCAGGACCTGCTGCGCGACGTGGTCCGTCCGCTGCCCGGCGAAGCGAAGCCGGAAATCGAGGCCAAGTTCGAGCTGCCGGGTGCCGGTGTGGGCGTGGGCGCGACGGTATCGGTGGTGACGGAGTGGCTGCGGCGTCATCCCGGGATTCGACTGCTGCTGCCGGCGCCGCATCAGGTCGTCCGCATGCGGCGCTATCACTTCTGCGAAGGCAACGACGACGGCGCGCAACGCACCATCGTCGAGACCGCGGCCGGCCGGTTATCCGCGAAAGTCAAACGAAACGAGACAGCCGAGGGATTCCTCTTCCTGCGCTCGACGGAGGCTTCGCGCACCACGAACCTCGACGGCGCGCAGGAGCCGGTCGGCGTCTTCGCCGGGAGACACGGCTGGCGCCCGTTCAACACGATGACCAAAGTCCAGGCCAAGATCCCCTTCGCCGCCGGCAGCGGCCATGCGTATCTGGCCAGCGTCGATGATTGCGTCGACGCTCACGGCCGCACGCTGCGGCAACTGGAGCTGGAAGCGATCGGCACGCTGGGCGCCGCGCCGCCGCGAACGAGCGCGCTCTGCGCGGAGCTGGAGGCACTCGCGGCGCGGCTGCCGACCGAGCTGCCGGAGCTTTCGCTCCGTCCGACGACGGAGTCCAAGTACGCTTTCTACCTGCGCCACCAAGGCCGGTGAGGGTTCCTGGCCCGGCCTGCGCACCGGCTTTCGCGCTTTCTGATCGTAGCCACGGTCCGCCGATGCCTTTGAACGAAAGGATGCAGCATGAAGGATGAAGGTGTCAGGCCATGTCCGGGCATGAAGCCTTCATCCCTCATCGAATCGAAGGGAGTGCATAGGCCCGGTCGGGTGAGCTGAGGAGCTCGCCGAGCGTGGCGTGCAAGCGGGCGCGCTCGATGTCGAGGCTGAATTGTTGCGCCAGCATGCCGCCGTTGTGGCGAAGACGCCAGGCCAGGTCGTCATCGGCGAGAAGGCGCAGGACGGCGCCGGCGTGCGCAGCGGCGTCGCCGTGGGGCGGCTGCAGACAGGTAACGCCGTCGATGCAATGCGCGCGGTTGCCGAGGGCGTCGCTGCAGATGACGGCACAACCGCAAGCCATCGCTTCGAGTGCCGGCCGGTAAAAACCTTCGTGCGGTTGCGTCAGGCCGATGAAGATGTCGGTGCGCCGCAGACGCGCGGCGAAGTCGCGGCGGGAGAGCCAGCCATCGACGACGGCGGCGACGACCCCGTGGATCGCCAGGCGGTCGCGAATCGCCGCCGCGAGCTCGGGCCACTTCCCTCCCCAGATGAGCACAGCAGGCTGCGACTGTGTCGTGCCGAGCTCCCTTGGGCGGTGGGCGGCGGCGCGCTCGCCGTCGTGAAACAACTCCGGATCGACGCCGCTGGGAATGACGCGGAGCGGCCCGGCGGCAAACGGCGCGATCGCATCGCGCGCGGCCTCGCTCAGGCAGATCCGCAACGCCGGCCGCGCCAGGTATGCGCCCAACTCGGGATCGCCGGCGTAGCCGAGGTGCTGGACGAGATGAATGATCCGGAAGGAGTGATCGCCGGCCGGGATTAGCCGCCAATCCTTGCCGTTGACGAAGACGAAGTCGTACGCATCCCACTCCGGCCGGGCCACCACGTGTCGAGAGGGGAGGGCCTGCCACAGGTCGCTCTCCAGATGCCGCGAGCCCGGCGCAAACCAGATCCGCGTCTCGAAGCGGGGATCAGCGAGGGCGTGAAAGAAATGATCGCGGAACGAGACGTTCCCGCCGGTCGGGCGCTTGAAATGCCGGATGAAGAGCAGCCGCTTCATGGCGCCGTCTCCCGGCGCGCCGCTACTTCTTCGGACGCGCCTCGGCGGTTTTCTTCACGGCAGCAGCTCTCGCCTCGGCGGTCTTCTTCGGCGCGGCGGCCTTTTGGGAGCCCTTGGTGCTGACCTTTTTCGAGGCGCTGGCCGCGGACTTCCTGGCCGCCGCCGCGTGCTTCTTCGTTGCCATATGCCACCCCTGCCGCGAGTATCGCAGTTGCGTGAGGCTGATGCAATGATGCGGAGCAATGATCTCCCGCTTCGCCTCCGCGCCGCTGCTGCGTGACCTTCGCGAGCTCGACGACGACGTGCAGGCCGACACTGCGCGGCGCGTCTCGACGGCCCGCGTCGTCTTCGCCGGGCACGAGGTCCTCCGGCACGACTTTCCGTCGCTTGCCGGCACATCGCGTTCGTTCCGGGAGGCCTGGTTGCTGGAGCGCGCCGGCATCATCTCCGCGACTCAATCGGAGCAGACCGTCACCAATACGCGCATCCGCGTGACGGGCCCGATGCTCCAGGTCTGGCGGCCGCCCGGGTACGGCCGGGCATGCGTCGTCCCGGGCCTCGTCGACGTCAAGGGAATGGGCGTCGCCGCCGGCGAGGTCCCGTCGCTGCAGCATCACTCATCGGGCCTCTGCACGCTCGGCGAGGTGTTGCGGGAAGTGCTGTTCCAGTCGCTCATCGACGAGCTCTTCGCCCGCGCCGCCCCGTGGTTCTGGACGCTGCCGGTCTACGGCGTGATCGATCCCGGCTTCGACGTCCGCTCGCGCGACGGCGGCCGCCTGCCTGCGGGCATCCTCGTGCGCCGCGCCCATTTGCGGCCGGCAGGCGGCATTCAACTGCCGTGGAAATCGACCCTCCATGAACGGACGCAGTTGTCGATCGAGCTCCTCCTGCGCCACTACGGCATCACGTCCGCGAACCGCGGCACGCGCTTCCGCTTCGAGCGCAGAGCGGGCGGCATCGAGGCCTTCTACGCCGGCGACGCGGTCACGGACCTCTCCGAACGCGAGCGCAAGAAGATCGCTGTGCTGTTGCGAGGAGCTTCGCTGCCCCTCGAGTGCGACGGCATCAACATCCAGATGACACGCTCGATCTCCGTGCGCGGCCGCATCCGCGCGCAACTGCTCGACTTCGACAACTACGAAGTGCGCCGGCTGTTCCGCGACCCGGTCGTGAGCCTCGTCTGCAACGAACCGCTGCGCTGGGGCACCGCCATCCGGCCTGACGACGCCGAGTACGTGCAGCCTCTCCCCTCGCTACGCGTCTCCGAAGCGAAGTGGGGCTTCGCCGTACCCTGCGAAGGTGCGCGTCCGCGCCGCTCCCAGGGAGAGGGCCCCTACCTGTTTGCGCATGACCTTGCGGCGCGGTTCCGAGCCGGAGCGTTGACGGGAGAGCAGGTTCGCGGCCGGCTGCGGCGTTTCGTGACGGACAGTATCCGGCACTGGTGAGGCCTCAGTGCCGAGTGCCGAGTGCTGAGGGCCGGGTTCAGACCGGGCGCCCGGCGATCTGGCCCAGCCACGCGATCGAATCCATGCTCAGTGGACGCGGTGGGACTTCGGCACCGCCGAACTGGTGGTACCGGATGGCCGTCGCACCAGGAGGAGCGTCCCATCCGTGCCCGTGGCCAGGCGCTCGTTCGGCGCCGGAATCGTGCCGGGCGGACAGGGCTCGGCCGTGAAGAGCGGCGCGGGGCTCTGGCCGCACGATCCGCAGATCCATCGCTCGATGACCACGTACGGATAGTCCGCGTAGCCTGTGGAGACGAGGGTTGCGTCGTAGTTTCTGCCCAGGACCTCCGCGTCGGCGGCACTCCTGGTCGTGTATTGAAAACAGGCCCAATGCGTCGTCGTCACCACCGCCGAGAGAGTGGAGATCACGTTCGTCCGGCGTGAGCCGGTAATGGTGGGAGTGGCGGTGTCGGTCACGGTGACGTGCTGAGGACCGAGCGTTCGCATCGTCACCGAGGCTGGGAATCGATGCGTGCCCGCGTCGGCCGCCGTGAAGGTGTAAGGCACCGGAAGCGTGGCCGCTCCGTCGGTGGAGGTGAACTGGATCGTGCCGCGGTAGCCGGTGGCGACGTTGCCGTTGACGTCGTACGCGGTCACGTTGGTGTCGGCGGCCCGGCCGGCGCCCGTCGATGGAAGGATATCCACGACCGGAGCCACGGTTGGCGCCCAGCCGAGTTGGATCACCTCGAAGTCGCTCGCCGTCAGCCCCGAAAAGGCAGGGTTGAGGACGTCGTTGTTCCAGCGCGTGTCGTAGGTCCCGCTGATGTACATGTCCGTGCCGTTGTCGGCGACGATCAGGCCGTACTTCTTGAACGCCCGGAAAATCTTCTGAACGTCCGCGGGGAAGGAAGAGATGTCCCTGGTTGCGCTTCAAGCGCAGACGTGCTCCCATGGGAAGCGCTCCGGCCGTGGAGCCCGCGTTGTGAGAGGCGGGGTAGACGTAGCCGTTGGTCGTGCGTACGGTCATGCGGAGCGCGTGACCGATCTCGTAGGGTCCGTACACCTCCTCGTATCGCACCAGGCCGGGAAGAATGGCCAGACCGGCGGCATCGGCCGAGGTCCAGGTGTCGGGGCGGCGATCATTGCGGTTCATGTAGTAGTGCGCACCCGATCCTGCCTCCCAGTTCGTCCCGTTGAACCAGACGTTGTAGAGCTCGTAGAGGCGGTTGTTCGTCTGGTCGACGATGAGAATGTGGCGGTCCCCTGCGCTGCGCTGGTCGACGTTGCCGGGCTGGCCGCCTTCGACCCATCCGGTCAGGGTGATGGCCTCGTCAGGAATCGGGTAGAACGGAAACGGCTGCTGGGTCGTGTGGTCGACGCCGTCGGATTGGTCCGGCCAGACGAACGTCGCAGCCTTCTTCGGTTGCGTCCCTCCAACGACGATCACCGGGAAACCGTAGACGTCACCACCTCCCGCATCGCCGCCGAAATCGGGATGCAGCCCCCTGGTTAGCCCGACGAACTGGAGGAAGGCAGTCGAGTTCGGGTCCGTCGGGGCGGCGCTGATGTCGGTGTTCCACCAGTTGTTCGGCGGGAACAGCGGCTGCGTGACTCCGAGGGGACCGCCTTGCGTGGCCGCGAAGAGCGGCGTCGCCAGCAGCACTGCCAAACCGATCGCGGCGCGAGGCATGACGCGAGTATTGCGGCGTGCGGGAAGGGTGGAATGTGAGCAGGCTCACCGCGAGCTTGAACCGATATGACATCGGTCATACCTTCCGCCCTGCGGACGGACTAAGCTTCATTCCGGAGGATGAATCCTGGCATGTACGGACGTGTCGGACGGGAACGATGGGCCGGCGCAGCGTGGGGGGCGCTCTTCACCGCCATCCTGGCCGTGCTGATCGTCGTCGGGTCCCGCAACCTCCAGCACTTCGACGCCGCCCTGGTCGGCTACACCTTCGCGGTGCTCTTCGCGACGTTCGCCATCACCTATCGGTATGCCATGTGGCTGCAGCGCCCTCCCACGAGGCGCTACTGGAATCGCGGATGGCAGGTGTTCTTCGGGCCGCGATACCTCACCACCAACATCGCCAACTGGTTCCGCCGCGTCACCTCCGACTTCGCCCTGAACCGCTTCATCTTCAAGCGCGGCGCGTGGCGGGGCCTGGCGCACTTCCTGATCATGTGGGGCTGCATCCTCGCCTTCGCCATCACCTTCCCGCTGGTCTTCGGCTGGGTGCACTTCGAGACCGTTCCGGGAGACATCGAGTCGTACCGCACGTTCGTGTTCGGCTTCGCCACGTCGTCGTTCCCGATCCACTCGGTCATCGCGTTCCTGATCTTCCACGGACTGGTATGGTCGGCGTTTATGGTCATCGCCGGGGTGATGCTGGCGATGCGGCGGCGCATGCGCGACCACGGCGCGGCCGCCCTGCAGCGGTTCGCCGAAGACTTCCTGCCCCTCGTTCTGCTCTTCGCCATCAGCATCACCGGCCTGCTGCTCACGGCGAGCTACACCTGGATGCAAGGCTACGGCTATGACTTCCTGGCCCTGCTGCACGCCATCACGGTGATCTTCACGCTGCTCTACCTGCCGTTCGGCAAGTTCTTTCACATCTTCCAGCGGCCGGCGCAGCTTGGCGTGAGCTTCTACAAGGACGTGGCGGCCAAGGAAGGGATGGCCCGCTGCCGCCGCTGCCGGCAGGAGTACGCGCCCCAACTACAGGTCGACGATCTGATCGAGGTCGAGCGCGAGCTCGGCTATCGCTATGAGACCGGCGCGCCCGGCGTGGAGCATTACCAGCGCATCTGTCCCGTGTGCAGGCGGTCGATGCTGGCCATCGCGCAGGGGCGGCTCTGGGCGGGGAGGGCAGGCTGAATGGCCACACTGCCGAAAGAACAAGACGTCCTGACCGATGCCTGGGGTCCGCACCTCAACCACATGGACGGCTCGCGCATCGACACCGGCGTCGAGCCCGACCGGATCGTGCCCACCCACTGCTGCTTCTGTGGCCAGCAGTGCGGCATCAATCTCAAGGTCAGGGACAACCTCGTCATCGGCTTCGAGCCGCGCTACGACTTTCCCTTCAACAAGGGGATGCTCTGTCCGAAGGGCGTCAAACGCTACCTGCAGGGCGGCCACGAGGATCGTCTCACCACGGCGTTGAAACGCGATCCCGCATCGGAGAAGGGCTTTTCACCGATGCCGTATGACGCGGCGATCACACGCGTGGCCGCGGAGATCGAGCGCATCCAGTCGGCCTACGGCCCGAACGCCTTTGGCGTCCTCTCCGGGGCGAGCCTGACTACCGAGAAGGCGTACCTGATGGGCAAGTTCGCCCGGGTGTGCCTGAAGACGAAGTACATCGACTACAACGGGCGGCTGTGCATGGTCAGCGCGGGGGCGGCGAACAAGAAGGCCTTCGGCATCGACCGCAGCGCAAACCCGTGGGAGGACATCCTCGGCGCCGAGGTCGTGCTCATCGCCGGATCGAACACGGCCGAGTGCTCGCCCATCACGACGAACTACGTCTGGCAGGCCCGGGAGAACGGCGGGAAGGTGATCGTCGTCGATCCGCGCATCACACCGATCGCGCGTACGGCGGACCTCTTTCTGCCGGTCAAGCCGGGGCGTGACGTGGCCCTCTTCAACGGCATCCTGCAGCTCATGATCGAGAACGACTGGATCGATCACGACTTCATCGCCCGGAACACCGTAGGCTTCGAGGCCGTCGCGGAGCACGTCGCCCAGTGGACGCCGCGGCGGACGGCGGAAGTGACGGGCGTGGCTGAGAAGTCGATCCGGGCCGCCGCGGAGTTGTGGGGCACGGCCAGGACCAGCTTCCTCATGCACGCGCGCGGGATCGAGCATCACTCGCACGGCGTCGAGAACGTCCTCTCCACGATCAACATCGTGCTGGCCTCCGGCCGCATCGGCAAGCCGAACTGCGCGTACGGAACGGTGGTCGGGCAGGGTAACGGTCAGGGCGGCCGCGAGCACGGGCAGAAAGCCGATCAGCTTCCGGGCTGGCGCGACATCATGAACCCCGCGCACCGCCAGTACGTGGCCAGCGTGTGGGGGGTGAAGCCCGAGGAGCTCCCCGAGGCGGGCGTGGACTGCTACGAGATGATGCGCCGGATCGATGCGGGCGAGATCAAGGGCCTGCTCTCGATCTGCTTCAACCCGAAAGTCTCGCTGCCAGACAACGCCTTCGTCACGCGCGCGCTGGAGAAACTGGAGTTCTTCACCGTCATCGACTTCTTCCTCAGCGAGACCGCGCAGCACGCGGACGTCGTCCTTCCCGGCTCGCTGCACGAGGAGGACGAAGGTGTGGTGGCGCAGGTCGAAGGCCGCGTCATCAAGATCAACAAGGCCGTCGATCCTCCCGGCGACGCGAAGCAGGACTGGCGCGTGATCCAGGACGTCGCCCGGGCCCTGGGGCGGCCGCACGGCTTCACCTTCGACAGCCCGCGCGCGATCTTCGACGAGCTGCGCGTGGCTTCGAAGGGCGGCGTCGCCGACTACTCGGGCATCACCTACGAGAAGATCGAGGCCCAGAACGGCGTGTTCTGGCCCTGTCCCAGTGACGATTACCCCGGGACGCCACGTTTGTTCGAGCCGGGTTCCTGGAACCCGATCGCGAACGGCGCCGGCCCGTTTTACTTCCCGGACGGCAAGGCGCGCTTCAACGTGGCCGCGTACCGGCCGCCCGCGGAGGACGTCGACGAGGCGTACCCGGTCATCCTCACCACCGGCCGCGTGGTCAGCCAGTTCCTCTCCGGAACGCAGACCCGGCGCATCGGACCGCTCGTCGATCAGTATCCCGAGCCGCGCGTGGAGATCCATCCCAAGCTGGCGCAGAAGTACGGTGTCGCCGACGGCGACTGGGTGCTGGTGGAGTCCAGGCGCGGCGACGTCACCCTCCGCGCGCAGGTGGTGACGACCATCCGCCCGGACACGGTCTTCATCCCGTATCACTGGCCGGGACGCAAGGCCGCCAATCAGCTCACCATCGCCGCGCAGGATCCGGTGTCGAAGATCCAGGAGTACAAGGTCTGCGCCGTGCGCCTGCGGAAGGTGGAGCGTCCGGCATGAGCGCCGGCCTGGAGTTCTTCATCGACCCGAGCCGCTGCATCGGCTGCCAGTCCTGCGTGGCCGCATGCAGCGAGTGCGACACCCATCGCGGCCACTCCATGATTCACCTCGAGTACGTCGACCGTCCGGTCTCGGTGCAGACCGCGCCCGTGGTCTGCATGCACTGCGACTCGCCGACCTGCGCGGAAGTCTGTCCCGCCGACGCCATCAAGCGCACCGGCGACGGCGTGGTGCAGACCGCCCGGAAGCCGCGCTGCATCGCCTGCAACAACTGCGTGCTGGCCTGCCCCTTCGGCGTGCCGAAGATGAAGACCGAGCTCTCCCTGATGATGAAGTGCGACCTGTGCTACGACCGGACGTCCGTCGGTCTGAAGCCGATGTGCGCGAGCGTCTGCCCCTCCGGCGCGCTCTATTTCGGCACGCGCGAGGAGATCGAGCACCTGCGGCCGCGCTCGGAGCCGGTCAACACGTTCCAGTTCGGCGGGCAGACCATCACCACCAAGGTGCACATGATGGTGCCCCGTGACGCCGGCGTGCACCACGTGGACGTGCTCTCGGCGATGGACGACGAGCCGGTCGGCCGGGGCGGGACGCTCGACTCCGTCTTCGAAGACATGTGAGAGACGAATGACCACCCTGCCGGCATCACCGACCCGCACCACGCCCGACCAGCTTTCCGTGCCGCCGGACGGACGGCCCTACCACGATCAGCCGCAGTGGCGGAACGACTTCCCGGTGGACTGGCCGCAGGACGAGCTCGTGGCCCGGCGCGACTTCACCAAGTTTCTCGTGCTGACCAGCTTCGCCTTCGCTGTCGGACAGCTCTGGATCGTCTTCGAGAACTTCGTCCGCAGGCGGAAGGGGCAGGCGCCGGTCAGGCACATCATCCGCGCGGATGCCCTGGCCATCGGCGCCTCGCTCGTGTTCGAGTATCCCGAGGCCCACGACATCTGCATTCTCATCCGCACCGGCCCGCAGCATTACGTCGCGTACAACCAGAAATGCACCCACCTGAGCTGCGCGGTGGTGCCGCAGGTGGCGGAGAAGCGCTTCCGCTGCCCCTGCCACAACGGATCGTTCGATCTCGAGAGCGGGATCCCTATCGCCGGTCCGCCGCGCCGGCCGCTGGAGCGCATCCTGCTCGAGATCCGCGACGGCGACCTCTACGCCACAGGCACCGACCAGCGATCAGCGACCAGCAACCAGGGACCAACGACCAGCGAACCGCGAACCGCGAACAGCGATCAGCGAACAGCGACCAGCGAGGCAAAGTCATGAAGCGCGCGTTCTCGCGGCAGCAGAAGATGACCATCGTCTTCGGCATCCTCTCCGTCGTGGTGATGATCGTCGTCCTGCAACTGTGGCTCCTCACGGCCACGATGAACGCGTTTCTGGCCGGGCAGGAGGGCGTCATTATCCCTGCGGCGATTGCCAGCGTCGTCTGCTTCCTGCTCAACGCCGGCCTGCTCTCGTACATCTATCGGATGGAGCGGCGGTGATGGCGGACAGTACGCCGGCTGGTAATCCGGACGTCAAGTCGAGCGGCATGTCGGACGCCATCCGCACCTTGCACCCGGCCTACTTCGCGCTGGTGATGGCCACCGGCATCGTCTCCATCGCCGCGCAGCTCCTCGGCAGTCCGTTCGTGCCGCGGCTGCTCCTCGGCATCAACCTGGCGGCGTTCGTCGTCCTCTGGGCCATAACCTTCGTGCGCATCTGCCGCTTTCCGCGCGAGGTTGTCGCCGACCTCCGCGACCATCAGCGCGGCGTCGGCTTCTTCACCGCCGTCGCCGCCACGAGCGTGCTCGGCTCGCAACTGGTCATCGTAGCCAAAGAGGAGCGGCTGGCCTTCGCCTTCTGGATCGCCACCCTCGTGCTCTGGCTCGTGCTGATCTATGCCGTCTTCACCGCGCTCACCGTCAAGGAGACCAAGCCGCCCCTCGACGAGGGCATCAACGGCGGATGGCTGGTGGCCGTCGTGGCCACGCAGTCCGTCTCCACGCTCGCTTCGCTTCTGAAGGTCGCCCCCGCGAACGGCGAGGCCCTGCTCTTCCTCAGCCTGGCCTTCTGGCTGGCGGGCGGGATGCTCTACATCTGGCTGATTTCCCTCATCTTCTATCGCTACACGTTCTTCCGCTTCTCGCCGTCGGACCTGATGCCGCCGTACTGGATCAACATGGGCGCGATGGCCATCTCCACGCTGGCCGGGACGCTGCTGCTGGCCCGCGCCGATGCCTCGCCCCTGCTGACCGCCCTCCGCCCGTTCATCCTCGGCCTCACCGTCCTGTTCTGGGCGACCGCCACCTGGTGGATCCCCATGCTGTTGATCCTCGGCGTCTGGCGGCACGTCTACAAGCGCTTTCCGCTCACCTACAGCCCGCTCTACTGGGGTGCCGTGTTTCCGCTGGGGATGTACACCGTCTGCTCGTTCCGTCTGGCGAACGCGACCCAACTCGAGCTGCTGTTCGCCGTTCCGCGCGTCTTCGTCTTCATCGCCCTCGCGGCCTGGGCGGTGACGTTCGCGGGCCTCGTGCGGAGCTGGTTCCCGCGTTCCGCATGACATCGGTCATACCGTCGCTCCGGGCTTCGACCGAGACTGTTCTGCAACGGAGGAGCACACCATGACCACGACCATGACCATCCCCTACGGCGACTACACGGTGGGAGAGCTGGCGGCGGAAGTGCCGGCGTCCATTCGCGTCTTCGAGGCATGGAAGATCGACTATTGCTGCGGCGGAATGACCCCGCTCCCGGATGCCTGCGCCACGGCCGGAAAGAGCGTCGAGGAGTTCGCCGGCGAGCTGGCCCGCACCGCCGCGGTGCCGGACGGCACGACGCACGACTGGCCGGCGGAGACGCTCACCTCCGTGGCCGCGAACATCGTCTCCATGTACCACGTCTACACGCGCGAGGAGCTGCAGACCCTCGCGCCGATCGCCGCCAAGGTCCTCGGCGTCCACGGCCAGCGCCGTCCCGAGCTCGCCGAGGTCGTCACGCTCCTGCGCGACCTCACCGCGGAAATGCTCCCGCACATGCTGAAGGAGGAGCAGATCCTCTTCCCGTACGTGACGCAGCTCGACCAGCCTCTCGAACAAGGTCATGCGCCGACGCCGTTCTTCGGCACGGTGAAGAACCCGGTGCGGATGATGATGCTGGAGCACGAACGCGTCGGCGAGCTGCTGGCCCGGCTGCGCGCCGTGACCGACGGCTACAACCCTCCGGAGAGCGCCTGCTTCAGTTACCGCGAGCTCTATCGCCGCCTGGCCGAGCTCGAGCTGCGCACGCACGAGCACATCCACGTCGAGAACAACATCTACTTCCCGCGCGCCGTGGACCTGGAAGACCGCGTCGGGCACCCCGCGGCCTTCGGCCAGGGCGGCTGCGGAATGCATGGCTGAGCTGGTCGCCTGAACCTTGAAGATTGGCCATCGGATGGCGAAATTTCAAGGTAAGCCTGTCGAATCGGTGGGCCGCCTGAATACTGCGCGCGGCGCTTCAAATCGAATGAGTTTCGCCATTCAATTGCGGTCGGCGAGAACGCCGTGTGAAATCGGAGGGGAGTGACGGAATCGACCAGCGTTCGTCACGTCGCCGTGACACCACGAAACACGGTTTGCGGTTATGGATAGAGAAGCAAGAGGCGTCTGATGACCGAACGTGCCTATCGAATTGAAGCTCTGCGACTGACGAACAGACAGATTGCCGCCCTCCTCGAGGTTCCCGAGGATCGCCTTGGCCGGTGGATCGAGGACGGCTTGACCAGCGAAGAAGCGGACGTCATCGAAGTTGGGATGTCGCTGCTCGAAAGCGTCCGTCTAGCTCCACGCCCCTGTCCCGAGCTGGCCGAACTGGTCGAATGACCCCGCCGACCTCTTAGGCCGACGCTAGGGCGTAGGCACGTGCGCTGGTTGAAGCGCAGTTATGAACACATATAGCCAGACAAGCACATTCGCTAGTAACGAGGTGGCATTTGCAGTCGCGCCCCACCAACTAAGTACTTCATTCGCCAACTTCGATCACGCGGCGAGCGGAAGGGCGGCCAGC
>CAZYTO010000027.1:0-28776 GCA_964650405.1 uncultured Thermoanaerobaculia bacterium | reverse complement strand
AATTCCCCGCCGCCACCACCCGCCCGCGGGGGTTCGGCACGACGCAGTCGTGCCCTACACGGTGTTTTCGCGCGCGCGACTGCGTCGTGCCGAACCCACGTCATCTCGAGCCCTCTCACAGCACCAGGGCGCTGGACGTGAGAGAAGAAACAGGGGGACGGGTCACGCGGAGACGCGGAGATCGCGGAGGGGTTTGGTTCCTCTCCGCGTCTTCCGCGCCTCCGCGTGATGCTTTCTTGCCACTAAGCCCGCGTGAACAGTGGTTACTCGCTCTTCGGGCCGCTGCCGCTGTTCGGATCGGCGTCCGCGGCCGGCGTCTGCGGCGTGGGGCGTTTCCGGCGGCGCAGTTTCCGCAGGCGGAGGATCTCGGTGACGCCGGGGCGGAGGTGAGCGTTGGCGGAGTCCTTGGCCAGTTGCTGGCAGATCAGGTAGGCCTGGGTGGCGATCTGGTCGGCGCGCGCCCAGCGGACGAGGTTCGCGTCGGCGACACCGCGGTACATGGCCTTGAGCTGCGTCTCGACTGCAGACCACAGGGCGGTGTTCTCCACGTACTTCCTAACCTCTTCGTACGTCTGGCCGATGGCGGCCTGCGCGCCGTCCGAGGCGCCGATGAGATTGATCGACTCCTGGAGTGCCGCGTCGGAAATGGCCGCGCGCACTTTCATCAGCGCGGTTCGCTCCGCGTCCGTCAGTGGCGCGTAGTCGGGGATCTGTCGCTGCAGCTCACGCAGCCGGTCTACCAGCTCACCGGGCGGGATTCCGTCGGGGGCCAGACTCGTTCGTCGTCCACCGGCCATGTCGTTCCTCCATTTCGCCGATAACCTCGGATGCCCGCCACCGGCGAACCGGCGCCCGCGGGCTCCCATGCCGCGACACGGGCCTGGGGAGTGCGCCTGAGCCAACGAAGTGTCGAGATCAAGGGAAAACGTAGCACCAGTATGCTTCGCGCGTCAACCGAATGATCATCGGTCATGACCGACATTAACCCGGTTGATCCCGATGATCACCCCGATGATACCGATAAATGATCGGCTGAATCGGACAATTTACCTGTTCAAGCCGATGATATATCTGTTCAGAACGACGTGTATTCGATTAGAACCGAATCATTGTCGGCTTAATCCGTAGAATTATCTGATCATCCCGATGAATGATCTGTTGATACCGTGAACTTATCGACGTAGTAGGATAGTTATTCGGCTTAATCCGATCATTATTCCGACTGATCCGAAAAATCATCTGCTCATTCCGAATCAAATTCTGCTCAAGCCGATAGTTCATCTGTTCAGACAGAATTCAGTTCAGTTTTAACCGATAATTTGTCGGACTAAACGGATAGTCTGCCCGTTTGTTCGGAATATCTATCCGTTTTAACGGATGCATCTTATGCATGACAAGACTATCCATCTGCCTGAATGGAATACACTTCTGCTTTAACCGAAAGTTCATCCGATTAAGCCGGTACGATATCTGCTTCATCCGGGTTTCAGTCTGTTTGAACGGACTATAGATCGGACGCCACGCCAAGCACACACTCGATAACACCGACTGCAACCCGGACACCCCCACACTGGTTACCCGATCTCGCCCGCTCGCGGCTCCCCATCCCACCCCCGAACCGCGGACAGCGAACCGCGACCAGCGAGCAGCGACCCTAGAACCTCACCCTCCGCCGCGTCGTCGTCACGTCGCCGTCGTCGCTGGGCACGGCGGCGGAGGCGTTGCGGGCGGCGGTGAGGGGGGAGGCGCTGGCGGGAAGGCCGTACGACGTGTCGATGGCCATGCCTTCGATGGCGCCGGCGTCGCGGACGGCCAGTTCCACGGTGGCGTCGCTCGCGCCGCGGACGGCGACGCGGTGCCAGCCGTCGGCGAGGAAGTTGCGGTGCCGGACGTTCGGCGGCGGCGGGGTGATGCCGTTGATCTTCAGCGAGGCCAGCGTGGGAGCGTGGAAGTAGAGCGCCACGCGCTGGGCGCCGCGCGGCGAGTGCAGGGCCAGGGTCAGCAGGCGCAGGGAGCCGTTCTTCTCGTCGCGGACGACGCGCAGCTCCACCGGCGCCAGCCCCGCATCGGGCGCCGGCGCGAGGTACGTGCGCGTGGGGAAGCGCGACCACGGGGCGATGGACTGCGGCTGGTCCGCGAACTTCGCCGCGTCGCGCAGCATCGGCGGCAGCGCGTCGGCCTGCCACTCGGCCTTGCCGTCGTCGTCGAGGTAGGCCAGCGACAGCCGGCGCGGCGAATCCGGCGTCCAGGCCGGGAGACAGAGGGCGAAGATCGTGAGCACGACCGTCAGACCGGCAGAGGCTTTCGCCAGGAACGGAAGCCGTGGCGCCGTCGCCGCCGCGCCGTCGGGAGCAACAGGCACGAGGCACGCGGCGAACGTCGTCGTGACCAGTGCCACCACGACGGCCAGCGCCGGCAGCACGGGGCGTCCGAGCGCTTCATAGAACGACGTCGTCATGGGCAGGAGCAGCACGCCGGAGACGATGCAGCCCACGATGGCGATGATCGTGGCGTCGAGGTCGACGATGGCCCGCAGCAGCGCGCAGAAGCCGAGGGCGATGGCCGGTAAGAGAGCCATGTACGTGCCGCCGGGAAGGCAGAGCAGCAGGGCCACGGACATGGCGCCCCAGCAGATGGCGCCGCCGTAGAAGAGACCATCGAAGCCGGCGCGCCGGTGGAGCAGCGCGGCCAGGGCCACGGCCACGGCGAAGCCGGCCAGCTCCATGGCCAGGATCGACGGCAGCGGATGGGCCACCCACGTCGCGCTCGACCGCAGGCCGCCGGCCAGCGAGAGGAGCAGTCCAATGATGCCGGCCAGGAACGCCGAGCCGAGCCAGGCCAGGACACCGAGGGTGATGGCCCGCGAGGTGGTCTCGTCTTCGCGCAGCCGCAGCGCCGCGCCGACGAGGATCATGGCCAGGGCGAAGAGCGTGAGCCAGACGTTCATCCCCTGCGGCCACCAGAGGATGAAGTACGAGAGGACGTCGAACCACGAGGCGTTCTGGTCGCTGGACTGGCGCAGCTCCGCGTTACCGAGGGCCCGGGCCATGGCCAGGACGTGCTCGCCGTCGTCCTGCAGTAGCGGGAGCGACAGGTTCGCCAGCGAGTCCAGGGGCGTGTGGTAGTGGACGACGCGGCCGATGTTGGCGAAGTTGACGCCGGCCAGCCCGGCCCGCTTGAACACGGTCATGTCGGTGTCGTTGGGCAGGAGCTCGTAGATGTTGAAGTAGAGCGAGCTGGTGGCGGGGCGGGGCAGGGCGCCGGCCACGATGGGGATGAGCCAGCGGTTGTTGCGGCTGGTCTCGAACATGTAGCTGCGGCCGTCCGTCCCGCGCGCCTCGGTATTGATCACGGCCACCACGCCCTTCGGCGCGTTGGCGTCGGCCACATAGCCCTCGGCACCGAGGAGGCCCGCCTCTTCGCCGTCGGTGATGACAAACTGCACTTTGTTGTGGAGGTGCTCGGTGCGGAGGGCGCGCGCGACCTCCAGCGTCGTGGCCACGCCGAGGCCGTCGTCGGAGGCGCCCGGGCCGGCGGGGACGGAGTCGAAGTGCGAGGCGAGGATGAGAGAGTCGGGAGCGGTCTGCCCCGGCGCGCGGGCGATGAGGTTGGTCACCGGGGCGCAGGTGGCGTAGTCGTCGCAGGCGAAGGTGCGGTGGTAGTCGACGTCGTAGCCGAGGGCCCGAAGCCGCGCCGCCAGCCGCTCGCGCACGGCTTCGTGGGCGGCGCTGCCCACGGGATGCGGCGTATTCGTGCCGCCGAAGACGTCGCGCAGCGCGGCCGCCGCGCGCACGGCCGAGAACTGGTCCGCGGGCGCGTTGGCCGGCTTCGGCGCAGGCCCCCCCGACCGGAGCACGACGGCGACGATGACGGCGAGGAAGACGGCAAGGACGAGGAGCACACCGCGATTCGTACGACCCACGGGGGAATTGTAAGGCGGGCGAGCGGGAAGCGGGCGAGCGGCGAGCGCGAGCCTATCGAGGGGGGACGGGTCACGCGGAGGCGCGGAGGAAGCGGAGGGGAAACCTCCGAGGTCTCGGCGGTCTTCGCGTGACCACGTTCCTCCTTCGATAGGCCTCCCGCTGAGCCGGCGTCGGAAAATCGGTCTCACGCGGAGGCGCGGAGGAAGCGGAGAGGAAACCTCCGCGCCCTCCGCGTCTCCGCGTGACCGGTCCTTCGTCAGCCATCCTCCCGCTCGCCGCCCGCCGCTCGCCAACTCTGTAAACCTCGGCGCCCCTCGTACGTATTGGGGAGTGACTGACGAAGGGGTGGCGGTGCATGGCGAGCGATCTCTCCCCTCCTCCTCGACGCGCGCCGTCACCCTCTCGCCGTCACTTGCCAACGTTCGTCTCATCCGGACGTATGAGGTAACGGCGAGCGGGAGTGGGCGAGCGGCGAGCGGAAAACCCGTGTACGTTCGGATAACGGGTTCCCGCTCGCCGCCCGCCGCCCCCGCTCGCCAACTCTGAGCCCTGAAATTCACCGAACGGAGACTGACATGCGATTCACGATGACGATTGCAGCCGCGGCGTTTCTGCTCCTGGCCGGTGCCGCGCAGGCGAGCACGCTCGAGGAGTCCTTCGACAAGGCCTATGACGTCCATGCGGGGGCGATGATCTCGCTCGACAATACGAACGGAGCCGTGGAGATCAGCGCGTCCGGCGACAACCGCGCCCACCTCCATGCCACCAAGCGCGTGGAATCGTGGAGCTCGTCGTCAGTGACAAAGGGGATGCGCGAGCTGCAGATCGTCGTCACGCAGGACGGCGGCGGGCTGAAGATCGTCACCAAGTACCCGCATGACAGCGCCGACAGCTTCCTGTCCTGGCTGGCCGGGGAGCACGTCAGCTACTCGGTGCAGTACACGCTCCAGGTGCCGCGGGAGAGCAACCTGCAGATCGAGACGGTGAACGGCCACATCGCCATCAACGACGTCTCCGGCGGCATCAAGCTGGAGACGACCAACGGCAGCATCGAAGTGGAGCGCTGCCGCGGCACCATCGACGCCGAGACGACCAACGGCCACATCCGGGCCGAGCTGCTGAACGTCACGGCCGGCCGTCGCATGCACTTCGAGACCACCAACGGCGGCATCACCGTCAAAGTCCCCCGCACCTTCGCCGCCTCCATCGACGCCGCCAACACCAACGGCAGCATCTCCACCGACCTCCCCGTGACCGCGACGTCCACGCACCGCCACGCTCTGCGCGGCACGGTCAACGGCGGCGGCCCCGAGCTGCGCCTGCGCACGACGAACGGCGGGATCTCCATCCAGACGACGTCGTAGCGGCACCGCCGCGTTGGGTATCGGGGGTCGGGTATCGGGTATCGGAAAAATCACGCCCTGATACCCGATACCCACCCTTCGATTCTCACGCGGAGAACGCGGAGACCGCGGAGAAGGCAGGGCTTAAACAGAGGTAACAGAGGAAGCAGAGGAGCTCGGCACTTGGCTCACCGCTTCTTCGCGGGCTTCTGCGCGGCCGGCTTCGTCGCGTCCGGGGTCCAGACCAGCGTCATGAGGATCTGCGTGAACTGGTTGTAGTACTCGATGGAGTGCTGGTTGGTGCCGGCGATGTAGAAGCGCCGGACGCGGCGGAGGAGGTCGAGGTCCTCGGGCTTGCAGACGGCCACGAGGTCGCGCTCGCCGTCGGGAACGCTCTCCATGAGACGCCCGAACGGCGCGCCATCCCCCTTGAGGAGGGCGTTGAATGCGGAGAGGAACTGCGCGCGGGTGGTGCGCGGCGCGACTCGAGGCTCGATGAGGCGCGGGTGTTCCAGCAGGGCCCGGCGGCTCTGCGCAGCTTTATCCGAAAGGTCCTCGGGATTCACCTTGGCCAGTGCGCGTAAGGCTTCGGGCGTGGCCTGGCTCATGAGCAGCCAGGTGGCCATCTCCTTCTGCTCCGCGTTCTTGCCGCGCGTGAGCTCGACGAGCGCGGGCGTGGCGTAGCGCTCCTCCATCGCTCCGAAGATGAACATGGCGCCGTTGCCGCGGTCGACGTGGTAGGCGCCGTGCTCGGGGATGATGTACTCCGCTTTCGGATAGGCGATCCAGCGCCGGCCGAGCTCCGCCGTGTTGAACCCGTCCGCACCGAGGGACGTGGCCAGCTCCACCCAGGTGCGGAGGTCGACATCCTCGAAGGAGACGCGCGCCAGGCCGTCGCGCATCAGCAGCTTCGCGTCCAGCCCGGGGTCGATGGAATTGAGGAGCTCCGCGCCGTCGAAGAGGAACCACATGTCCCGGGTCGTCAGACGCAGCGCGCTCTTGAGGCAGGGGACGAGAGGGATCGGATCCGCCCTGACGGCCGACCAGAACCGGTTCATCAGCGCGTCCCGGCGCGCCCGCTCCGCGTCGTCGATCTGCGATGGCCGGAAGCCGTAGGGGTCGCGGGCCATGCGGTTGAAATTGGCGCAGGGCTGGACCTCCGGCACGGGCGGCGGTACGGGCGGCGCGAGGGCCGCGGCCAGGATGAGCGGCAGGAACACGTTACTCCTCGGAAGACGCATCCACGGTAACAGGTTCCGTTCCCACCTTGAACGTGAATACACTTCGGCTTCCTTGGGCATGTCACGAAGAGAGCGAGGGATCGTCGCGGCGCTGGCGTTGCTGATGCTCGCCCTGCGCGCGGCGGCGTTCTTGCGCTATCGCTTCGATTCCGACGAGCCGCAACACCTGCACGTGGCCTGGGGATGGACGGCCGGGCTGGTGCAGTACCGCGACTTCTTCGACAACCACGCCCCGCTCTTCCACCTCCTCTCCGCACCGCTGCTCCGGATCCTCGGCGAGCGCTCGGACGTGCTGTTCTTCATGCGCGCGCCGATGCTGCTGCTCTTCGCCGCCGTGCTCTGGGCCACGTACGTCCTCGGCACGCGGCTTTACTCGCCGCGGGTGGGCGTGTGGGCGGCGCTGCTGCTCTCGTTCTTCCCGCCGTTCTTCCTGAAGTCGATCGAGTACCGCACCGACAATTTCTGGAACGCACTCTGGGCGGTGGCCCTGGTGGTGCTGACCTCGCGCCTGCCGGCGCGGCACTTTCTCACCGGCCTGCTGCTCGGCCTGGCGTTCTGCGTCTCGCTGAAGACGTCGCTGCTGATGATCACGCTCGGCACGGCGGGAGCGGTGACGTACGTCTTCGCCCTCCGCGAGCGATCGCTGCGGCGAACTGTCTTACCTGTGGTCTTGCCTCTCCTCGTCGGTACGGCCATCGCCCCGGCCATCCTGCTGTGGTGGTTCCGCGCCCATGGCGCCTGGCCGCAGCTCGTCTATTGCGTCTTTCGTTTCAACGAGCTCCTCGTGCAGACGCGCTCCCCATTCAGCCTCTGGGCGCCGCGATTGATCTACCTGCCGGCCATGGCCCTCATGCTGCGCCGGGCCTGGAAGCGCCGCGCCGGCCGCGAGGAGGATGCGGTCGCGCTCTGGCGCTGTTTCTTCGCCGTCGGCAGCGCGACGTTTGTCATCACGCTCGTGTCGTTCTGGATCCTCATCTCGCCGCGCGACCTGCTGCCGGTGATGCCCCTCGTGGCCATCTTCTTCATCGCCTGGATCGCAGACCGGCCGCCCTACGTGCCGGCCCTGGCCTGCCTGCTGTGCGTGCCGTTCCTCCTCCTCTACTCCAGCGGCCTCCGCAACGGGACGCGCGAGTACACGACGATGATGGACCAGGTGCTGCGCCTCTCGCGGCCCGGCGAGCCGCTCCTGGACTTCAAGGGCGAGACCGTCTTCCGGCAGCGGCCATACTACTACATCTTCGAGTTCATCACCCGGAACGAGATGCAGGCCGGGCTGATCCCCGACACCATCGAGCGCGACGTCATCCGGGCGCACTGCCACGTGGCCCAGGCCGACGGCGACTTCTGGCCGGCGCACGGCCGGGCCTTCCTCACCGCCAACTTTCTCGACATGGGCCGGCTCCGCGCCTCGGGACAGACCATCCGCGACGACGGCCTCTTCACCATCGCCGTTCCCGGCCAGTACGTCGTCGTCTCGCCGAAAGGCATAGCCGCCGGCCTCGTCGACGGTAAGCCGAACGTACCGCGGTTCTACGATCCGGGCCCGTATCGCTACACACGCGCCACGCCCAGCGAACGCGTCGCCGTGCTCTGGGCGCCGGCCTTCGCGCGAGGGTTCTCGCCGTTCCATCTGCGGGACCGGGAGTTTTGAAAGGGCCGATTCTCTATGTCGATGCATCTGGTCGTGTTCGTGCCAAAGGGCACTGGAGTGCCGCACGCGGCCGCCTGGCAGCGGCGAGCCGGAGAGGCAGGATTCCGGCTCGTCTTGCCGGATTCCCTCGACGCCGCAACGCAAACAGGCTCGGTACTGGTCGTGTGTGAAGGGCTCGAGGCGGCGTTCGAGTACTACAACGACGACGTGGCCAGCTACCTCGAGGAGGTAGGAAGCGAATTCTCCTGGTTCCGGCGCCGCCGGCTGCGGCGATTCAGCCGGGCCGTCGACTTCGTGACGCACTCGCGGATGGACGACTGGTTGGCAGCATGCGTCGCCGCGGCAACCCTCACCATGGCCGTGTCCGGCCAACTCCTCGTATGCGGGAGCGGCAAGTTCCTGGATCCCGCCGAGGCACAGGCCTGGGCGGCGGAACAGGTGCGCAACCTGCGTCCGAGGAATGCCGAACGGCGACCCGCGATCTCGGCGGCCACGCATGCGTACGTCGAGCGCATTCTAGGGTCACTGGGATTTGCCCTCGCTCCCGGCTCGGGGCCACACAGCCACGCTCCGCGTCCCTTCGAACGCTGGTATCACCGACACGGAACGACTCTGCCAACCGAAATGGTGCACGTCGACACCGCGTTCGACAGCGACGAGGCGTTCCTCTATGTGACCTTCTGGGCGAGCCCTGACTCCGTTGAGCAGCTCAGGACGGAGGGTCTTTCCGGTAACGCCTCCGGCATCGACCTCTTCATGTTGTTTTGGGGACGGCTCGACCGGCCTGTAGAGGAACTGCTCCCGAAGCACCTCGCGATCACGGAGGACTTCGCAGCGTCTGGAGAGGCCGCGCGGCTCGCCTTGGAGATCGAGGAGGCCGATTCCGTGGTCTGGCCAATCCTCCAGGCTGATCTGCAGAATCGTCAGTTCAAAGACGAGGACGAGTGATTCTCAATGCTCGCCCGCTCGCCTCATGCTGAGCACCTGTGCGCCGGCGGCGGCACGACACAGTCCTGCCATCGTGCCCTACATTCGACGGGCGTGCAGCATCAGCATCGCGGCGAAGAGCGCGCCGGCGCAGAGGATGGCCACGACGGTGCCGAGGAAGACGACGCCCAGCTTCTTCGCGGTGTCGGGCCAGCGCAGGACCTTCAATGCGGGCGGCGATGTCAACAGGAGGAGGTACCCGAGCGCGGCGCAGGTCAGCCCGGCGACCAGGCCCGGAACGGCCGGACCGCCTGCCGTGCGCACGTCGATCAGCACGCCGAGGGCGATCATCACGATACCTGCGCCGAGTCGAGCCATGGCCGCTACGTGTACAGGCCGCCGCTGACGTTCATCACGGTACCGGTGATGTAGGCGGCCTGCTCGCTGGCCAGGAACACCACGGTATAGGCGATGTCGTCGGGCGTGCCGAGGCGCTTGAGGGCGATGCGCGCTTCCATGCCGGCGCGGGCCTCGTCGGTCATGGCGTCGGTCATGGCCGTGGAGACGAAGCCGGGCGCGACGGCGTTGACGGTGACGTTGCGCGAGCCGATCTCCAGGGCCAGCGACTTGGTGAAGCCGATGAGCGCGGCCTTGGAGGCGGAGTAATTGGTCTGGCCGGGATTGCCGGAGAGGCCGACGACGGAGGAGATGTTGATCACGCGGCCCCAGCGGGCGCGGATCATCTTCTTCACGATCTCCTGCGTGACGTGGAACGCCGAGTCGAGGTTCGTGTGCAGGACGCTAGTCCATGCTTCCGGCTTCATGCGCAGGAAGAGGTCGTCGTCGGTGATTCCGGCGTTGTTGACCAGGATGTCGATGTTGCCGTGCGCTTCGAGCAGGGCCTTGATGCGGTCGCGGACGTCCGCGGCGGTGATGTCGAGCGCCACGCCGGTGGCCTTGCCGCCGGCGGCGGTGATCTCGCCCGCCACGCGCTCGACAGCGTCGGCGCTGCGCGCGGCGCATAGCACGTGCGCGCCGGTCTCGCCGAGGCGGCGGGCGATGGCCTCGCCGATCCCGCGCGAGGCGCCGGTGACGAGGGCCGCCCTGCCGGTGAGGTCGATCTTCATGCGTTCTCCAGCTTTGCCACCAGGCTCTCGATCGAAGCGACGTCGGACACGTTGATCAGCTCCACGGCCGGGTCGATGCGCTTGATGAGGCCCGTGAGCACGCTCCCCGGCCCGATCTCCACGAAGCGCCGCACGCCCATGGAGACCATCTTCTGCACCGACTCCACCCAGCGCACCGGCGATACGACCTGGCGCACGAGGCTATTGCGCACGGCGGTGGCGGTGCCGATGGGCGATGCGTCGACGTTGGAAACGAGCGAGGTCCAGAGGTCCCGGAAGTGCGCCGCCTCGAGCACGGGCTTGAGCCGCTCCTCGGCGGGCTTCATCAGCTCGCAGTGGAAGGGGGCGGAGACGGGAAGCGGCAGGGCCCGGCGCACGCCGCGCGACTTGGCCACCTCGATGGCCCGGTCGACGCCGCTCTTAGTTCCGGCGATGACGATCTGTCCCGGCGCGTTGATGTTGGCCACGGAGACGATCTCGCCCTGCGCCGCTTCCTCGCAGATGGCGCGCGCGTCGTCCACGCTCGGGCCGATGAGCGCGGCCATGGCGCCGGTGCCGACCGGGACGGCTTCCTGCATGAACCTGCCGCGCTGCCGGACGATGACGGCTGCCTCGGCGGGGGTGAGGCCGCCGACGCTGACGATGGCGCTGTACTCGCCGAGGGAGTGGCCGGCTACGAGGTCACGCCGCGTGGCGCCGAGATCCTCGAGCACCGCGTGGACGGCCGCCGACACGGCCAGGATCGCCGGCTGCGTGTTCTCGGTCAGCTTCAACTGCTCCTCGGGACCCTCGAAGCAAAGCTGCGAGATGGAGAAGCCGAGGGCGTCGTCGATGTCCTGAAACACACGGCGCCCGACGGGGTAAGTCTCGAAGATGTCCTTCCCCATTCCGGCGGCCTGGCTTCCCTGGCCGGGAAAGACGAATGCGGTGTTGTGCTTCATGCGGCGCGAATCATAGCTGAGTGAGTGCTGAGTGCCGAGTGCTGAGTGCCGAGTGCTGAGTTGGGCATGAGGCATGAGGCATGGGGCATGAGTGGCTTTGGGGTATGCCTGGCGCCACTCCACGAACAGCGATCAGCGAACAGCGGCCAGCGAATCCGCGATCAGCGATCCGCGACCAGCGACCGGCGAATCTCCGACTTCGGGGCGGCCGGCTTCCACAGGCCGAACACGCGGGCCAGGCGGTGGCTCTCGGCCTTCGAGCGGAAGTACTTCTCGTGCTCCCACTCCACCTCGGCCATGGTCAGCAGGCAGTCGATGAGCTCCTCCTGCCCGCAGGCGCGCGCGTAGCCGGCGGCCTCCTCGTACTCGACGATGTTGTGCCGCTCCAGCCGCCCGGCGCCGTACATCGGCAGGAACCATCCGCTGGCGTGGCACATCGCGCCGAGAAAGCGGCCGATGCAGAACATGGCCAGCTCGCGCATCCGTTTCGGGCGCGCGCCCAGCGAGCGGAGCATCGTCCCCACCAGCTCCCGGTGATGCCACTCCTCCGCTTCGATCAGGCGGATGCGCTCCCTCTCGGCCGGATCGCTCACGCTCCGCCAGTGCCCGCGATACGCGAACCCGGCCGCCAGCTCCCCCGAGTAGGCGCCCTGAAGCTGGCGGATGAGCTTTGCGCGAGCATCGATCATGGGAGGTTTTCGAGTTGGGACTCCGGCGAGAGGACCGGCGGAGAGTTTACCAGCACTCATTCCGCGGGACTCATGCCTGAGGGCTTTGCCCGCGTAAGCGCTCAACCTGTTGAGAGAGCGACCGATGGGAACGTTCACGCGGAGACGGGGAGACGCGGAGAAGAGAGTGATCGCGGAGGACCCGAGGCACAGCGTAAGGCCGCTCATGCCTCGTTACTCATGCCTCATGCCACTCGGCACCCGCCACTCGACACCCGGCACTTGACAAGAGATAGTAAGCACACTTACTATCTCACACGACAAGCAAGGAGGCCGCTGTATGTGGGAATCGACGTACACGAAGACGTTTGCCGGCGTAACGAAGGAATCGGTGTGGGCACTGTGGTCGGACGTGAATCACTGGCACGAGTGGGACAAGGACATCGAGTGGGCGCGCATGAGCGACGCCTTTGCCGCAGGAGCGCGGTTCGAGCTGAAGCCGAAGGGCGGGCCGCGGGTGAACATCCGTTTCACGCGCGCCGAGCCGTTCCGCGGCTACACGGACCTCACCCAGTTTCCCCTGGCCCGGATGCACGGCATTCATGACATGGAAGAGACCGGAGACGGGCTGAAGCTGACCATCACCATCCGCGTGGAGGGACCGCTGTCGTGGCTGTGGAAGAAGCTGGTGGCGCAGGGCATCGCCGCCGACATGCCCGGCCAGCTCGACTCCCTGGCTGCCTTTGCGCGGGCGAGATCATGACGAAGCTCGAGAGCACCTTCCGGACCGCGGAGGAGAGCCCCGGCTTCATGCTGTGGAAGGCGGCCAACCTGCTGCAGCGGCTGCACACAGGCTGCCTGCAGGACCTCGACGTCACGCCCGGGCAGTTCTCGCTGATGACGTGCCTCGTGTACCTGCACCAGGACGGGCCGGTGACGCCCTCGCGCGTCGCCGGCCACACCGGCATGGACAAGATGATGGTCTCGGATCTCGTCAAGACCCTGATCCGGAAGCGCCTGGTGAAGCGCAAGGCGAATCCCGAGGATGGGCGGTCGTTCCTCATCGAACCGACGGCGCAGGGAATCCGGATCACGAACGCCGCCGTGCGAAAGGTGGAGGCGGTGGATACCGAGTTCTTCGCACGGACCAAGAATCTTGCGCGGTTCCACGCCGATCTCGTGGCGCTGGTAGCGGCGTACAAGCGATGAGGGCTACTCCTGCGTGGCCAGCAGGGTGGAACCGTGCTCGCGCGAGTGCAGGTCGTGGACGCGCTCCTGGATCTTGGCGTCGATGCGGTTCATGGCGAACTCGCGGGCCACGCGGACGGCGTTCTTGACGGCCTTGGCGTTCGAGCGGCCGTGGCAGACGATGCATCCGCCCTTTACGCCGAGGAGCGGGGCGCCGCCGTACTCGGAGTAGTCCATGCGCTTCTTGAGGTCGTTGAAGGCGCTTCTGGCCAGGAGCCCGCCGAGCATGCGGGCCGGGTTCCGGCGCATCTCCACGTTCAGGGTGCGGTTGACGAACTCGCCCAGGGCTTCGGAGGCCTTGAGCACGACGTTGCCGATGAAGCCGTCGCAGACCACGACGTCGGCGTTGCCGTTGAAGACGTCGCGCCCCTCGGCATTGCCGATGAAGTTGAGCCCCGTCTCCTTCATCACCCGGTAGGTCTCCCGGGTCAGCTCGTTGCCCTTGCCCTCTTCCTCGCCGATGGACATGAGTCCGATGCGCGGCTCGGCGATGCCGAAGACCATCTGGGCGTAGAAGTGGCCCATGACGGCGAACTCGCGCAGGTGGTTCGGCTTGGTGTCGACGTTGGCGCCGACGTCGAGGAGAAGGGTGTGGCGGTTGACGTTGGGGAGGATGGCGGCCAGGGCGGGACGGCTGACGCCCTCGATCATGCCCATGACCATGCGGGCGCTGGTCCAGGTGGCGCCGGTGTTCCCCGCCGACAGGAACGCATCGGCCCGCCCCTCGGCGACGAGGTTGGCGCAGATGCGGACGGACGAGTTGCGTTTCTTGCGCAGCGGCGCGATGGCGGGATCATCCATCTCGATGACCTCGCGCGCGTCGACTACTTCGATGTTGCGGGGCGTCTCCGCCGCCGCGGCGGCCAGCTCCCGGGTCACCACTTCCTCCTGGCCGACCAGGAGGATCTTCACCGGGTACTCCTTCGCCGCCAGGATCGCGCCCCGGACCACTTCCGCAGGCGCGTTGTCGCCGCCCATCGCGTCGACGGCGATACGGATTACGCCCGTGCCGCTGCCGGCGTCAGCTCCCATCGTCGGCTACCGATTAAAGGGCGTCCTTGACGGCGATGACCTCGCGGCCCTTGTAGTAGCCGCACTTCGGGCAGACGCGGTGCGGAAGCTTCGCTTCATGGCACTGCGGACAGGTGGACAGCGACTTCGCTTCGAGGAAGTCGTGGGCGCGACGCGAGCGCGTGCGGGCCTTGGAGTGGCGTCTTTTTGGATTAGGCATCGTGTGCTCCCTTAATGGTGGATGACGGGTACCGGGTATCAGGTACCGGGTAACAGTACAGGGGTATCGGGTATCAGGTATCAGGTATCAGGTAATAGGTACCGGGTAACAGGTATTGGTACCTGGTACCCGTTACCCGTTACCTATTTCTTCTTCAACAGCTCGGTGCGAAACTCCTTCAGCGCTCCCCACCGCTCGTCGGTCCCGGCGGTCTCGCAGTGGCACGCTTCGCGATTGCGGTTCTTTCCGCACTGCGGACAGAGGCCCAGACAGCGCTCGTCGCAGAGTGGCTTCATCGGGATCGTGAGCTGCACCTGCTCGATGGCGAGCTCCCGCAGGGCGATCTGCCGCTCGGCGTAGAACTCGGTGTCGAGCTCGTCCTCCGACGTCAGCTCCACCTCTTCGGTTTCCTCGGTCAGACCCTCCGGACGAGGCGCGAATCTTAGATGAAAGGTGGACTGATTCGCAAACGGGTAGGGATCGACGCAGCGGGCACAGGTCAGGTCGGCCGTGAACCGGACGCTGCCGTCGGCGAGGTAGTCGCCGGGCGCATCCCCTTTCTGGACAGTGACATCGATGTCGATCGGACCGAGGGCCGCGACGTCGTCCCGTACCAGTTCGGAGAGAGGGATGTCGTACGTGCGCGCCCGCTGCTGCGGGCCGTCTTTGTCGATGTCGTCGAAATGGATGAAGTCCTGCTGCATGACGATTCCGCGTTCAACCTCAAGGAGTTAGATGTTATTTCTTGGCGAGCGGGAAACGGCGCGCGGCGGGCGGGAGGCGGCTTGTCACTCAATCCGTCGCCGGCGGGTTCGGGGCATTCGTCGCCGTCACCCTCACTTCCAGCTCCTCCACCTTTCCCTTCACGACGTCGGAGGCGTCGATGCGGCTGGACTGCAGGAGGGCGGCGGTCCAGCGGTCGAGGTCGCGGACGGACTCGGAGATGTGCGGCGCGGCGAGGCGGAGGCCGATGTTGTCCCGGAGGGCCGCGACGACGGGCAGGAGGCGGCGCGGGTCCATGCGGACGGCCCAGCGGGCCGCGGGCCAGGAAGAAGCGTCGGCCGCATCCTTGATATATGTGTCGATCGAGTCGTCGAAGGAGAGGAGGAGCCGGCCGTCCCTCTCCGCCGTCCGAGGACGCACCCCCACCCCGGCCGCCGGGGCGATACTGTGAAGGAAGGCGGCCATGGCCGCGCGCCGCCCCTCATCGGCGGGAAGGGCGAAGACGCCGAGGGGGCGGGGGAGGAGCTTGCCGGCATCGACGTCGTAGACGGAGAGCTGACCGCCCCCCTCCAGCAGGTCCCCTACCTTGGAGCCGAGGAGCCGGTTGAGGTCGTGGATGGCTCGAGGCGGGGCAGAGAAGGCAAAGGTGAGCATGGCTCCGCGCGGAAACTGCGCCGCCAGCGCCGCCGGAGGCATTCCGCCGGTCACCACGGCCGCATGCGACGTGAGCGCGACCTCGGTGGCGGTGATCCGGACGGACGTGACCGCCGGACGGCCGATGGGCGGAAAGGCGCGCTCGGAGCTGCGCTGCACGACGAGCGCATCGCCGTTCGGCAGCGTCTCGGCCAGCGCACTGATCCTCGTAAGCTCATCGGCCGGCAGGGTCTCGCCCCCCGGCGCGCTGAGGAGCAGGCTGGCGCCGGAGTCGCCGCGGATCATCAGCGCCGTCCGCACGACGAATGCGCGGAAGGGATCGAGCCGGACCAGGTAGCGGGTCTGCTTCCCCTCCCGCCAGGCCAGCAGGTCGGCTCGCCCGATCATCCAGGGCGACGGCAGGATCTGATGGGTCTCCCACTCCTCGAGCGGGGCGAGCGTGACCGGATTGGCCCGCAGCTTCGCGTCGAGCGCCGCCGCTGTCGGGACGAAGGTGAACGACTCGGCCGCCGCCGGCACCGCGGCGATCAAGGAACGCTGTGCGGCGGAAAGCGGGAACCGTACTCCGTCCGACGACGACGGCGTCGTGGCGAAGAGGTACGCGATGATCCCCGCCACGAGCGTCGCCAGGGCGAAGAGGCAGGTAGCTAGCTTTCGCATTCTTCCGCTACCATCCGCCCGCTCCATGCTGGACGCCATTCTTCAACCGTTGAAACACGCCCTGGCCGAGCGCGCCGGCCGGGTCGTTCGCGAGGCCACCCGCCGCGAAGAGACCCTGCGCGTGGGCGTAGACATCCGCCCGTTCTACGAGCCGCTGACCGGCATCGGCTGGTACCTCCATCACCTGCTGCACGAGCTGGCCAGGCTGGAAGGCGTCGAGCTCTACCTCTTCGGAGACGCCCGCATCACTGACCTCGGCCCGCACCTGCACACGTCGCTGCCGCCGCAGGCGCGGTTCTGCACGTTCGACTTCCGCGGCCGCGGCCGGATCTCGCGAATCGAGCGCGCCGCCACCGCCGCGGCGTACGTGGCCTGGATGAAGACGGTCGAGTGCGATGTGTTCTTCGGCGCGAATTACTTCCTCCCCCGCCTCCACGCAGCCGTGGCCCGGAGGCGCGTGGTCACGGTACACGATCTGACGTACAAGCGCTTTCCCGAACTGCTGCAGAACGAGACCCTGGCCAACCTGGAGCGCCACATGAGCCGGGAGCTGGTGCAGGCCGATGCCGTGATCTGCGTCTCGGAGTCGACGCGCCAGGACCTGCTCCGCTACTACCCGATCGACCCGCGGCGCGCGGTGACCGTGCTGTCCGGCGTCTCCGTGCCCCCGCTCGCCGCCGCGACACCTCCACCGGCCGGCGCGCTCGAGGAACTGCCAAAGCGCTACCTCCTCTTCGTCTCCACGATCGAGCCGCGCAAGAACCTGACCGTGCTGCTCGACGCCTTCGAGGACCTGAAACGGCGCGGCCGGTACGACGGCTCGCTGGTGGTGGTGGGAAAGATCGGCTGGAAGTCGGAGTCGATCGTGCCCCGCCTGCGCGGCCGCGACGTGGTGCACCTCGACTATCTCGAACCGTCGCAGCTCGCCGCCGTCTATTCCGGCGCGGAGCTGTTCGTCTTCCCCTCCATCTACGAAGGCTTCGGCTTCCCGCTCCTCGAAGCGATGGCCTTCGGCGTACCCACCATCGCCGCCAACTCGTCGTCGCTGCCGGAAGTGGGCGCCGACGCCGCGCTCTACTTCGAGCCGAACGACGCCCGGACGCTGGCCTCGCTCATCGAGCGCGTCACGAACGATCCGGCCCTCCGTGCGCAGCTCATCGCCCGCGGCCACGCACGCGTCGCCAGCCTGCGCTGGGACCGGGCGGCGGCGGAGACGCTGGGGGTGCTGAGGAGAGCGGCGTCCTGAAGGCTGAAAGGCTGGAAGGTTGAAAGGCTGAAAGGGCGGCGCCGCAGAAGAGCGAATCGTCTCTGGCCCTTTCAGCCTTTCAATCTTCCAGCCTTTCAGCCTTGTCCTTCGCCCTTCGCTCCCTTCGCCCTTCGCCCTTTCTTTACACTGTCGCCGTGAACGTCCTCATCGACGGCCGCGCCCTGGTCGGTCACCGCACGGGGATCGGTGTGCACACGGCGGAGATCGCGCGGCGGCTGGCCATCGATCCGCCGCCGATGATCGCCGCGCATGCGGAGATCGCGGACCGGGAGGGACTGGAAGCCTGCCGGTTCCGGGTCGACGCGGCGCCGAACGGCATCCTCTGGCAGCAGTTCGTGCTGCCGCGCATTGCCGGCGACGGCGTGCTGTGGGGACCGCACGGAACGATTCCCCTGGCCCTGAAGATCCCGGCCGTGGTCACCCTGCACGACTTCACGGCCATCACCATGCCGGGGCGGCACCGGCTTAAGACCATCGCCTCGTTCGACCTCTTCATCGGAGCGAGCCTGGCCCGGGCGTCCCGCATCGCCGCGGTGTCGCGCGCGGTGGCGGAGGAAGCGGTGCGCGGCTTCGCGGTGCCGCGCCGGCGCATCGCGCTGGTGCCCAACGGCGTCGACGCGTTCTTCTCTCCGAGCCAGGATGCCGGCGACGCGGACGGACGGGCTGAAAGCGACGGCGAAGGCGGCTACATCCTCTTCGTGGGCACGCTCGAGCCGCGCAAGGGGCTCGACGATCTGCTGGCGGCGTGGGAGTCGCTGCCAAGGCCGCGCCCCCGCCTGGTCATTTGCGGCGGGGAAGGGTGGGGCGCGCGGATCGCGCAGCGCGACGGGGTCGAGACGACCGGATATGTCGATCGCCAGCGCCTGCGCGCGCTCTACCGGGGCGCGCGCGTCTTCGTCTACCCGTCGCGCCATGAGGGCTTCGGCATTCCGCCCCTCGAGGCCATGGCCTGCGGCGCGGCGGTCATCGCCACGCGAACCGGGGCCATCCCCGACTACGCAGAAGGCGCGGCCGTGCTCATCGAGCCGGGAGACCGGCAGGCACTGCACGATGCGCTGGTGCGCCTGTTGCGCGACGGGCCGCTGCGCCGCGAGCTGCGACTCCGCGCCGCGGAGCGGGCCTCGCACTACCGCTGGGAGGCCAGCGCGGCCACGATGACGGCGCTGCTGGAGGAGGCGGCCCGCGGATGAGGATCGGAATCGACGCCCGCAAGCTGGCCGACTTCGGCATCGGGACGTACATCCGCGGCCTGCTGCACGGCCTGGCCGAGCTCGGGGCGGGAGACGAGCAGTACGTCGTCTTCGCGCCGCCGGCGGCGCGGAACCTCGTTCCCACGGACTTCGAACATGTGCCGCTCGAGGCGCCGCATTACTCGCTGCGGGAGCTGGTGGTCGTGGGCCGGGCCGCGGAGCGGGCACGCCTCGACCTCTTCCACGCCCCGCACTACGTCGTCCCCATCACGCGCGCGCCGCTCGTCGTCACCATCCACGACCTCATCCACCTCCATCAGCCGCAGGGGAATCCGTTCGCGCCGCTCTACGCGAAGACGATGCTGCGGCGCGCCGTCCGCCGCGCGCGCCGCGTGCTGACGGTGAGCGAGGCCGTGGCCGGCCAGCTGCGGTCGGAGCTTCGCGCGAAGGAGGTGACCGTGACGCCCGACGGCGTCGACCACACCGTCTTCCGCCCCGACGGCCCGCGCGCCGCGGGGCGCTACTTCCTCTTCGCCGGCAACGACAAGCCGCACAAGAACGTGGCCCGGCTCGTGGAAGCGTTCGGCCTGCTCGCCAAGGACGCGCCGCCCGGTGCGGGGTCCGCAACGCAGCTCGTACTGGCCGGCAGCGACTTCGCGCGCTACACGACGGTGAAGGGCGTCATCGCCGCGGGCTTCCTCGAGAGCGCGCACGAGCTGGCGGCGCTCATGCGCGGCGCCATCGCCGTGGTGATGCCGAGCCTCGAGGAAGGGTTCGGACTTCCCGCCGCGGAGGCCATGGCCTGCGGCGTGCCGGTGCTGACGTCGAAGAATGCGGCGCTGATGGAAGTCACCGGCGATGCCGCGCTGCACGCAGAGGCGACGAGTGCGGAGGCGCTCGCAGCAGCGATGCGGCGCCTGCGCGATGACGATGGTCTGCGCGCTTCCCTCGCCGCGCGCGGCATCGAGCGCGCGCACTCGCTGACGTGGCGCCGCTGCGCGGAGCTGACGCGCGAAGCGTATCGGGTTCGCTGATCGATTCGCGCGCGCACTTCTGCCTTCCGCCTTCTGACTTCTGCTTCTCCACGCCCGCTCGCCGCCCGCCGCAACCCGCTCGCCGTCGCGTGGAACTTCGTGGAACAACGCGTCCTCATTTCGATTTCGATAAACAAATGCTTGACAATATGATTTATCAATCGCATATTTACGAAAGCAAAAATGATGATCGCCAGAAACCGGATTACCAGCTTGCACGGTCAGGTCGCTGTTGAAGGTCATCGGTATCCCCATCCCAGCCGCTTCTCCCATGACATTGCGATCAAGCTTGCTGGAGCGATCCAGCACTTTTTGCCAAGTAGGCGCGACCGGGAGGTCCCGTACGGCATGAAAGGTGGTGAGCGAAATGGCCACTAAGAAGGCAGCGTCCAAGTCTTCCAAGAAGAGCAGCAAGAAGACCGCGAAGAAGAAATAAGCACTAACGACTTTGGGGAGTCGTACTCACGGGGCCCTTCGGGGCCCCGTGGTTTTTTTGGCTATCGCGCTCCGGTGAGTCAGCGCGATCCGGGCGAGCGGGAGATGGCGAGCGGCGCGCGGGATCCGATTCGAGCGAGCGGGAGACGACGAGCGGCGCGCGGGATCCGATTCGATCTCATCTCTCCCGTTCCGCTCGCCGCTCGCCCCAACCCGCTCGCCTTCCGATAACCTTTCCCCTCGCCAATCGTTCTCTGGTAGAGAATCAAAGGAGACGATCATGCGACGACTCACGCTCGGGGTGATGGCGCTGGCGGCCGGCACGCTCGCCACGGCGGCACTGGCCGACCAGGAGGTCACCCATCCCTTCCAGACGACGGCGCCGCTGCACGGACTGCGGCGGATCGTCATCGACATTCCCGCCGGCGAGTTCCACATCCGCAACGGCGGCGGCGACACGGTGGCCCTACACGGCGCGGTGCGCCGCAGCTACGACGGCTACCGGCGGCGCGAGGAGAACCAGCGCGTCGTCGACGACGTGAACCCGGAAGTGGTGACGAAGGGCGACGAGGTGGTCATCCGCCGCCGCTTCGGCCCGAATGCCCGCGGCTGGAGCGCCCGCAATCGCTCGGAGTTCGACATCACCATCGAAGTCCCCTCCGGCGCCGACCTCGACGTGGAGACGCGCTTCGGCGAAGTCCACCTGGAAGGATCCTTCGGCAACGTGGACGTCGACATGAACGCCGGCGAGATCCACATGACCACGCCCCGGGCCAGCGTGCGCGAACTGGCCGCCTCCTGCCGCGTGGGTGAAGTGCATGCGAACCTCGGCGACAAGATCATCGACCGCGAAGGGCTCTTCCCCGGCACCACGCACTTCTCCAATCCGAACGGCGGCAAGGGCGAGGTCAAGCTGCACGTCACGGCGGGAGAAGTGCACGTCACGTTGACCTCCTGACGCCGTGTGGGGCACCACCGCGTCGTGCCGAATCCCCGGTGGGGTGGTGGCGGTGGGAGTTCTGTTTGCTGCCCACCCACGGGGGGGCGGCACGACGCGGTCGTGCCCTACATTCTGGCGGCGATGAAGTGCTGGGCGGCTTCGCGGGTCGTGACTTCGCCGCGCAACTGCGCTTCGAGCAGGGCGCGTTTCAGCTCGCCGATGCGTGGGCCGGGAGCCTGGCCGAGGATCTCCGCGATCTCCGTGCCGGTGAGGAGGGCCTTCGTGCCGAAGTCGGGCATGGCCACGGCATCATCGCGTCCGAGGGCGCGGAGGAGCGGGAGGAGCTGGGCGGCGACGGACGGGCCGGCGTCATAGAGCGCGAAGAGCGAGTGATCATCGCGCAGGCTCCGGAGCGTGGCGGCGTCGCGCAGCAGCGTGTCGCTCCAGCGGAAGCGCTCGGCGGCGGCGTGCAGGTCGCGGCACAGCAGCACGCAGGCCGCAGCCACGGAGACATCGTCGGCGTGATAGCGCGAGGGTGCCAGTTCCTCGCCGAAGAGCGGGACGTCGAGGCGTGTGTCGCGGAGCAGCGTCAGGGCGCGGCGGAAGCAGCCGGCGTCGAAGATCATCTCCAGCTCCACGCCGATCCGCTCGGCGGCCACGCTGGTGATCGACGCGGCCCGGACCCGGATGGCATCGAGGGTGGCGGTCTCGATCTCGTAGCGGTACTTCACGGCCATGCGCACGCCCTTCAGCATGCGCAGCGGATCGTCGTCGAAGTTTTTCGGGTGGACCATGCGCACGAGCCGGCGCTGCAGGTCGCCCCGCCCGTCGAACGGATCGAGCAGTTGGCCGCCGGCCAGGGCCACGGCGATGGCGTTGACCGTGAAGTCGCGCCGGGCCAGGTCGCGGTCGATGCCGCCGTCGAGCAGCGGGGCGAAGTCGTAGATGTGCTCCCCGTCGACGATGCGGTAGGCGCTGAGATGGTCCCTGCCGAGGGTGATGACCTTCCGGCCGCCGGCGCCGGCCAGGGCGTTGGCGCTGGCCAGGGCATCGGCGCTGGCCAGGTCGGCGTCGTTCGGGTCGATGCCCACGAGAAGATCGCGCACGATTCCGCCCACCGCGTAGACGCCCTGCGGCGGCAGCTTCGCCAGCAGCGGAAAGCGGCGGAGGATCTCGTCAAGCAACGGCATTGCGGAGCGTGCCGATGCCGGCGATGGTCACTTCCACGCGGTCGCCGCTCGCCAGCGGACCGACGCCGGCCGGCGTCCCGGTCAGGATCACATCACCCGGCAGCAGGGTCATCACGGAGGTAATGAACTCGACGATGACCGCGCACAAAAAGACCATGTCGCGGGTATTGCCGTCCTGGCGAACGTCGCCGTTCACGCGGGTCGTGAGCGAAAGCGCGGCAGGATCGAGGTCCGTCTCGATGCACGGACCGAGGGGCAGGAACGTATCGAAGCTCTTGCCGCGGGTGAACTGCACGTCCTTCTTCTGCAGGTCGCGGGCGGTGACGTCGTTGGCGCAGGTGAAGCCGAGGACGTAGTCGCGCCAGTTCGCGGCAGCGACGTTCTTCGCTTCACGGCCGATGACGATGGCCAGCTCGCCTTCGAAATCGACGCGCTGCGACTGCGGCGGGCGGACGATCGTGCCGTCCGGCGATAGGACTGCCGTGGGCGGCTTGAGAAAGATGATCGGCTCCGGCGGCGCTTCATTGCCGAGCTCCCTGGCATGATCGGCGTAGTTGCGGCCGACGGCGACGATCTTTGACGGCGTGACGGGCGGGAGGAGAGCAAGCTCGCCGGTGAGCACCTGAACACGCTGACCGAGATGCATGGCGTCCGTACCGTCGTAAAGCGCGACGTTGTCGCCTTCGGCGACGCCGACAGACGGGCGGCCGTTGTGAGTGAAGCGGTAGATCTTCATGGCGCGGCATTGTAGCTGCCGCGACGGCCGGCGCGTGCGGTGGCGCACCTGCGCTGTGTGGGCTCAGGGTGACACCCCTTTCTTAGGCCGTCGTGGCGGGCGTCTGGCCGCGGTCGTAGATCAGCCACAGGCCGCTGAAGCCGCGCAGGAGGCGGAAGCGGGAGCGGTAGAGCTGGCGGAGCATGCGCGGGTTGGAGTAGTAGACGGCCTCGCGGAGGATCTCGCCGAACTCCTCGTCGAGCTCCTTGGCCGTGTCGAGGCTCTGCTTGGCGTGCGCGAGCAGGTCCGCCTCGGCCTGCACGCCGGCGGCGGTCGATGCGGCCAGCAGCGTCGCTTCCTCGTCGATCTTGATGCGCAGGGCGGCGGCGCGGACGTAGAGCACCCAGAGGTCTTCGTTGTCCTCCGTCGACTCGCCGTTGCGCCGGTCGAAGAGCTTCTCGTACGCGGCGACTTCCCACGATTCGAGGCGCATCTCCCGCACTCCCGGCAGCTCGGCGATCTCCTCGGAGAGCAGGTTGCGGTCGGCGTCGTCGATGGCCTGGGCGATGCGCAGCAGGGCTGGGTGCAGCGAGCGGTCGCCGGTGAACTTCGAGGTCACCCGCTCCTTCTGCTCCGCCTCGGTGAAAAACGCCGGCGGCAGGTCCGGCGCGGACAGCTCCTCTCCCGTGCCCCGGTCGAGCTGGGTGAGGATGTTGGCCATGCTCTGCTTGAGATGGGTGATGACGTCGTGCTTGACGTTCGAGTTCCGGCGCAGTTCGTCGAAGCGCTCCTTGAACTCACGGAAGCGGGCGATCTCTTCGAGCAGCTCCGGATTGCGTTCCCCGAAGTTGCGCTCGATGGCGTCGCCGTGCTCGAGCAGCTTGGTGGAGTCGGTGACGATGCGCTCCTCCTCCTCGTGATAGAGGCGGAGGAAGCGGTTCTTGGCCGTGACGTTCAGTTCGACGATGGCCGGGAGCACGTCGGGGTGGAAGTAGACGTCGCCCAGGCCGTGCTTGAACTGGCGGGCGTGTGTGAGGAGGTTGGGCTCGGTCAGCTCCTCGAACTGGCGGGCCTGGCTGATCTCGTCGCGCATTTCGCGCAGGACGCGGATGAGGCGCACCACCTCGTCCTGGGCCGTCTCCGGCGCGGTCTTCTTGACCGACACGAGGGCGATGACCCGCTCCCGGAACTCCAGCGAGTCCCGCGACCAGTATTCGCCGCGCTGGGCGATGAAGTCCTCGCCGATGCGGGTGAAGAGGAAGTCGATCTTGTCGCGGCGGTCGCCGTCGGTGGCCTCCCCGAAGAGGTAGAACTTGATGAGGAACTGGATGATGGTCTCGTCCTGCCGCTTCAGCTTCTCGAAGAAGCGCCGGACCATGGACGGAGTGATCTCGTCGTCGGCCTTCAGGAGCTGGGTGGTGGTGCGATCGAGGGTGACCTCACTGAGCTGGATGGCGGTGAGGGCCTCCTGGAGCTGCGCGCCGTTGAGCATGGTGCTGACCGACTTGATCCGGTCGTAGACCTTCTGGAAGTCGACCGAATACGGCAGCGGCGCGTGGAGGAGGTTCTTGAACAGTCCGGACGCAAACTGGTGGTAGGTCCAGATCGATTTGAATCGGTCCGACAAACGCACATAGCGCGCATGCAGCAACCCGATCTCTGTGACGGACATGGGCGTTTGATCGTTGTCCGTTGTTCGTTGGTCGATGTTCGTGGCGCATCGGCCGGCTTCAGCGCCGGTTGGCGATGGGCGCGCAGCCGATTCACGAACAACGATCAACGGACAACGGAGAACGACTAGAATTCTCCCACAAATGGCACAGACGACGTTAATCAGTAAATCTCAGATCGATCAGCGGGTTGCGGAGATGGGGGCGGAGATCACCCGCGACTTCGCCGGGACGGATCTCATCGCCCTTTGCGTCCTCAAGGGGGCAATGTTCTTCTGCAGCGACCTGATGCGTCACATCGGTTTCGACGTGAAGCTGGACTTCATCCAGATCTCGTCCTACGGCGACCAGAAGACGTCGTCGGGAGTGGTGACGATTCTCAAGGAGCCGCAGCTCGACATGCGCGACAAGCCGGTGCTGATCATCGAAGACATCATCGACAGCGGCCTCTCCATGCGGGAAGTCCACCGCTACGTGAAGCTCGACCGCGGCGCGAAAGACGTCCGAACCGCCACCTTCCTCGACAAGCCGGCTGCGCGCAAGGTCGAGTTCCGCGCCGACTACGTCGGCTTCGCCATCGATCCCAAGTTCGTCATCGGCTACGGCCTCGACTACGCGGAGCGGTACCGCAATATCCCGGAAATCCAGGTTCTGTCCGAATAGGAAACAAGTGCCGAGTGCTGAGTGCTGAGTGCCGAGTGCTGAGTGCTGAGTGCTGAGTGCCGAGTGCTGAGTGCAAGCACTTGGGGTTCAGCAGCACTCAGCACTCGGCATTAGCACTCAGTACTCGACACTCGGCACTCAGCACTCAGCACTCTTCCAGCGATGATCGAATGCGTTCCGAACGTCAGCGAAGGTCGTGACGCGACCCTGATCGGCGCGATTGCGGAGGCGATTCGCGGCACGGCGGGCGTGCATCTGCTCAACGTCCACTCCGACCCGGACCACAACCGCTCCGTCTACACCTTCGCGTCGGAGGAAGCGGCGCCGCTGCGGGACGCGGTGTTGCGGATGTTCGAGATCGCCGTGGCACGGATCGACCTGCGCCACCACCGCGGCGCGCACCCGCGCGTCGGTGCCATCGACGTCGTGCCGTTCGTCCCGCTGGAAGGCGCCACGATGGACCAGTGCGTGGCCCTGGCCACGAATACCGGCCGGGCCATCGCCGAGCGCTTCCAGGTCCCCATCTACCTCTATGAGCATGCGGCCACGCACGACTACCGCCGGGAGCTCCCGGTCATCCGCTCCGGCGAGTTCGAGCAGTTCCCGCAGAAGATGCTCGACGCGCGCTGGCACCCGGACTTCGGTCCGGGGACGATTCACGAATCCGCCGGGGTGACCGTCGTCGGCGCGCGGGTGCCGCTGATCGCCTTCAACATGCAGCTCGGCACGACGCGCGTCGACGTGGCCCGGGCCTGCGCCCGCGCCGTGCGCGGCATCAGCGGCGGCCTGCGGTTCGTCCGCGCGCTGCCCATCGAGCTGGCCAGCCGCGGCCTGGTGCAGGTCTCCATGAACCTGCTCGACTTCCGGCGCACGCCCGTGCACCGCGCCTTCACCGTCGTGCGCGAGGAGGCCGAGCGCCACGGCGTGGCCGTCGTGTCGAGCGAGATCGTCGGCCTCATCCCCGCCGAGGCCATGTACCAGACCGCCGAGTGGCACCTCCGCCTGAGCGGCTTCCGCACGGACGTTGTGCTCGAAGAGAGGATCCGGATCGTTACAGGGCAGGGTTGAGTTAAGGGCAAGTGGTTAGTGGTTAGTGGTTAGAACACGACTAAAATGCCCGCCCATGTCATCGCTCGCTCCCCCTCCCGTGCGACCTGTTACGCTCGATGAGATCCGCGCCGCCCGTGAGCGGATCCGTTCCGTCATCACCCGTACGCCGCTGGTCCGGCTGCGGCACGACGTGCCCGGCGCTCCGGAGATCTGGCTGAAGCTCGAGAGCCTCCAGCCCATCAATGCCTTCAAGATCCGCGGCGCTGCGAATGCGGTGGGACTGCTCAGTCCTGAGGAGCGGAGCCGCGGCGTCTGGACCATCAGCGCCGGCAACGCGGGACAGGGAGTGGCCTTCGCCGCGCGCGAATTCGGCATCCCGTGCACGGTGGTGGCCATCGAAACGGCGCCGGCCACGAAAGTGGAGCGGATGGAGCGCCTCGGGGCGCGCATCGTCAAGGCGCCTTTCGATGCCTGCTGGGCGGCCATGGAGTCCCGCAGTTTCCCCGGCGTGGAGGGCACCTTCGTCCATCCGTTCGACGATCACAACTTCATCGCCGGCAACGCCTCCCTCGGTCTGGAGATCCTGGAAGACCTGCCGCAGGTGAAGACGGTCATCGCCGCGATCGGCGGCGGCGGGCTGATCGCCGGCATCGGCAGCGCCATCCGCCAGCTTGCACCCGCCGTGCGCATCCTCGGCGCCGAGCCGGAGACGGCCGCGCCCGGGGCCGTGTCCTTCGCCGCCGGCGGGCCGCGCGTCTTCGACGGGTGGCAGGCGTCGTTCGTCGACGGAGCCGGCGGGAAGTCGATCTTCCCGCGGATGTGGGAACGGCTGAAGGACGTCGTCGACGGCTCCGTCGTCGTCACGCTCGACGAAGTCAAGGCCGCCATGCGCACCGTCGCCGAGAAGACCCGGGTCATCGCCGAAGGGGCGGGCGGCCTGGCCGTCGCCGCGGCCCTGAGCGGGAAGGCCGGCGAAGGCCCCATCGTGGCCGTTATCAGCGGCGGCAACATCGATCTGAAGAAGTTTGCGGAGTTGATCGGAGCGGCATAGGCAGTCGCTCCCGTTCAACACCAGACTCAGGATCTCGTAACTCCCAAGTACCCCGTAACCTCGCAACCCCGCAACCCGATCATCCCGACACCCCCGGCAATCCCCACAACGCAGCAACCTTGGAGAGAGTGAATGCGGATTCGAGCGGCCCTGGCCATCGTCCTCACCTTCGCTGTGGCGCTGAGCGCGCAGCAACCGAAGTTCGACCTCGGCGTCGAGAACATCATGCGCGGCGAAGCAAACTACGGCTACGCGCCGCGCGAGCTGCGCTGGCAGCCGGACGGCAAGCGTGTCTTCTTCTCCTGGAAGGAGAACACGGATCCGGTGGAGAAGGACTTCGACACGTGGGCCGTCGACCGCGACGGGAAGAACCTCCGCAAGCTGAGCGAGGAGGAGAAGAAGGACGCCCCTCCCGCGCGCGGGCGCTGGACGCGCGATCGCAAACGGGCCGTCTATGCCGAGGACGGCGACATCTACCTTTATGACGGCGCCATGAACAAGCGCCGCAACCTGACCAAGACGACGGACAGCGAGTCGTCGCCGCGCTGGACGCAGGACGAGAAGCACGTCACCTTCGTCCGCGGCAACAACCTCTTCGTCCTGGCCCTGGACGGCGGCGACCTGGAGCAGGTGACGAACGTGGTCGCCGCGGACGACAAGGGCCCGCTGGTCGACCTCTGGCAGGAGAAGGACAAGAACAAGTCCGCCAGCCAGCTCTGGGTGGAGAAGGAAGAGCGCAAGCTCATCGACACCGTCGACCGCCGCGCCAAGAAGCGCGAAGAGGACGAGGCCAAGAAGAAGAAAGAGAACCCGCGCAAGCCGTACAAGCTCGAGGCCAAGCAGAACGTGGCCGACCTGCAGCTCACGCCTGACGGCAAGGGTGTGCTGGCCTTCCTGCGCACGGACGGTGCGAAGACCAAGCGGACCGTCGTCCCCGACTACGTCACAGAGAGCGGATACACCGAGACGATTCCCGGCCGTACGAAAGTGGGCGATGACGCGCCCGTAACGAAGCTCGTGCGTCTCGACGTCACCAACGGCGAAGCGAAGACCGTGGACTTCGGTCTGCCCCTCGGGCCCGACGCCGCCGGTGCGAAGGGCGAAGGGCAGAAACCTTCCACACCGCCGCAGGAGAAGAAGTCCGAAGCCGTGCAGACAGAGGAAAAGAGCGGGGACACGAAGAGCGGCGAAGCAAAGAGCGGGGAAGGAAAGAACAGCGAAGCGAAGGGCGACG
>CAZYTO010000026.1:21267-28881 GCA_964650405.1 uncultured Thermoanaerobaculia bacterium | reverse complement strand
CTCCGGGGGTGTAGGTCGGTGGCAAACGGGCCCCCGGCTGGTGTAATGACGTGGTAGCCGCCCGACTTCAGCCAAACCTTCGACTTCAAAGCCTTGGCGATCTCCGCTTCGACGCCGAACTCGTCGAAGATCGGCTCGTCGCGCCGGTAGAGACGCACGCGGGAGACGAGGTTCGGCTGGATCTGGTTGAGGAACTCCACGACCCGCTGGTACTGGTCGATGTCGTCGACCCAGACGCTCTTGAACTCCGGCGAGAGGACGTCGCGAATGGTGCGCAGGACGAGGTCGAGATCGTGGTGGATGGCCGTCGGCGCCGACGCCTTCTCCGCGCGGCGCTTGATCTGCTCCCACAGCTCGGTGAGGTACTTGAGGTCGGCGCGGAACTCCTCCTCCTCGCGCTGCTCGCCGGCAGTGCGGACGATGAAGCCGCCCTGCGCCGCGGGACGGATGCGCTCCAACAGCAGCTTCAGGCGGGCCCGCTCCTCCTCGTTCTCGATGCGCCGTGACACGCCGATGTGATTCACGGTCGGCATGTAGACGAGGAAGCGTCCCGGAAGCGTGACGTGGCTGGTGATGCGCGCGCCCTTGCCCGCGATCGTGTCCTTCGACACCTGGACGACGATCTCCTGCCCTTCCCGCAGCAGGTCGCTGATCTCCGGCCGTCCCGCCGGCTGCTGCATCGCGTCGTCGAACGACATCTCCTCCGACGTCTCGTGCTCGAAGTCCTCGAGGTCCTCGATGACGTCGGAGACGTAGAGGAACGCATCGCGCTCCAGCCCGAGATCCACGAAGGCCGATTGCATGCCCGGGAGCACCTTCGTCACGCGGCCCTTGTAGATGTTGCCGACGATCGTGCGGTGCCGGGTGCGCTCCACCCACAGCTCCACCGCCTGCCCTTCATCGAGAACGGCAATCCGGGACTCATGCTTGGTGGCGTTGATGACGATCTCGCGCGACATGCGGCGGGGGCATTATGGCATTGGCGTTAAGTTCACTCCGAGCGGGGGCGGCGGTTGGCGGGCAGCGAGGAGTCTGGCAAGCTTCTCACTTATCATCCGAACACGATGAACCGGCCGCCGACCCGCGAGCAGCGAACAGCGAACAGCGAATGCTAACGATCTACTTCGCCGGCGCGATCAGCGGCGGCCGGACCGACGTGGCGCACTACCGCAGCATTGTCCAGGCGCTGGAGGCCGCGGGCCATCGTGTGCTGGCTGGCGCTGTAGCGTCGGAGGACGTGGGCGCACACGGCGAGTCGCTCGGCGCCGCCGCGATCTTCGAGCGGGACCTGGGCTGGATCGCCGAGGCGGACGTGCTCGTGGCGGAGGTCTCGTTACCGTCCACCGGAGTGGGCTACGAGATCGCCACGGCCCGTTATCGCTACGACAAACCGGTCATCTGCCTCTATCGGGCCGCCTTCACGAAACGCTGCTCGGCCATGGTCGCCGGCGACGCCGGGGTGGAGCTGATCGAGTACGACGAGACCTCCGCGATGCTCGACCGTTTGCGGGCCGCCCTGGCGAAATACGGCCCGGTCCCGGCCGGTTAGTTGACGCGCGCGAGGCCCCCTGCTATCTTCGCGCGCCCGCCTAGCGGCGTGAGTGTTCCGGCATAGCTCAGTCGGTAGAGCAACGGACTGTTAATCCGTGGGTCGTAGGTTCGAGTCCTACTGCCGGAGCCAAATTCCCTCCCGCTTCCCTTACTCTCGCAAGCGTAAGACCGCGACCGCGGCGATCGTGATTGCGAGGAGGACCAGCAGCGAAGTGGAGAGGGCCGGCGCAGTGTCCGCTGGTGCGAAGCGGAGGCACAACAAGCGGAGGTCATCGGGTGGCAGACCGCCGCCATTTTCGTTGCCGAGCGACGCGGCGATTCCGCCGGCCAGGCGCTGTTGCGAGTACGTCACGGTATACACGCGACTCTCAGCGGCGGGAATGACCGGATTGGTCGTGCAGACGATCTCGGGACTTTCGGGATCGGAATTGAGATTCGTGAACAGGCAGTTGCTCGTTCCCGCGGGCGGGATGAAATCCGTCAACGTCCCGCCGCCGCCGAGGAGGAAGAAAAAGTGCGGCGCCACGGCCGAAGGGCCTGAGTTGGTCACGACGTAGCTCAAGTGAGCCTGCGTTCATATGGAGCGAGAAAACATGCGCTCCGGGTGGGCGCGCAGGTGCCATCGCAAAGGGTCGACGACGGCACGTCCGCGTTGACGTCCAACCGCAGACCGCCCTGCATTTCAGCCGCAGCCAGGAGCATCACCAGCGCGTACCAGCGCATAGCGCGAATTGTATTCAATGAGCCAGGATAGGCGCTGCCGCTACGTATCGAAAGGATCGGACGATCATGATCGCACTCACGCAGCTCATCTACGTTCACCCCGGCAGGGAGAAGGCGTTCGAGGAGTTCGAGGCCAGGGTTCTTCCCCTTCTTCCGCGGTACGGCGGCAAGCTGCTGCTCCGCCTGCGCCCCGGCGCGGCGAGCTTCATCGCCGGCACCTGCGACGTTCCGTACGAAGTGCATCTCGTGAGCTTCGAGACCGAGGCGGGACTCGCGGACTACTCGAGCGACGAAGTGCGTCAGCGCTTCCTCCACCTGAAACAGGAGTCGGTTCGGAGCACGCTGCTCTTCAAGGGGACGCTCGTGTAACCGCGCCGTCGGGCCCATCCGTTCAGCTTCAGCGGCTCCGTGAACACCTCGGCGCGCAATTTTGCAGACGGCAAGCCTTCGCACGATCGCGGGTAGGGAAAACAGCCAGGCGTGACCCTCCTACTAGAGACTGGGAGGTCGCCCAATGGCTTCAGTCACCACGGGTGCGATTGCACCGACGACGCTTCGCTTTGACGACGGGAATGCCGTAACTGTGCAGGCGCCGGGTGTGGCGTTGTTGCTCGAGACAGTAGCGGCTCCGCCCGGCATCGCGATGGAGGACGCGGCGCCCGGAGAAGGAGTATGGGACGACGCGATCGGCGCGAACGAGCTTACACAGAAGTATCAACCGATTCAGGCCACACCCGTTCCGACGCCAGCCGGGCTCGCTGCCGCCCCGGCAGCAACCCTGAGCATGCCCGGTTCAGACGACGCTCACGTGCAGTTCGAGGCAACTCCTGATCCCGGCGAGGGCCTGCTGCTGATGGTGCGGAACGGAGACATCGTACAGTGGTTCATTCCGCTGAATGCCAGTTCGGCGGTGCCGGACAACGGAACTGGAGTGCTCGAGTTGGCGGCAGCGCCGGTGTCGACCGCGCTGCGATTCCGTGTTCCGCAGTCAGCGCTCACGTCGCCGGCTGGCGCCTCGCCGGCAGGATTCAGCGCGTCCTCGTTCGGCGGTGCCGTGCTCCGCTTCTTCCGGTTTTCGCTGGTGAAAGACATACTCCAGGACATCGTCGATGGAGCGGTAGAGCGTGTCGTGGCATGGATCGCAAACAAGATCGAGGCGCGGTCCAAGACTGAGGCGTTCCTCTCCTTCGACCCTGAGCACAACTTTCCCGTACTCAAGGATCTGTCCGGTCTTTCCGGTCGCACGCTGCTTCTTACACATGGCATCTTCAGCTCGACGCAGGGAGCCTTCGCTGCGTTCGGAAAGGCCGGACATCCCCTTCTTGCCGATTTCCGCTCGAAGTACAAGAACATCATCGGCTGGGACCACTACACGGTCTCCAAGACGCCCTTCCAGAACGCACAGGACCTTCTCAATCGCCTGCCGGACGGCATGCAGATCGATGTCATCTGCCACAGCCGGGGCGCGCTGGTAACGCGAGCCATGCTGGAGGACCCGGCTCTCGCCGGTCTCGCCAAGCAGAAGATCGGCTCCGTGGGAAACGCAATCTTCGTGGCGGGTGCGAATCAAGGATCCCAGCTTGCCCGCTTTGAAAACATCAATCGTCTGCTGAATATCTATTCGGCCATTGGCTCGATTCCCATCCTCGGCTCGGCCGGGGTCGTTCTGAATGTCATTGTGGGCTTGCTGCGTGTCCTCGCGCATGGCGCCGTCAAGCTTCCGAGCGTGCTGGCGCTCAACCCGGACCCGTCAGTCAATGCCTTCTTGAAAGGCCTGAACGGTCCGACGATGACCCAAATCGGCAGGTTGGTTGTTTTGCACGCCAACTACGACCCGACCCAGGGGCTGCTTCGAGAGTATCTCGATTGGAATGTGGATCAGATCTTCGGGACCGCGAACGACCTGGTCGTGCCGTTTACGGGCGCGGAGGTGTTCGATCCGTGGCTGCCGGTTGCAGACGTCAACAACTACAGGTTCGGAACGGCTACGGTTGCTCAGAATGTCGTGCTGCACACCAACTTCTTCTATCAGCAGACGGTGCAGGACATTCTGCAGCAGCACACGTAGGAGGGAGTCATGGCGGGGTTCACGCGGTATCACGTACACGCGAGCGATACGGGCCGGCGTTCTGTGCCGTCGCTCGCCATCGACGACGTCCTGCGTGGGATCACAGGTGCGGAGGCTGCCGCCCTGCCGGCGAAAGCTGACGTGCAAATCGAGTTTCACAACGACGAGGCCGCGGCACGGCACTACCTCGACGGGCTGTGGTCGGGCCAGACGGATAGTCCCGTGCTCGCGGCCGTGACTGCCCCCGGCCGTCCCGAAGTCATGCCGGACATGAAAGTGTTGTCGGTCCAGCCGTCGCCGTTGACGAATACCAGTGTAGTTCACTTCGACCAGTCGGCCAATAACATTCCCATCCTCGGTGGGAAGGCCAGTGTCGAATTGAGCGCAGAGCGTGAGTTGGTTGCCGTCGACGCGCACATCGCCGAGATGCCGGATGTGGATCACATCGCGACCCTGAGCCCTTCTGATGCACGGGACCGCATCGCGGCCTTTACTGAGGTACCGCCGGACAAGCTCGCGGTCGCGGCGGCGCCGCCTCTCATGTATTTCCACGATCACGACGACGCGTGGCACCTCGTGTATCAGTTCGAGCACGTCGCTGTGGCGCCCAAAGCGCTCCTGCAATCGGCCGCCACGTCGCGCGGCCATGGGCTCGACCCCTCTCCACGCGACCTTCTACTCGACATGACCTATCTCGTGGACGCGCATTCAGGTGAGATTGTGCTTTATTACAGCGCGTCTCCATGGTTTGACCTTCCGTCAAACTGCCAGGGTATCGATGAGCTCGGGACGAAACAGAAGTTCGACGGGTTCGGCAACAGCAATAACCAGTTCGAGCTGCGCGATCCGATCCGCAAACTGCGGACCTACGACCTGAACTACGACGACATCAATTCAGCGGCGGCTCCGGGCACCGTCGTCGCGAATGGCGCCGCCGACTTCGCCGGTGTTGCCACTGCGGCCGTCTCCGCTCACGTCAACGCAACGAAAGTATTCGATTTCTATAACGACGTGCTGAAGCGTAACGGGGTCGACGATAACCGGATGGAGCTGGTCTCGATCGTCAAGTGCACGTATCAGCGCCCGCCGGGTGCCTCGGCCAATTGGCGCAACGCCGTGTGGTTCCGCAAACAGATGCTTTACGGGCAGCTCTTCGACGCGAACGGCAACGCGAGCAGCCTGTCGCGATACCTCGACGTCATTGCACACGAGCTCACACATGGCGTTACGGAGACGACGGCCGGATTACGCTATATCTTCGAGTCAGGGGCGCTGAACGAGTCGTTCAGCGACATCTTCGGCGTCATCATCGCAAACTACAAGAACGCCGGCGAGCAGGGGCGCAATCCTGACGATCTGACGGCCTGGAGTTGGGAGATTGGCTCGAAGCTGGCAACCAACGGCGGACCGCTGCGCGACTTTCAGGATCCTACCCGCACCGGCGACCCCGATCACAAGTCGAAGTTCGTCGTCAAACCCGCGAGTGACGACAGCGGCGGCGTTCACACCAACAGCAACATTCACAACAAGGCCGCGTACAATGTTCTTACCGCCGCCGACGCGGCCGGTAACCGCGTCTTTACGGTCGTGGAAGTGGCGCGACTCTATTACCTGACACTCACGCGTCTATCAGCGTTCGCGACATTTCTCGATACCCGGGACACGATGAAAAGCATCGCGAAGACGCTATGGCTCGGTGACCCACAGGTGGCCCAACAGAAAATCGCCGCGATCGACGCAGCCTATGCCGCAGCCGGCATCCAATAGTCGCGTGTCACTTCGTATACACCGTCACCTCCGCGGACGATCCGGCCGGAACCTGATCGGCCGGTGGTCCTTGCCATGAAACGCGCACCGGCACGCGCTGCACGACCTTGACGAAGTTGCCGCTGGCGTTGTCGGGCGGGAGCAGGGAGAACGTCGCGCCGGTGCCACCGGAGAGGCTCTCGACCTTGCCTTCGAATTCGCGGCGGCCGGTGATGTCGATGCGGACGGTGGCGCGCTGGCCGGCCTTCATCTGCTGGAGCTGCGTCTCTTTGAAATTGGCGAGAACGTAGGTCGTGCGCGGCACGATCTGGACGATGGCCTGACCGGCGGTGAGGTAGGAGCCTATCCGCACGCCGAGGCGCGAGGCGATGCCGTCCGAGGGGGCGGTGATCTTCGTGTAGGAGAGCGAGAGCTGCGCGGCCTGGAGCGCGGCGTGCGCGGTGGTGACGCGGGCGTGGGCGAGGCGGGCCTGGGCCTGTGCGGCCTGGATCTGCGCGGCCACCGGCGTGCTCTGCGTGAGGCGGCCCTGCGCGGAGATGACGTTGGCCTGCGCTGCCTGCTGGGCGTTGGTGGCGGCCGTCAGGGCTGCGCGGGATTGGGCGAGATCGGCGTCGGCGGCTTCGTGGGCGGCGCGTGCGGCATCGACCTGCGCTCGCGAGATGTCGCCCTTCCCGCCGAGCTCCTCGGCGCGCTGGTCGTCGAGGCGTGCTTTCTGCGCGTTGGCCTCCGCGCGCTTGACGGCGGCGCCGGCCTGCTGGGTTTGCGCGGAGGATGTGCCGACGGCTTCTTCCGAGCTCTTCACGCCGCCGCGCGCCGCTTCGAGCGCGCCCTGGGCCGTGGCCTGGGTCACGCTCACGCGGGCGTCGGCGTCCGCCGCCTGCGCCTGGGCCGTGGCCAGGTCGCCTTCGGCCTGGGCCACCTTCACCTGCGCGTCCTGCGGATCGAGCTGGGCGATGACATCGCCGCGGTGGACCGGCTGATTCTCGACGATGCCGATGGTCACCACCTGGCCGGCGACCCGCGAGGAGACGGGGACGACGTCCGCGGCGACCTGGGCGTCATCGGTGGTCTCCTTCCCGGAGCTGAGCAGCGCGTAGATGCCGTAGAAGAACAGCAGCAACACCACGGCGCCGCCGACGAGGAGGTACATCCGGCGAGCCTTGTTCGGGGTAATGGCCGGCTCGTGCTCGGCGATTTCGGGGGCAGCGGTCGAGGACGGACTCGGTGTCATTTACATCTCCACATGAACATCGATCTGTTCGGCGCTCTTCGGCGCGCGGAGGAAGAAGACGAGAGGAAGGACGCAGAGGAAGCAGATCCCGGAGAGGTAGTAGAGCTTCTCGAACGAGAGCACCATCGCCTGCTGCCGGAGCTGGCCGTCGAGCACGCGCCCGGCTGCGGCGCGCGCTGCGTCGAGGGACCAACCGCGCCCCCCCAAATCCCGTTTCAAAGCGGCGAGGGCCGCGACGACGGCCTTGGGGTCTTCACGTGGGGCCCCCCGCAAC
>CAZYTO010000026.1:0-21257 GCA_964650405.1 uncultured Thermoanaerobaculia bacterium | reverse complement strand
GGCGGGGGCGGGCGCGGAGAGGTTGGGACGGTGGGGGCGGGGCCGGAACCGTGGGCCGAGCGGCCGGGAGGCTGGGAGGCATCGCGTGGCGCGCCTTGATCGCGTAGCGCCCGAGGAGCGTGGCGAAGACGGCCAGTCCGACCGAGCCGCCGGTCTGGCGCAGCAGCGAATTCAGGCCCGTGGCATCGGGCAGGCGGTGCCGCGGAATGGTGGCCAGGGCCACGGTCGTCAGGGGGATGAAGAGGCAACTGAAGGCCACGCCTTGAAGGATCAGTGCGTTGACGATGCCGCGCGAGCTCGTAGCCAGAGTGTAGTGACCCATGAGCCAGGCCGTGTAGGCGAAGAGCAGGATCCCGAACGCCACGACGATACGCGGCGAGACCTTGTTGTAGATCCTGCCCACGATCGGCATGACCACCAGCATCGTCAGCGACCGCGGCATGAGGGCCAGCCCCGACTGCGTCGCCGAGAAGCCGAGCAGCGTCTGCATGAAGAGCGGCAGCAGGAACGTCACGGCCATGAGCATGGCGAACATCACCGCCCCCACCATTGTGCCCGAGAAAAAGATGAAGTCCTTGAAGAGCGAGAGGTCGACGGCCGGCACGCGCGCGCTCAGCTCACGGATGACGAGGAAGGCGAGCGAGACGACGGCGATGAGGGTGATGAGCTTGATCTCGCCCGACTCGAACCAGTCGTTGCGGTTCCCCTCTTCGAGCACGTACTGCATCGTGCCCAGGCCGATGATCAGCATGACGATGCCGGACCAGTCCATGTTCCGGCGCTGCCGTTCGGCCATCTTTTTCATCGCTTCCCGGATGTCGGCCGGCTCATGGACGAAGCGCGTGACCATGAGCAGTGACAGCGCGCCGATAGGCACGTTGATGTAGAAGATCCACGGCCACGAATAGTTGTCGACGATGTAGCCGCCGAGCGTCGGTCCGAACGCCGGCCCCAGCACGACGGCCATGCCGAAGAGGGCCATGGCCATGCCCTGCTCGTGCGGAGGAAACGTCTGGCGCAGGATGGCCTGCTCGGTCGGCTGCAGCGCGCCGGCGCCAAGTCCCTGGATGACGCGGAAGACCACCAGCAGCGGAAGCGTGCGGGCCATGCCGCAGAGCGCCGAGCCGATCACGAAGATGACCAGCGACGTCAGGTAGACGCGTTTCTGGCCGAAGAGCCGCGCCAGAAACCCGGTCAGCGGCATGACCATGACCGTGGCGATGACGAAACCGGTCGTCACCCAGGTGACCTGTTCGACCGTCACGCCGAGCGCACCGGTGAGATGCGGCACGGCCACATTGACGATGGAGGCGTCGATCGCCCCCATCAGCGTCCCGAACGTGATCGAGACGGTGACCAGCCATTTGTTGACCGGCTTCCGCTCTGTCCGGGCCGTCATGCCGCCCGCGGTGAGGACTCCGGCGCTCATACGGCGGGTCCGTCAGTCGATGGCGGTGGCACAGGTTGTGGCTGGGGTGGCGGCGGAGCGGGTGCGTTGACCGAGGGTGGCGCAAGCGCAGGCACGGCCGGTTGCATCTGCGCGGCGGGCTCGCCCGGAGTCGGCACAAGTGGCGGAGCCGCGGCGGTGGGAGGAACCGGCGGTGGTGGCGGCGGCGGCAGCGTGCCCGGCGGCGGAACACCGGGAATGGAACCGCCGGCCGGAGCCGCGGCCGGGCTGGCGTTCGGAATGGCGGCGCGGATGTCGCCGGTGGCGTGCGCGAAGTCGTAGGAGGCGGCGACAGCATCCGCGGTCGCGGCGACAAGGTCCTCGTGCGCCTGGCGGTAGACATCCTGAGCGCGATCGACTTCCACGGGCGAGCCGTAGCCCGCCGCGCGCCGGTCGCCCGCCACGGTGAGCGCTTCCTCCGCCACCCGAACCGTTTCCTGCGCCACGGCGACGCGGGCCTCGGCGTTCTCCAGCGCGAGCACCGAGCGCCGCACGTCCTGTTCGACGTCCCGCTGCCGCTGGGCACGGGCCGTCTCCGCGTCATGCAACGCGAGCTTGGCCCGGGCGACCAGGGCCTGGACGTCGGTCTGGAAGAGCGGGACGGAAGCGGTCAAGCCGATGCGCCGCGTGGAGCGGAGCTCCTGGATGTGATTGCCGCTGAGGTCCCCTTCGAAGTCGAAGGCGATGGAGCCGATGCGCCGTGCCCGTGCGGCGGAGACGTTCAGTTGGGCTTCGCGCACGCGGCTTTCGGCCTGCTGCAGCTCCGGCCGCGCCGTGTGGGCGCGGTCGAGTGCCGCGGCGAGGGGAGGAACGATGGCCGGCGCCGGGAGCAGGTCGACGAGCACCAGCTCGCTGCCTTCGTCGGCGCCGATGGCGTTGAGCAGTGCCAGGCGCGCCGTCTCCCGGTCGTTCTGCGCGACGAGCAGCGACTGGCGCGCGCGCTGGAGCTGCACGTTGGCCTGCGCGACGTCGAGCCGCGTTCCGGTGCCCGCCTTGAATTCGTCCTGCGCGACGGTGCCGAGGCGCTCGAAGAGAGCGACGTCGGCCTGGCGTGCGGCGATCTGTGCGTCGGCGCGCTGGACGATCACGTAGAGCCGCGCCACCGCCGTGGCCACGTCGTTCTCCGTCTGCTCGACGTCCCAGCGGCTGGCCATGCGCTCTTCGCGGAGGGCTTCATAGCGGCGCAGCGCGGCGAGGTTGAAGATCTGCATCGCCGCCGCGATCTGGCCGTCGGTGACGTTGAACGGACCGACGACCACGGGGAAGCCGGGCAGCGAGAATCCGAACGTCTGGAGGTTGATCGACTGGCTGTATTGCTGAACCCGTGCTTCCACCTGCGGCAGAAGCGCACCGAGCGCCTCGCGCTGGGCGACACCTGCGCGCTGTTGCGCGGAGCGGGCCAGCTCGGCCTGCGTGCCCGCGCTCAGGGCACGGCGGATCGCGTCCGGCAGCGAAAGCCGGAGCGTTTCCGCGCCGGCCGGTCCGGCGGTGAGTGCGAAAGCGGCAAAGAAGAAAAGGACGACTCTCTTGAGGCGCAACATCCGTGTCGAAATCCTTCGACGGGCCTGCAAACCTGCGGCCACGCATGCCGTCGGACGGCAATGGGAAAACGGGTGCGAGGAACAGGTCCCGTTCCACAAGGAACTATTTGCATCGTGTGCGTGGTTGTCAACAGCCAAATCACAGGAGACCGTCATCCTCTCTGTCGACCAACTGCCCGATAGCCGCCGCGCGATCCTGCACGCGCTGAAGCGGAGGGGCGCATCCACCATCGCCCAACTCGCCGAAGAGCTCCAACTCACCGGAGAAGCCGTCCGCCAGCAACTCCTGCAATTGCAACGGGAAGGATGGGTCGAGGCCAAGATCACCCGCGACCCGGAGCGCAACCGCACCGGCCGTCCCGCCACCAGCTACAGCCTCACCGAGGCCGGCGATCACCTCTTTCCCAAAGAGTACGACGCCCTCAGCATCGCCGTCATCGACGCCGTCGCGGATGAGCTGGGCCCGGAAGCGATCAAGCGCGTGCTCTCCCGCATCTACGAGGAACGCGTCGCCGTCGCCGAGGCACCGCTGCGCGATTTGCCGCTGGAAGCGCGCGTCGAGGCGCTGAAGAACCTCTACCTCGAGCACGATCCGTTCATGGACGTGGAGAAGACGGAAGACGGCTTCCGCCTGATCGAGCGCAACTGCCCGTTCCTCAATACGGCCATGCGCCGGCCCGCCCTCTGCAGCGTTTCCGTGAACGCCCTGACGCGCCTCCTCGGCGTCCGCGTCGATCGCGAGGAGAAGTTCCAGCTTGGCGATGGACGCTGCGTCTTCACCGTGCACGCCGATGAGCCGATCAACCCGAAGGAGTGGGAGTTCCGGCTCGAGGGCGAGCGTGGCGGCGGAGTTAGAGGCGAGTGATTCGTGGTTAGGGATGCCTGACCGCCCTTGCCGCTCACTCCGTGTCGCTCCCGGTTGCCCCGAGTGACGCAATCCAGATCGTCTTGACGTTGACGAACTCGCGGATGCCGAAGACGCCCAGCTCGCGGCCGAAACCGGAGTGTTTCACGCCGCCGAACGGCACGCGCGGATCGGAGGCCACCATGGCGTTGACGAACACCTGGCCGGTCTCGATGCCGTCGATGAAGCGCTGCACTTCACGCTCGTCGTTCGTCCACACCGATGCGCCGAGACCGAAGGGCGTGTCGTTGGCCGTGGCGATCGCTTCGTCGATGTCGCGAACGCGGAAGAGTGAAGCGACGGGGCCGAACGTCTCCTCGCACGCCGCGGGCGCGCCGGGCGGGATGTCCGCCAGCACGGTTGGCGCGTAATAGTTGCCGCGCTCACCGAGGCGGCGGCCGCCGGTGAGCAGGCGCGCGCCGGCGGCGACGGACTGGTGCACTTGTCTCTCCAGGTCATCCACGAGCTGCGGCATGGCCAGCGGCCCGACGTCGGTCGACGGATCGAGCGGATCGCCGACCTTCAGCGCCTCCATGGCGCGGGTGAATTTCGATTCGTACTCATCGGCGATGGCCTCGTGCACGATGAAACGTTTCGCGGCGATGCACGACTGGCCGTTGTTGATGACCCGGGCCTTGACGCCGATCTCCACCGCCTTGTCGAGATTCGCGGACGGCATGACCACGAACGGATCGCTTCCCCCCAGCTCGAGGACGGCCTTCTTGATGTGCTTCGCCGCGGTGGCGGCCACGCTCGCGCCGGCCGGCTCGCTGCCGGTGAGCGTGACGGCCTTCACGCGCGCGTCTTCGATCACCGCGGTGACTTGATCGGCGCGGATGAGCAGCGTCTGGAATTCGCCGTCGATGAAGCCGGCCTCGCGCAGCACCTCCTCGATGGCCAGCGCGCTCTGGGGCACGTTCGACGAATGCTTGAGCAGCCCCACGTTCCCGGCCATGAGGGCCGGCGCGGCGAAGCGGAAGACCTGCCAGAACGGAAAGTTCCACGGCATGACGGCCAGCACGGGTCCGATCGGCTCGTAGCGGATGAACGACCGCTCCGCCTCGGTCTGTACCGGCTCGTCGGCGAGGAAGGCTTCGGCGTGGCCGGCGTAGTAACGGCAGGCGAGGGCGCACTTCTGCACCTCGGCGACCGACGCCTTCAGGGGCTTTCCCATCTCCGTCGTCAACAGGCGGCCGAGCTCGTCCGCGCGGCCGTCCAGCAGCTCCGCGGCCCTGGCCAGGCGCGCGGCCCGCTCGCGAAAACTTCGCCCCCGATTCACGCGGAATGCAGCCGTCGCGCGCTGCAACGCCGCATCGATTCCGGCATCGTCCAGCGGCGCGAACGTCCGAAGAGTTTCCCCGTTCGTAGGATTCACTGTCGCGATCGCCATCCCGTTACCTCCCTGTGTTATTGTCCGTCGCGTCCCGCGGTTTAATCCGGCAGTCCAATTTCAACCCGTTGCAAGGAGTCCCGCATGAACTACGCGAAGAAACTTCGCTTCCTCGCAGTGCTCTTCCTGTGCCTTGCCCTCGTTCCGCTCACCGCCCTTGCGCAGTCGTCGAACGGATCGATCTCCGGCAACATCACCGACGATACCGGCGCGGCCATTCCCGGCGTCACGGTGTCGGCGGTGAACGTCGCCAACGGCACGACGCGTACGGCCGTCTCCACGAACACCGGCCACTACGACATTCCCAACCTCACCCCCGGCATCTACCGGCTCAGCGCCGAGCTGTCGGGCTTCCAGCCCGTGAAGTACGACAAGATCGTGGTGAACGTCGGCAGTGACACGGGCCTCAACCTGAAGATGAAGGCCGGCGTCAGCGAGACGGTCACCGTCACCGCGGCGGCGCCGCTCGTCGAGACGACGAAGTCGGAGGTCAGCTCGGTGGTCAACGAGAAGGCCATCCAGAACCTGCCGGTCAACGGCCGTAACTTCATCGACTTCGTCCTCACCACGCCGGGCGTCGTGCGCGACGTGCGCGGCGGCGACATCAGCTTCGCCGGCCAGCGCGGCACGCTCAACTCGCTCGTCGTCGACGGCGCCAACGACGACAACACCTTCTTCGGCCAGACGGTCGGCCGCACCGGCTCGGGCCGCGCGCCCTACCAGTTCTCGCAGGACGCGGTGAAGGAGTTCCAGGTGAACGCCAACGCCTACTCGGCCGAGTACGGCCGGGCCGGCGGCGCCGTCATCAACGTCGTGACCAAGTCGGGCACGAACGACTACCACGGCTCGATCTTCGACTACTACCGCGACAAGTCGCTCAACGCCAACGACTACATCAACCAGATCAACAACCGCGCCAAGAGCCCCTACCACTACGATCAGTACGGCGTGGCCGTGGGTGGCCCGATCGTTCACGACAAGCACTTCTTCTTCGCGAACTGGGACCGCCAGCGCAACCAGTTGCCGACTCCGGTCATCCTCGGCAGCGGCCGTGTCACCTTCCCGACCGACCCGGCCACGACGGCCGGCCTGGCCACGCTGGCCGGGCTCGACCAGTCGTATAACCGCGCCCAGAATCAGGATGCTTACCTCTTCAAGACCGATAGCGAGCTGGCCACGAATCAGCATCTGGCCGTGCGCTTCAACAAGCAGGTTTTCCACGGACTCAACTTCGAGAACGGCTCGACGACCAGCGCCCTTCAGCACACCGGTAACTCCAACGTCTTCACGGACTCCGTTTCCGCGGTCTACGACCAGACCATCACCAACGCCGTCTTCAACGAAGTGCGCGCGCAGTACCTGAAGGACCGCGAGCCTGGCCAGGCCAACAGCTCCGATCCGGAAGCGCAGATCTTCCAGGGCGGCGTGGCCGTTCTGACCATCGGCCGCAACACGTTCTCGCCGCGCGAGACGACCATCAAGCGCGACCAGATTGCCGATACCGCCACCTACATCTACGCCAACCACACGTTCAAGGGCGGCTTCGATTACAGCAAGGACAAGATCCTCAACTACTTCCCTGGCAACTTCTTCGGCTCCTTCCGCTTCAACAGCGTGGCCGACTTCAACAACCACAATCCCGTCTCGTTCACGGAGGCCTTCGCCGGCGCTGGAACGAGCGGTCCGATCACGCACCCGGACCTCAAGGAAACGGGTCTCTTCCTGCAGGACGAGTGGAAGATCTCCACGGTCACGCTGCACCTCGGCGTGCGCTACGACAAGCAGGACATCGCCCAGCCCACGGTGCTCAATCCGGACGCGCAGCTCAATGCGGCCGGCTACCGCACGAACAAGATCCCGGTCGACAACAACAACATCGGACCGCGCCTCGGCATCGCCTGGGACGCGCGCAATGACGGCCGCACCGTCGTCCGCGCCGGCTACGGCATCTTCTACGGCCGCACGCCGTCGATCATGATCGGCACGGCCATGTCCAACAACGGCATCAACGTCCAGACCATCACCTTCACCGGCAGCCTGATCCCGGCCTATCCGAACATCTACACGTCGCTGCCGACGGGCGTGACCCTGCCGAAGCCGACCATCTTCGTCTTCGACCAGCACTTCCAGAATCCGAAGGTCGACCAGGCGAACGTCGGCGTCGAACAGCAGGTCGGCAGCGACTTCTCGGCCGGCGTGAACTTCCAGTACGTCAAGGGCACCGACCTGCCACGCTCGATCGACGTGAACGTGAGCACTCCCACCACGGTCACGGGCACGACCTATGACGGCCAGGTTGTCTCCTACACGCGGTACACCGGACGTCCGTTCACGAACTTCAACCGCGTCATCGCCTTCGAGAGCTCGGCCCGCTCGAAGTACGACGGCGTCACGCTGGACTTCCAGAAGCGCCTGTCGAACAACTGGCAGGGACGCATCGCCTGGACGCACTCCATGGTCAAGGACGACCGGCCGGATGCGACCGCGGTCGTGCCGTTCTCCTCGGGCGACGACGGCAAGCACGCCAGCGATCCCCTCAACCTGGAGAAGGACTACACCTACGGCGACACCGATGTGCGCGACCGCGTCGTGCTGAGCGGTCTGTGGCAGCTCGACAGCTACGCGCAGGGGATCCAGAACAACGTCCTGCACGCGCTGGTGAGCGGCTGGACGATCTCCGGCATCGTCAGCTACCAGAGCGGCCAGCCGTACTCGGCGGTGGTGAACTCCGACCTCGACAACGACGGCAACCCGAGCAACGACCTCGCGCCGGGCACGAAGCGCAACCAGTTCCGCCTGCCCTGCCAGGTGTCGTTCGACCCGCGCCTCACGCGCGACATCGGCCTGTTCAGCACGGCCCGCCTGCAGTTCATCGCCGAGGCCTTCAACGTGTTCAACCGCAGCAACATCAACGGCGTGAGCCGCACCAGGTACACCGGTTCGCTCGGCGCGCCGGCCACGCTGTTCCAGCTCCCGACCTCGAGCACCGGCCCGCGCATCGTGCAGCTCGCGGCCCGGGTCACGTTTTAAAAACTACGCGCAGCTCTTGTACGAAAAGCGGCGACGCGAGTCGCCGCTTTTTCGTTTTGCGGCGAGCGGGTTGCGGCGAGCGGGGGCGGGGAGCGGAGACAACGCTCAGGCGAGAATGAAGCTCATCCTGAGCGAAGAAACGGTCACGCGGAGACGCGGAGGACGCTGAGGACGCTGAGGGAGAGACGCGGAGGAGAGCTCAAATCTCTGCTTCCTCCGCGCCTCCGCGTGAGACGATTCGGCTCACAAGCTGCCTGCACCTCCTCCCGCTCGCCGCTCGCCCGTCTCCCGCTCGCCTTGTTACAAAACGTCCCCGGCCCCCGGCCCGCCTTGACAAACTGCATTTGTAAATATACGTTCATTTACAAATGGGCCGACCACCGCGCATCACCAGGGATGAACTGCTCCAGGCCGCCCGTCGCGTCTTCGGCGAGAAGGGTTTCGACGCCGCCACGCTGGCCGACATTGCCGCCGTCCTCGGCGTGACGCCCGCCGCCGTCCTCCGGCATTTCGAGTCCAAGCAGGCTCTCTTCTTCGCGGCCATGCAGAACGCCGTTCCCGCGCCGCCGCCGTTCCTGCTCGAGCTGGCGAACGTCGACGCGGCCGAGGCCGACCCCCGCCAGATCCTGCGCGGGATCGCCGAGCAATTCATCCCCTTCGCCGAGCACATCGTGGCCGAGAACATCGCCGTCTACATGCACAGCCGTTCACGGCAACTCGTCGTGCCGTTCGACACCGATGCGCCCGACAGTCCGCCGCGGCGCGGGCTGGCGGCCGTCTGCGACTACTTCCGGCGGGCCATGGAGGCGGGCCGCATCCGCGCCTTCGACCCGCGGGCGGCGGCCTTGCTCTTCATGGGCACCCTGCACTCCTACGTCACCCTGCACCACATCTTCAACATCTCCCCCCAACCCTATCCGCTCCCGCCGTACATCGACGCGCTCATCGAGCTCTGGACCGAGGGAGCCATCGTCAGTGGAGGTACTCGTGGCAAAAGCCGCAACCATCGTCAAGCGAATCGTGATCGTCGTCGTCCTTCTCAGCCTGGCCGTGGCCGGGCTGTTGTGGGCTCGCCTGGCGCGCCAGCCGAAGGAAATCGTCCTCTCCGGAACACTCGAGGCCCGGACCGTCAACGTGGGGTCGCTCGTCGGCGGCCGCGTGGCCCGCGTTCTGACCGATGAGGGCCAGCCGGTGCAGGCCGGCCAGCTCATCGTCCAGCTCGAGACCGACACGCTCGACCGCCAGATCGCCGAACAGGCCGCGGCCATCGACGCCGCGAAGGCGCAGTTGGCCAAAGCCATCGCCGGCAATCGGCCCGAGGACATCGCCAAGGCCGCCGCGATCTCCGAAAACGACGAGAAGGAGCACGCCCGTTTCGCAGCGCTCTACCGCGCCGGGATCGCGTCGCACGAGTCCCTCGACGCCGCGGCCACGAAGGCCCGGACGTCGGCCGAGGACCTGCGGGTGATGAAGCTCGGGTCGCGTCCCGAGGACGTCGAGATGCTCCGCGCCCAGGTCGAGCAACAGGCCCGGCGCCTGGCCTCGCTGCAGAAGCAGCATGCCGAGTGCAACGTCTACGCGAGCGTCACCGGCACCGTGCAGTCGTTCGGGCTCCGCCCCGGAGACCTCGTGGCGCCGAACCAGAGCATCGCCGAGATCCTGGAGTCGAGCCAGCTCTGGGTGCGGGTCTTCGTGCCGGAGACGGAGCTGGAGCTCGTTCACGTCGGCCAGAACGTGAAAGTCAGCCTCGATACGTACCCGGACGAGCACATCACCGGCAAGGTGGCCAGCATCAACCCGCAGGGCGAGTACACGCCGCGCAACGTGCAGACGCGCTCCCAGCGCGCCGAGCAGGTGTACGGCGTGAAGGTGTTCGTCGATCCGAACCCGAAACTCAAGCCGGGCATGGCCGCCGACGTCGACCTCGGCGTGAAGGGGAATCCGGAGTGAGCAGCGAGATCGGCATCGACGTCCAGGGCGTGACGAAGGACTTCGGCAAGTTCCGCGCGCTCGACGACGTGACCCTGCAGGTGCCACGCGGCGAGATCTTCGGACTCCTCGGTCCGAACGGGTCCGGCAAGTCCACGCTCATCCGCATTCTCTGCGGCCTGCTCCAGCCGACCTCCGGCCACGCCACGGTCGATGGTTTCGACGTCGACCGCGAAGGCGAGCAGGTGCGCCAGCACATCGGGTACGTCTCCCAGGCCTTCTCGCTCTATCGCGACCTCACCGTGCAGGAGAACCTCGAGTTCTTCAGCGCCATCTACCGGCTCAAGGGGGCGGAGCGCACCGAGCGCATCGAATGGGCGATCAACCTCACGCACATCGGGCCGTACCGGGAGCGGCTGGCGGGCGCGCTCTCGGGCGGGTGGAAGCAGCGCCTGGCCCTGGCCGCGGCGTTGATGCACCGGCCGCGTGTGCTCTTCCTGGATGAGCCGACCGCCGGCATCGATCCGGTGGCGCGGCGCGAGCTGTGGGACCTCCTCTTCGAGCTCGCCGGCGGCGGCGTCACCATGTTCGTGACCACGCACTACATGGACGAGGCCGAGCGCTGCGCGTCCGTGGCCTACCTCTACCTCTCCCGGCTCATCGTCAGCGGCCGTCCGGATGCGCTCAAGAAACTGCCCGAGGTCACACCGGAGGGGACGCGCCGGGTGCAGGCCGAATGCTCGGAAGGCGTCGCCGCGCTCATGACCTCCGCCCGCACACTGCAGTACGTCAAGGCGGCGACGATCTTCGGAACGGCGCTGCACCTGCTCATCGACGCGAATGTGACGGACGGGAAGCTCAAGAGCGACCTCGAATCATTCGGTGCGGGCCGGGTGGTGGTGAGCCCGATCGATCCCTCGCTGGAGGACGTCTTCGTGCGGCTCACGGAAGTACGCGGGAAGGAAGTGGAAGCGCGGCGGCAGGAGGTGATGCGATGAACGGGTTCTGGGCAATCTTCCGCAAGGAGATCACGCAGATGCTGCGCGACCGCGGCACCCTCATGTTCGCCTTCCTCGTGCCGGTGTTCGAGCTGATCCTCTTCGGCGTCATCGACATGAACCCGAAGAACATCCCCACGGTCGTCTTCGACCAGAGCCGGACGCAGGAGAGCCGGCAACTGCTGGATCAGTTCCGGAACACCTCGTACCTGCAGATCATCCGGAGCGCGTACTCGCACGCCGAGTTGGAGCGCATCATCGTGGCCGGCCACGCCCAGGTCGGCATCGAGATCCCGCCGGACTACGCGCGCGACCTGCAGCTCAACCGCACGGCAAACGTGCTCGTCCTCATCGACGGTTCCGACTCCACCATCGCCTCCTCGGCGCTCAGTGCAACCAACGGCGTCATCCTCTCGAACAACGTCCAGCGCATGCTCACCGGCCGGCAGACCCTGCCCGTCGACGCGCATCCCGTCACGCTTTTCAACCCGGACATGCGCAGCGCCAACCTGCTGATCCCCGGCCTCATCGCCATCCTGCTGACGTTCTCCGGCACGATCCTCTCCGCGTTCGCCATCGTGAAAGAGCGGGAGCGCGGCACGCTGGAGCAGCTCATGGTCACCCCGGTCTCGCCGCTGGCGGTGGTGGTGGGGAAGCTGCTGCCCTACCTCATCCTGGCTTACGCGCAGCTCATCGTGATCGTGGTGCTGATGAACCTGCTCTTCCGCGTCCCCATCCACGGCAGCATCGGCCTGCTCATGCTCCTCTCGCCGGTCTACCTTCTGGCCCTGCTGTCCGTCGGGCTGCTGGTCTCGTCGCAGGCCAAGACGCAGATGGAAGCGATGCAGAAGGCGATGGGCATCATGCTGCCCTCCGTCTTGCTCTCCGGTTACGTCTTCCCGATCTCGGCGCTGCCCGGGCCGCTGAAGATCGTCTCCCGCCTCTTGCCCGCCACGTACTACATCCAGATCGCGCGCGGCATCGTCATCCGCGGCGCGAACTTCGACGATCTCTGGCAGCCGGTGGCCGCGCTGCTGGCGCTCTCCGTGGTGCTCATCGCCGCCAGTGCCCGGGCATTCAAGAAGACGGTGTCGTGAGGCCGGGCCTGGCAGATCGGAACGAAACTCAGGCCCGCTCGAACGTCAGTGCGTGACGAAAGGCCTGGTAGGTCGTCTGGGAGAGCGAGCGGTCGTATACGGCAAACACGATCCGTTCGAAATGACGGGACCAGGAAGCGTCGCCGGCGAGCAACGAGGCGAATGCGCCCGCGACCATGGCCGGGTCGTTACGAAACACGCCGCAGCCCCATGCCCCGAGCACAAGCTGGCGAGCCTGCGCATGCGACGCCAGCGCGAGTACCAGCTCGGCGCGCTGGAGGAGCGTCGGACCGATGCGTGGAACGTCGGCAGGGCTGTTGGCCGCGATGGCGCCGGCATTGGGCGCCGGACTGGTGATGAACGTCGCCAGCGCCGGTTCAGCGAGAAGCGTGCCCGCGTCATTCGCGAAACACCGGACAGCCGGGCGAGAGGATCATCGCGTCGGTGTACAGCGTCGATCGTCCCTCCCGGTGAAGCCTGTAATACTCCGGCGCGTGCTGGAGCGCCTCATAGAGCGCGGAGCTGCGTGCCAGCGATTCCTCCTGTGCCTCGCTTCCGCCGAGAAAGCCGCCGCCGGCGTTTTTTGCAGACGCGAAATTCAGAGCAGCCACGGCGCCGTGAGGCGACAGCCGCAGGATCGCCGCGAGTGTCGTCTCGTTTCGCACCTCGATGCGCGCGCGCGATTCCGCTCCAGGAAGATCGCGTTGGCGGACTCTCAGAGCCGCAGTCTGTTCCGGCGGATAGAAGACAGTCGCCTGTACGCAGGACGTCACGAGCTCCGCGATCGACACGGTGGTCCCACTGGAGGCGGTGTAAGCGCCCCGCCTGACAATCTCGAGCGTTTCCTGGGCGACCCGCGCCCTTTCCGTGCGAGTCATCGAATCCGCCTCAGCCACGCTGAAGGTCGCGCGTCTCTTCGCCGTACAGCAATTGATGGCGTACTTGTGCCTCCCGCCATGAGTCGGGAAACAGTTGACCTGTGAGCACGTCGTCGATCGCCGCCGCCACCTGACGCGCACAGGTGTCGAAGTTGACCCGCCCTACGCCGGTACCGAGCCCCGGAAAAGCGACGGAGCGGATGGCGGAGGAGACGGGCTCTCCCGCCAGGCTGCCGCGGGAGAACCGTCCGTGTCTGATGAGCAACAGCGCCGCTCGTGCGGCGAGATAGGGATTGACCGTGTCCCGCAGGATCATCGGCACACGCATCGTCGGGGCGGCGATCACGAACGGGATCCGCGCGTTGTCCGTCTCGACAATTTCGGCGGTTCCGACAAGTAACTCACCGTGGTGCCGTTGCCGGATCGCCTCCTGAAGACGGTCCTGAACCTGCCACCCGAAGAATGAGCTGTACAGAAGATCGATGCCGCCGTCCATGAAGCCGAAGCTGTTGGCCGGACTGACGACGGCATCGACTTCGAGGTCGAGAATCGAGCCGTGGTGCACGCGGACTCCGGGCCGGTCGGTGCATTGGCTCTCCCATGCGCGCGCGAGCTCACGCTCGACTGCGGCCAGAACGATCTGCATCACCGCATTCTATGCGCCTGCCACAACGGGTAGATGAATCACCCTGAACGTCGAACGTTCGCACACTGGCCGCTGCTCTTCTGTCCGAGCATGTCCGCGTCGTGCGAGGAATCGTGGCGGACGATGACAAGGTGGTCGTTCACGTGCGCGAACGACCAGGTGTCGTGAGACTTGACCGTGCCGTGAAAGAACAGCACCCGCGGCGTCGCTTCCTGCGAGCGCTCGGCGGCCAGCGGCACGTTGTCGTCGCCGATCCACACCTTGAGCTGGCGTTCCTTTACGCCGACGCTCCCGAGACCCTTCATGCCGTCCGGCTCCGGCTCCTCCACGTGGAAAGTAAGCAGCCGCGCCGGGTGGCTCTGCCAGCTCGACCGCGTCTCGCTCTGGAGCTTCGCGTGGCGCAGCATGCCAAGAAACGTGTCGGCGGCGTTCAGATGCTCGAGCACCCAGAGCGGTCCGACATGGCCTGCCGTGCGGGCCGTCGTGTCGATCTTCTTGGCATCGGCTGCGTGCTCCCGTTGTTCCCGAACGATCTGTTCGACGAGCGCCGGAGCGAACCGCACATGAACTCCCTCGGCGTCGAGAGCAACATCGACGCTCGCGGCACCGTTGAAGCGGTCATTCGAGAATCGCCCGTTCTCGTCATCCGAGCGTCGCAACTCGACCGTGGCCCGGATCGGCTGCGCCCCGTGCAGTGCGCTTACCGCGATGCGCACATCCGCGAGCGTGTCAGCACGCAGAGGGAGCGCGAGCACGAGTGCCACGAACCAGGTTGTCTTCATGCTCAACGAGACGCATGTTCGGGGTGGAAGGTTACGGCGGCGCTGCCGCCGATTCTTGCCCCGACGGGAAGAAATCGAATTCGGTAGTACGCTATAGCTATCGTGCGAGTCGATTCCGTCGCAACGCCTGTCGTCACATGCACGTTCACCGCCGTTTTCGAAGAGGCCGAGGAGGGCGGCTACATCGCCTATGTGGCCGAAGTGCCCGGCATCGTCACGCAGGGCGAGTCTCTCGAAGAAGCACGGGACAATCTACGCGAAGCAGCAGAGTTGGTGCTCGAAGCGAACCGCGAGCTTGCACTGCAACAATTTGACGGTCGTGGCCGGCGGCAGGAACGAATCACCGTCGACCTGAAGTAGCGGTCAAACCGGCGACGGGACTCCAAGTTGCCGGCAGATAGCGCGAACGACCGTATTCTTGATTTCGGAATGGCGCGGTACGGGAGTTGATCCCGTTGTGTGAGGACTCGCGTAGATGGTGTGATTACCACCTTCCCGAACAATCACACAGCCATTGCTGTTGCAGATGACGCACGAGATCGCGGCGCTTCACGCGGGCGCATTGTGATGAGCGATCAAGTGGAGGTCAATGAGCACAGATATGTGTCTGTCTACGGCGCATGGAACAAATCACATTCCGGGAGCCAACGGCGGGCCACCAGCGACCAACGACCAGCGACCAACGAACCACGCCTACAGCACATACCTTGACAGATCCTCGTCCTTGATCACGTCCGCCAGCACGCGCTGCACGTAGGCGGCGTCGATCGTCACCGTCTGGCCGTGCATGTCGCTGGCGTCGAACGACAGCTCGTCGAGCACGCGCTCCAGGATCGTGTGCAGGCGCCGGGCGCCGATGTTCTCCGTGCGTTCATTCACGGTAGCCGCGAAGCGGGCCAGCTCGGCGACGGCGTCGTCGGTGAACTGCAGGGTGACCTCTTCCGTGGCCAGGAGCGCCGTGTACTGCATGGTCAGGGCGTTCTTCGGCTCACGGAGGATGCGCACGAAATCGTCTTCGCTCAGCGACTCAAGCTCCACGCGGATGGGGAAGCGGCCCTGGAGCTCGGGGATGAGGTCGGAGGGCCTGGCCACATGGAACGCGCCGGCGGCGATGAAGAGGATGTGGTCCGTCTTCACCATGCCGTACTTCGTGTTGACGGTCGTGCCTTCCACGATCGGCAGCAGGTCGCGCTGCACGCCCTCGCGGGAGACGTCCGGGCCGGTGGAGGCCTGCTGGCGGCCGGCGATCTTGTCGATCTCATCGAGGAAGACGATGCCGCTCTGCTCCACGCGGTCGATGGCCTCGCGGGCCACGTTCTGCTGGTCGACGAGCTTCTCCGCCTCCTCGGCGATGACGATCTCGCGGGCGTCGCCGAGGCGCATTTTCTTGCGCTTCGAGCGTCCGCCGAAGAGCCCGGGCATCATTTCCTTCACGTTGATGCCCATCTCTTCCACACCCTGGGGCGTGAAGATCTCCAGCGACGGGAAGGACTGCTCCTTCACGTCGACCTCGATCGCCCGTTCATCGAGGCGGCCCTCGTCAAGCCAGCGGCCGAGCTTCTCCCGCGTCTCCCCTTCGGCCGCGGGCGGCGTCTCGGCCGGCTCGGCCACGAAGGCCGGGCGGGCCGCCGGGCGGCGCGAGTCGGGGAGCAGAATGTCGAGGATGCGCTCCCGGGCATTGCGCTCGGCCGTCTCCCGGTTCAGCTTCGTCTTCTCGTCCCGCACCAGCTTCACGCCGATCTCCGTGAGGTCGCGCACGATCGACTCCACGTCGCGGCCCACGTAGCCGACCTCGGTGAACTTCGAAGCTTCGATCTTCAGGAACGGCGAGTGTGTGAGCTTTGCCAAACGCCGGGCGATCTCCGTCTTGCCCACGCCCGTCGGTCCGATCATGACGATGTTCTTCGGGGCGATCTCGTCGCGCAGCTCCACCGGGAGCTGCTGCCGCCGCCAGCGGTTGCGCAGGGCGATGGCCACGGCGCGCTTGGCCGCCTTCTGGCCCACGATGTACTTGTCGAGCTCCCGCACAATCTCTTTAGGCGTGAGCGCGTCGGCGGGTGTCTCCAGATTCTTCACTTCACCGGGAAGTTCGATGACCATGGCTAGAGGCTTTCGACCGTGATGTTGTCGTTCGTGTAGATGCAGATGGCGGCGGCGATCTTCAGCGCCTCGGCGGCTACCTCCCGGGCGTTCATCTGCGTGTGGGTGACCAGGGCCCGCGCCGCTGCCAGCGCGTACGCCCCGCCGCTGCCGATGGCCAGGATCCCGTCGTCGTCCGGCTGGATCAGGTCGCCCGTCCCGGAGATCAGGTACGACCGCTCGTTGTTGGCCACGATGAGGAAGGCCTGCAACTGGCGCAGGTACTTGTCCATCCGCCAGTCCTTGGCCAGCTCCACCACGGCCCGCTCCATGTTGCCGCGGTACTCCTCCAGCTTGGCCTCGAAACGGGAGAAGAGGGCGAACGCGTCGGCCGCCGAGCCGGCGAACCCGGCCAGGATCTTGTCGTGAAAAATGCGCCGCACCTTCGCGGCGCCGTGCTTCATCACCGTCGTTCCCACCGTCACCTGGCCGTCACCGGCCACGGCCACCTGGCCGTCGCGGCGGACGCAGATGACCGTCGTGGCGCGGATGACGGGCTGCTCGGGGGTTCCGTCGTACATGGGGCGTCAGTCTATCTCCGAAGGTGCTTCTACGAGGCCGAGGGACGGATGTTCGAGCCGCCAGGCATGCAGCATCAGCCGCGGAGCCGGCTTGCCGTTGTAACGGCGGTCGCCCAGCACCGGATGACCGGCGGATGCGAGGTGAATCCGGATCTGATGAGTGCGCCCGGTTTTGATCTCGACCTCGATGAGGTTGCCGCTCCGAGGCCGCACGATCGTCAGCGCATCCTTCCCGTCGATGGGGGAGTCGATGGTCAGCTCTCCGCGGATGGGAGGGTCGATGCGCGCCAGGTACGTCTTCCGGATCTCGCCGCTGGCGAAGAGACGCGACAGCCTGGCCGCGGCGGCGGCAGTACGGGCGAAGACGATCACGCCGCTGGTCGGCGTATCGAGCCTGTGCACGAGGTAGATCTCGCGGAACTGAAGGCGCAGCCGCTCCTCCAGCGACAGCACCTTCCGGTCGCGGGCCGGCTGCGATGGCACGCCGGCGGGTTTGTTCACCGCCAGCCAGTCCGCTGTTTCGACGAGCGGCTCGACGCGGAGTACTTTGGCCACGTCCACCACACGCACGTCGTCAGAGTCGCTGACCTCGCGTGACGCCACTCGCACCGGCCGCTGATTCACCAGCACCGCCCCGCCGGCGATCAGCTCGCGCGCCCGCCGCCGCGAGATGGCCGGATTCCGTGCCGCGATGGTCTGATCGAGCCGCATGGGAGCGAGAATATCGCGTGAACGACCGAACGGCTCCAGCAGGCCGTCCATTGGGTCGGTTCCAGGCACGCAACCGTTTCAGTGTGGTGGCCGGCGCCCTCGCCGGCCCTGGACCACGGACGCTTTCGGAGCCACTGTCGTGTCCAGCTTGGAGCTGCGCGATTTCTCCATCTCGCAGAGGTCGTGCGCATCGACGCGGGCTGGTCGCCCTTGCGTAAGAACCTCGTAACGCGTAACGAGGCCCTCGCGTTAGGTCAAACTGCCGCGGCACCGGTCATCGCTGACCTGGCGCTCGAGCCGGGGAAGGCTAAGACAGTCCAGCTTTACGGATCAACGCGGGTTCCGGGAGGGACGCCGTAGCAGGAAGCCCCTCCCCCAACTCTCCCCGCGAGCGGGGAGAGGGGAATCAAGGTTAGCGGGGCGAGAGAGATGGGATCGCGCTACTTGCGGACCATCCGCTCGCTCTTCGGGGCGGCGGCTTCGCCTCCTTCGATGACGGTCAGCTCGGGGCCGTTGATGCCGAGGGCGCGGCGGACCTTGGCTTCGATCTCGGCGAAGAGGTCGGCGTTTTCCTTGATGAAGAGCTTGGCGTTCTCGCGGCCCTGGCCGAGGCGGACGTCGCCGTAGGAGAACCAGGAGCCGGACTTCTCGATGATCTTGTTCTCCAGGCCGATGTCGATCAGCTCGCCGGTCTTGGAGATGCCCTCGCCGTAGCCTACGTCGAACTCGGCCTGGCGGAAGGGTGCGGCGCACTTGTTCTTGACCACCTTGACCTTGACCCGGGAGCCGACCACTTCCTCCCCTTCCTTGATCTGGTTGGTGCGGCGGATGTCGAGGCGGACGGAGGAGTAGAACTTGAGGGCCCGTCCGCCGGTGGTGGTCTCCGGGTTACCGAACATGACACCAATTTTTTCACGGATCTGGTTGATGAAAATGAGGCACGTTTTCGACTTGGAAACGATGCCGGTTAATTTGCGCAATGCCTGTGACATTAATCGCGCCTGTAATCCGACATGAGAATCACCCATCTCTCCGTCGAGCTCGGCCCGCGGCACGAGGGCGGCCACGGAGTCGATGACGATGACGTCGATGGCCCCGCTGCGCACCAGCACCTCGGCGATCTCCAGGGCCTGCTCCCCCGAGTCGGGCTGCGAGACGAGGAGGTTGTCGATGTCGACGCCCAGCTTCTTCGCGTACTCGGCGTCGAGGGCGTGCTCGGCGTCGATGAACGCCGCCAGTCCGCCCGTGCGCTGGGCCTCGGCGATGATGTGCAGCGACAGGGTGGTCTTGCCCGACGATTCCGGACCGTAAACCTCGATGATGCGGCCCCGCGGAACGCCGCCCACGCCGAGCGCGGCGTCAACGCCGATCGAGCCCGTCGAGATGCTGCTGATGGCCGTGAACTCTTTCGCGCCGAGACGCATGATCGAGCCCTTGCCGAACTGCCGCTCGATCTGGGTCAGCGCGGTCTCGGCCGCTTTCAGCTTGTCTGTGGGTATGGATGCCATGTACCTGCTCCTCTTTGCTGTTGGAGACGCGGATGCTGAGAGGACGTCATCGCCACGCGGCGACGAGATCGAGGTGAGGTCGAACGGGTCATCGGTGAGTCGGGAAGGAGTGTACGGACCACTCCCTGTAGCGTCAATGAACATGACGTAATTCACTGAAAGAACGCAGGTTCGTCCGTCCGAACTCTACTGGTGGTGGAATCCGCGCCGGAGATCCCGCCTCAGGATTTGCCTTCCAGCCTTTCCAGCCTTCCAGTCTTTCAGCCTTCCTGTTCCGCTACACTCCCGCCGGTGCCGCACTCGACGCGAAGCATCTCTCCCCTTCTCTTCGGATCCGGCTTCTGCGCACTGGTGTACCAGACGGCGTGGCTGCGGCAGTTCCGGCTGATCTTCGGCGCCTCGACCCTGGCGACCGCGGCCGTGCTGGCGATCTTCATGGCCGGCCTCGGTCTCGGCAGCGCATTTCTCGGGAAGCGCGCCGACCGCCATCCGCGTCCGCTGCGGTTCTACGGGAACCTCGAGCTGCTGATCGCCGTGGCGGCGGCACTCTCCCCGCTTCTGCTGTCGCTGGTGGCAAAGGTCTACTTTGCGATCGGCGGATCGGTCTTGCTCGGCCTCTTCCTTGCCACGATCCTCCGGCTGTTCCTGGCATTGATCGTCCTCGGTATCCCGACGTTCCTCATGGGGGGGACGCTCCCGGCCGCGGCGCGTGCAGTGGAGACGGGCGATCCCGCGAACGGCGATACCCCCCGCCGCAAGGTGGCCCTTCTCTACGCCGCGAATACGCTCGGCGCGGTGGCCGGAACGCTCCTCTCGACGTTTTACATGCTCGAGCACTTCGGAAACCGCGGGGCGCTGCTGGCGGCGGTGGCCGTGAACCTGGCCGTGGCCCTGATTGCCCGCACCGCCGGGCGGGACTTCACAGTCGCGGAGACGGCGCCGTCCGAGGTTCAGGCGGGGACACGGGCGGGGGCGCAGGCGGACACAATGGCACCGCGGCAGATTCTCATCGCCTCGGCCATCGTCGGCTTCGCCTTCCTGCTCATGGAGCTGGTCTGGTACCGGATGCTGGCGCCGGTGCTGGGCGGCTCGACGTTCACGTTCGGACTGATCCTGGCCACCGCTCTCCTCGGTGTCGGGCTGGGTGGTGCCGCGTATGCCTTCCGGCCCGGAACGCGCCGCGCGACGGCAGGTGGATTCGCGCTGACCTGTTCGCTCGAGGCGCTGGCCATCGGCATCCCGTTCGCGCTGGGAGACCGGCTGGCGGTGGTGGCGAATCTCCTTCGGGCCCTCGGCTCCATCGGCTTTCCCGGACACGTGCTCGGCTGGACGCTCATCACGCTGGTGGTGGTCTTTCCCGCGGCCTTCGTGGCCGGCGTCCAGTTTCCGCTGCTCATCGCGCTGCTGGGCTCGGGCGAGGCCGAAGTGGGGGATCACGTCGGCCGGGCGTACGCCTGGAACACGGCGGGGGCGATCGCCGGCTCGCTGGCCGGCGGCTTCGGGATGCTGCCGCTGCTGACGGCGCCGGGATCGTGGCGGGTGGTGATCGTGCTGCTGGCGCTGCTCGGTCTGGCCGCGACGCTCGTGGCGCGGAAGGTTCAGCCGGCTGCAGGAACGGCGGCCGCGATCGCGGCAGTGCTCTCGATCGCCCTCCCCGTTACCCTCGGGCCGACCGCGGTATGGCGGCACAGCGGGATCGGCGCCGGGCGCGCCGCGACCCACGACACCCTTAACGC
>CAZYTO010000025.1:0-29188 GCA_964650405.1 uncultured Thermoanaerobaculia bacterium | reverse complement strand
GCCAGACCGTGCTGGTCACCGGCGGCATGCGCGGCATCGGCCGCGCCATCAGCGAGGCCTTCCTGCGCGCAGGCGCGCGGGTGTTTGTTTGCGGCCGCACACCGCCCGCACATGACGGCGAACTGCCCGCCGCGGACGGCCGCCGCGCGGAGTTCGTGGCGGCGGACATCCGCGATCTGGAACAGGTCGACGCGATGCTGGCACGGATTGCCGAGGGTGGCGGCCTGCAGCCGCTCCCCGTACAAACGATTCTACGCACAAGGCAACCGGCACCCGCTCCGGCCGATGGTGCCCCTCCCCCGTTACTCCGGGCTCCGCATCCGCGACGCAGCGACGCTCCGCCGCGAGCGCATTCGCGACGGCAAGCTCCTCCTCTACATGCAAGAGACCGGTGTGCCGGTCTTTGTGCCGCTCCCGCCATATGTCATCGCCGCGCTCGACGAGATGCCGAATGTTCACCCGAGTTTCTTCTTCTGGTCCGGCAACGGCCTCCCGAAGACGACCGTTGCCGACTGGCAGCGGTCTCTTCGCAAACTCTGCGTGGATATCGCGAAGGTCAGCGGCGCGCACGCGCATCGGTTCCGCGACACGTTCGCTGTGGAGCTCCTCCTCGCCGGCGTGCCGATCGACCAGGTGTCCGTGCTTCTCGGCCACTCTTCGGTGAAGATCACCGAAAAGAGCTATGCACCGTGGGTGAAAGCGCGGCAGGAGCAGCTTGAGGCGGCAGTCATGAAGACGTGGCCGAAGGTCCGCCTAGAATTGGTGGCCGGCTAGACAACGGTCCCTGATTTCGCCGAGTCGCAGTAGTACTCAAACGTCCGTCTCGGCGAAGACACGCCGCGCCACGAAAAGCCCGCGAATCGCGATACCCGGAAACCGTTCCTGTAGCACGACCTTGCAAGCCACGAAGTGCGCGCCCGTTGTTATGACGTCGTCGACGAGCGCGATGCTCGTCGGTTCGGGATGCATCAGCGCTTCATACACGTCCAGGTTTCCCACCAACTCCTCAATCCTCGGCCGAGCTGCTGCCGTGTGTGCTGGCGTCGTACTCTCGCACAGGATGAGCAGGTCGCGGATGTCAAGCTGTTGCTCCTCATCCATCTTCCGCAGGACCTGAAGCATGCGATCGTCGTAGAGCGGATCATCTTTACACTTCGATGGCGGCATCGGGATGAGTGTCACTTTGCGAAGCGCTTCGAGGTTAAGCGACGCTCGAAACTCGTGCGCTATCTGCTCTATCGCTCGCTCTTTGTAGTACCACTCCGGCCGGCCACGTCGATCCGGCGTTTTCTTCAGGTTGGAGATCAGCCGGTTCGTTTCGCTGTGGGTAAATCCGCGGCCGGACGTGTACTCCCGGAGGAAGTAGCACTGATCAGTCTCCGACAGGTGCGCGTACAGCGGCCGGATGAGGTCATCTATCGCGGTGAACACCGCGCAGAACCTCCACGATCTCGCCGTACTCCCGGATTCGGTGTGCGCCCTGTTTCACGTACTCGTGCGGCCACTTCAGGCCAGGCTCGTGGAAACACCGATCCATGATGAACAGCTTTCGGCCCTGCTGAAGAGCTGCGCGCGCTTGAATCAGCGTGCCCGAGGTATCACTTGCTTCCATGATGATCGTACCTGCCGTTAGCGCCGACATTGTTATGTTTCGCTCCGGAAAGAAGCTCCGATTCTGCATCCACATCTGCTGGTAGAACCGGAGTATAGGGACTTGGCTTACCACGAGAAACTGCTCCGCGATCCGACGCTGGAGCGCTGCGTTCGCGCGCGGATATGCCTCGCTGATTGGCGTCCCGATCACCGCGACCGTTCGCCCGCCAGTCGCGAGGGCAGTTGTATGAGCTTGCGTGTCGATCCCCTCAGCCAGACCCGATACGATCGTCCAATCCTCCGCGACGATTTCCCGTACGAGGGCTTCCGTTTCCGTGAGCGCCTCAGCCGAGGGTTTGCGCGTGCCAACCACGGCGATCGTCTTCGTTTCGAGAAGATTCCAAGTTCCAAGGTGATAGAGTACTTCCACCGGATGCCGCGCATCCCGGAGTTCTTTCCGGTATTCGTACGTTCGATTGATTGCGATGCCGAACCGCGTCACCCCGCGCGAGCCGAGCTTCTCGATCACCTCGCGCGCGGTCGCGTCTGCAACGTCGTGCCGCACCAGATCGGATGGCAACGCGTCAGGATGCGCGCGGAACCTATCCGCGATCGTTTTGAAGGTAGCGCCGGGCTGCGCCCACAACCACTCGTACGCACCCATCTCGAGAAGCGGCGATACACCGCGAACATACTCGTCCGCGTCACGGAACGCCAGCGCACTTTGCATCGATAGCCTCGGTGGATTGTACAGTCTCCTCGACCCGCTGACGATGGATGATCGAGCTTCGACTCGCGTTCCCCAACGCGGACAACCTGAGCGCCAGCCGAACTCTCCCGGGCGTAGACCCACGACCTCGTTTTCCTGCCTCAGCTTCCCGATCGATGCCGAACGGACGCGCGACGGTACATCGGGGTCCCGGCTGGCCACCGAAGGCCTACCGCCGAGGCGCTTTCCGTGCTCGCTGCCGTTTAAACCAATCCTGCTTGTAAATCGGCGGATACAACTGCTCTTGCAGCTTTCGGAACTGCACACGCTTGTATTGATCTCGATCACAGATTCCGAACCACTCCAACCGCTTCACGATGAAGGCGTAGCTCACGCAAGCGGGGCATACCCGTTTGAACTCGCATATCCGTTCTGGCGAGCACGTCGCGTGCGAGAGTCTCACTTCATTCAACAACTCTCGCATCTCGTCCTCTGGATATATGAACTCGCCGGCGAACACCTCGGCACCGATTTCGATTGCCTCACTCGCGTTGTAGTCGCCACAGCGTATCCGACCGTTCTCAATGGATTCTCGGTCAACACAGTGATGCTTCAGCTCGTGAACCATCGAGAAGAGCTTCGGCTCCCGCGGCAACGTACGATTAACCAGGACCGAACAGCCGTCGTCATCGGCGAAATAGGCCGCGCGAATCCGATGGCTTGTCGTCCACAGGTCTACTTTGATTCCCTCGTCGCGATACACCTTCTTGATCGCGATGAGGTTCAGCGTTTTTGTGGTGATGTCGTGAGACGCCCGCTTGTCGAGGGCAAGGCGTCGCATCGCGTCGTAATACTGCGAGCGCGTCGTCATGGTGAAGCCTTCTTCTTCCTCGGCTGCCTGGCGAGAGCCGCGCGAGCTTTTCGAAATTGAGCGTACCGAAGGAGTTCGTCAAAATCGTCGTCTGAAAGATCGCCTGTTGCGCTGAGGAGTGCCTGAACCCGAGGACTCTCGCCGACGGGGAAGAACACCGAGATCGCGACTCCGAAGAACGTTGCGAGGTCCTGGAGGTTTTTCGGGGTTGGTTTGTAGACGGCGGTTTCCCACCTGGACACCGTGTTCGGGGTCGTTTCCATGGCCTTCGCAAGGGCTTCCTGGCTGATTCCGGAACCGCCGTATGCCTGACGAAGATCCCGAATCTTTTCGCCGATATATCTGTAAAGCTCTTTGCTCATTCGTGTTATCCTGTTTCGGGATGACGATGTCCTAAAAAGGCTTGACAGGCCGTGCACACGGCGCTATCCTATTTCAGGATAGACGTGTCCTGCTGGTTTGTCAAAGGACCTGTCTACCAACCGTGGAGGGCGTAACCCTCACGCCTCGTCTGAGAAATAGTCGTCGCAGTCGAAAACCACCCAAAGGATCACTCAAATGCTCGCAACTCAAACAAAAACAATTCACATTTTCGTCGAAGTCAGCAAGACCGATCATCGAAAGATCGAGTTCGATGACGGGCACGTCACTGGTCAGGCCATCAAGGAGAAGGCGGGCGTTCCGATTGCGGACGATCTCGCGAAGCGCGAAGAGGGCAAACTTGTCTACATCGCCAACGCGGACCCCGTGACGATCAAGGACGGCGACCACTTCGCGGTTTTTCCGGCCGGCACGATCAGCTGAAGGAACTGGTCATGTCTGACGAACACCTCGAAACCGAAATCCACGATCTCAAGCGGGCGTACGGGGCTGTTGCTCGCGCGACCGCTGCGGACGGCCGTCAGCTGATCAGGATCGATGATGCCGATCTTCCGCGAGGATGCAGGCCAACGGGCACGCCCGTGCTCCTCGTTCTTCAGAATGGTTCACGACCGCAGGTGTTCGTGAAGCCCGGCATCGTTCTATCGAACGGCATTGCACCGCGCAGCACCTCGAATGTTGCCGTCGAAGGTGAAACGTGGCTTCAGTTCTCCTTTAACTTCGCTTGGAGCGAGGGCTCTCAAACCCTCGTCCAGTTTGTCGCGGCAAGTTTGCGCCGTTTTGCGCTCACCGAATGACTACCGATCTAGAGATTCGCGTCCCATACCATCTCGTCTCGAACTTGCTCGAGGGCGTTACGCACAGCTCCGGCAGAGAGTCGGCAGTCTTTGGCCTTGTCAGTAGCGCCCGCGTCGGCGCTAGCCATTTGCTTCTCGTCCGGTCGATCCACCCACTGCCAGATAATGCCTATGTCGATGATCCGCGGCACCGCGCAAAGTGGTCAGGATGCGCAATGCTGCCGATCCTGAACAAAGCTCTCGCCCAAAAGCTCGGCGTCGTCATCTTTCATACGCATGGCGGCTCAAACCGCGTCGATCTCTCGAGCGATGATCGTCAGAGTGCCGAACGACTCCTGCCAACTTTTCAGAACCTCGTTCCCGATCGGCCCCATGGCTCCGTCGTTTTCAACCAGTGTAGCGCCGCGGGCGTTTTCGTTCTACCCGACGGTACGAGACCGCGCACGTTCAAACTTCGGCTACTGCGCGACGCAATCGTCGACCTTCCTGACCGCTTTGCAGCCCTCAAGCCTGTGGCAGAGGACGCCGAGAACCATCGACAAGCGCTTCTCACTGGGAGTGCCGGCGAACGTTCGATTCGCGAGAGCACCCTCCTCGTCGTAGGTCTCTCAGGCGGAGGCGGCCACATCGTGCAACAGGCCGCACATATGCGCTTTGGTCGTGTGATCGGCGTCGATGCCGACCGCTGCGAACGCTCAAACCGCGGACGTGTTGTTGGCATGTCCGCCCTTGACGTGTTGCTCCGTCGGCGAAAGATCGATGTCATGCGCCACCTCGTCAGAAGAATCAGCCGAGACGTGGACTTCGTAGGGATTCCGGAAAATCTTCCGAGTGACAAAGTAGACGACGCGCTGAAACGAGCTGATGTCGTCGTCGGCTCTGTCGACAGCTACCATGCGCGTGCCGACATCCAAGAACTGACGTTGCGCTACGGCGTTCCCTATGTCGATATCGGTTTGCGAATACGCCCTGCTAAGGACGCCATCCTCATCGGCGGCAACGTGATTACGTCGATCCCGGGCCGCTTCTGTCAGTGGTGTTTCGGCTTCCTAAGCCAAGACCGATTAGACGAGGAGAACGGCGGTAGAGGCCGCACCTACTTCGAAGGCACGGAAAAGCAGGCGCAAGTCATCAGCATGAATGCAGTCCTCGCCGGTCAGGCCATGACCGATGTACTTCAGCTTGTCACGGGGTTTGCCGGCTTGGAGCCGAACCCGAGCATCAAGAAATATGACGGCATTCGAGGCACGCTTGAAGAAGTCCACATTGGGCTTCGCACGTGTGACCACTGCCGTCGAACAGTCGGTGCGGGCGACCCAATCTGGGTTGCCGCCTAATAAGCCGGAAGCAGTGCACCAAATGACGGTAACGAATCATTATCAATCCAGTGGTAAAACACTTAGTTTAGGAGATGTAGATCATGCCTCTCGGTAAACATACGCGTACTCAAGCTGGCACGTTCCGACGTGAGCGCGGCGATTCTCTCGCCAAGAACCTGCGCGAGGACTACCCGGAATTCGATCATGTCCACGGCAGTACCAGGCTCGACACATTACGCGATCGCTTCGGCGTTGATTCGCTGAACGGCGTGCGTGAAGCGCTTCGCGAAGAGTCGAAAAAATGATCCGCTTTGCCGCAACCGCGCCTATATCGAGAGCGGCCGGGCCGGAGGGTCGCGAGGCGCGCTCGTGAAACGAAGCTCGAAACCTCCTCGCGGATCTGCCGCATGCCCAGCGTCGACGAGCAGCGGATAAGCGTCAATCGCGCTGCACAGCGTGTTGTGCGGTTCAGCACCGAACTGCCGCGTATCCGTTCTTCTTCGTAAGAAAACCAGCCGCTTTCGCGACGGGGTACTGCTTACCCACACGAGGTCCTTCGTTGCGTGTCGTCTCTCGCCGGCGCTACTCCTATCGTTATGGGTTGATGATGTAGAGCCGCGTGGCTCCGGCCTCTATTTGCGGTGGGACTTCCGCAGGGTCGCTCCTCCTTTCCGGGCGTTGCCGCCTGATTTCGGTCGGAACTCGGCGCAGCCGCACTCGTGGCAGCGGCCGTTCCGGTGAGTCTTCTTGCCATGGCCGCACTTTGGCGTGCCGCATTGCGGCTCCGGCGTGAAGCCTCGACAGTCGCAGACCGTGCAGGGGCCGTTCGGGGATTGCTTCGTGTTCACGTGGGCGCGCTTCAGATGAGAGCAGTAGCACACCACGACCAGGTGGGGAAACGTCTACGGAACCTCCTTGTCTTAGCTCTGCGGCGGGTTGACGGTCGACACGCGCAGCCCTTCGCGCGCGAGCGCCTCGATATGCGCGAGGATCTCCTGCGGGTCCATCTCATCGCCCTGGGCGTTCACCGCCGCATCGAGTGTGCGGAAAATTTGTCGATTCTTCGATAACTGCCAACGAAACAACATGTGTTAAGCGGCGTCGAGCGTTTTGCACATGGCCGTGGTCAACCCGGCGTAGGACGGCCGCGGAAAGTGATCGAGCTCGTGAGCTATCTTTTCGAGCGCCTCGACCTCCCTTCGCTTAAGTTCGAGCGAACGCTCACAGTAGTTCGTCGTCGATCGCGATACTCCGCTGCGGCCCGATGGCACGCCGCTCTTCGCCGACGTCTGGCAGTACATGTGCTGCTCGCAGGCGTGAGTGAAGCGGCAGGCGGTTCGGAAGTGACCGCGATTACCCCCCTCATTGCTTCGGCCCGATCACCGGCCCGACGCCGACAGGGACGTAGCCGGCTGGCGGGAGTCCGGTTGCCGTGCACTGATTCGCGGCGGCGAGCCCTTGCGCTTTGGCGGCGTTGACGCCCTTCGGACTGTTGTTCGGGGGGACGACGACGGCGACGCAGGCGTTGCTCGTGTTGCTGGACGAGTCGTTGGCTGAGACACGGATCAGGTAGACGCGTCCGCCAGCGTCCTCGGCATTCGCTCGTTCGGCGCGCAGGCGGAGCGTGCCGGCGCCGATGCTTTTCGCGTCGGGGGAGAAGTTGCCGTCCGCGTGGTCGCCGAGGTCGGGCTCGTCGCTGAAGACGTCGAGGGCGGTCGTGGCCCCGCCGCAGCCGTTGTCTGTGGCGGAGAAGGCGAGGCCGACGTTGACGAGGTCATGATTCGGCGGCCACAACACCGGTACGGCCACGGAGGCCGAGGCCGACGGCGGCTGCGTGTCGACGACGTTGATAGTCACGGTCACAGAATTCGAGTCGAACGTGCCGTCGTTGGCCTTGTAGGTGAACGAGTCGGTGCAGGCGAAGGACGGATTCGGGGTGTAGGTGAACGATCCGTCAACATGCAGGACGACATTGCCGTGGGCCGCGTTCGTGACCAGCACGGCCGAGAGAGTATCGCCGTCGGAGTCCGTGTCATTGCCCAGGACGCCTGGTGCGGCGACCGTGAGCGTGGTGTCCTGGTTGACCGAGTACGTATCGGAAGTCGCGACCGGAGGCGTATTCGCAACCGTGACGTCGAGCGTGGCGGATCCGTTGTTGCCGGAGTTGCTCACGAGCGGAGCATCCCCGCCAACGGATTGGTTGATGGTGTTGAGCTTGGAGCCGGTGGTCGTGGCGGTGACGTTGACGCTGAAGCTGCAGGTGTCGAACGCGCCGCCGGAGCTCGTGAGGGTGACTCCGCCGGTATTGCCGCCGCCGTTGAAGAGCGGCTGATTTCCCAGCGTGATGGTGTTCGAGCCGGGGACGGCCGTGATGACCGGCGTGGCCACGCTGCACGTGCCGGTGTTCAGGCCGTTCGGCGTGGCCACGACGAGACCGGCCGGCAGGACGTCCTGAAAGACCAGGTCGGCGACCTGGTTGATGAAGGGCGATGCCGGATTCGACTGCGAGCTGGTGAGGGTGAAGGTGAGCGTGGAAATGCCGCCCGTGCTGATCGAATTCGGCGAGAAGCCCTTGGAGACGGCGAACGTCCCGAAGGTGGCGGACACAGTCGCGGTGGCGGTGTTCCCCGTTCCGCTGCTCGCCGTGACGTTGCTGGTGGTCGCGACGTAGTTGGTCAGCACGTTCGTGCTCTGGTGATGAACGATCATGTCGATCGAAAACGTGCACGAACCGCTGCCAGGGATCGTCCCGCCGGACAGGCTCACCGAACCGGAGCCCGCGGCGGCGGTGATCGTCCCGCCTCCGCAGGAGCCGGTCAGGTTGTTCGGGGTGGCCACAAACAGGTTGGCGGGGAAGGTGTCGGAGAAGGCCACCGCCGAGATCGCGCCGGCCGCCGGATTATTGATCGTGAAGGTGAGCGTCGATTTCTCGCCGATCTGAACGCTGGCCGGGTTGAAGGACGCGGCGATGACGGGCTGGCCAGACAGGCTGGCAGGTGCGAGGAGCGTCAGGACCAACGCAGCCAGCAGCGCCGCATACCACCTATTCCCTTTCGCGCAACGGGTCTCCAATCGCATCGTTTCCCCCTTACCGGTCGAGCTGAAATAACTGTGTCACCGCGATCTCATTCGATCGAAGCTCAAAGGGATTCAACGTAGGGGCGGGAGGGTTGAGCGGCCGTGCGCTGGCTCACACTTCGCCGGCTCAGCGCCGGCTGTCCGGGCCGGGTTGCTTTTCAATCGTCTCGAGCAGGGTATCGATCGTCAGGTCGGCAAAGATCTCCTGACGCTCCTTCGTGTAGTCGCCGTAGCCGGGGTCGTACTGCATCATGAATCGCATCGCGCCAGCGGGTCCGAGACGCTCCGTCAGCGCTTTCCAGCCTTCCATGCGGATCTGATACAGCGACATCGAGGATGAGCCGCTCATGCCGGACTCCCTCCGATCCCGAGCGGGATTTGCTCGGGCAGTGCCACCTCGACGCGCAGCCGTTCGCGATTTCTGGTTGCCGCTTTCAGGAGGCCGTCATCGGTGGTCACGAACCATCGTGCCGCGGAAGCTTCGGCGAAGGCAAGGTGCAGGGCATCGAGAGGGCCAAAGCCGAGTCCGGCCAGTGAGCGTGCCCGATCGGTAGCTGCAGGGCTCGTTGCAACGGACACAGTCGCGGTTTCCAGCCATAGTCGTGTGGCTAGTCGCCGGTCTTCACGTGGATTCCGCTCATTCTCGAAGTCGTGAGCCGGCGAACGTACGAGACTGACTCTTCCGGTGTGCGCCATTTCGAGGATTGCAGCAACTGCTTCTGCCTCTCGCCGGACTCTCTCGGCCGATGCGTCGTCGAATGGGCGCTTGAAGCAGCAGACGTCGAGGTAGACGATCTCGCGCACATCGTCATCGTACTACTGGCTAACAGATCAGTGGTTCGCCGACTGTCAGCCGACGCCCACGTGGAATCCGCAATGCTCGGAGATGCGGATTGAACAGGACGGAGGCTTAGCGGTGGAACAATCGCACAAACCGTTCCCTGAGACTGAGGGGCTTCTTCTCGGGAAGGGCCGGAGCGCGTTTGCTGCGGCGGATGGCGTCGCGGGCGCGGTCGGCTCCTTCCTTCGCAGCGGTCGCGTAGGGGTACTTGATCAGGTAAGCGTCGTAGGCGGCCAGGCTCTCTTCGTACTTGCCGGCGCGGAAGAGCGCGTCGGCGGCGCGGAGCTGTTCGCGTTTTGCGGAGAGCTCGGCTAGCTGCTGGCCGGGCAGGAGGTTGTCCGCCGGCGCGGGGTTGGTCCGGTGCCAGATCACGAAGGCAGGTACCACGACGCCGGCGAGGCAGGCGACGATGATCGCGATCGCCATGAGCGTCGAGACCGTACGCCGCACCGGCGATGGAGCCTTCGCGGATGCGGCAGGCGGGTTCGCCAGCGCGGCGAGGCGCTCCGCAGTCGACAGGTGGATGGTCGGTTCCTGCTCGATGCGGCGCAGCTCGGCGAGCGCGGCATCGGCGGACTCGAAGCGCTCCTCCGGCGACTTGGCGGTGAGGCGATGGACGAACTGTTCGTACGCCTCGGGCAACTCGCGATTGCGCTCCCGCAGCGAGGGAGTGGGGTCCTGGACGATGCGGTGGAGGATCGTGGAGATGTCCTCGCCGACGAACGGTTTCTGGCCGGTGAGCATCTCGAAGAGCACGATCCCCAGCGAAAAGAGGTCGGAGCGCTGGGTGGCCGGCTGGCCCTTCACCTGCTCCGGCGGCATGTAGTTCGGAGTGCCGAGGAGCGTGCCGGCGACGGTCAGCGCGGAGTCAGTTGGACGGGCGATCCCGAAGTCCGCGACCTTGGCCGAGCCCTCGGCCGATATGAGAATGTTCGCCGGCTTGATGTCGCGGTGAAGGATGCCCCGCGCATGGGCAAAGGCCAGCCCGGTGAGGACGTCGCGCACGACGCGCAGGGACATGTCGAGCGGAAGGGGCCGCGGCCGTGATCCCTTGAGGACGTCGAGCAGGGACGGGCCGTTGACGTACTCCAGCGCCAGGTAGGAGATCTGGCCGTCTTCGTATCCGGCCTCGTACAACGTGACGATGTTCGGATGGTGGAGGGAGCCGGAGATCTCGGCCTCCCGCTGCAGCCGCTGGAAGTACTCGGCCCTGGCGGCGTCATCCTCGAAGCGCTCCGGGTCGAGGTGCACGCGCTTGAGGGCGACCAGCCGTCCGATCCGCCGGTCGCGCGCCAGGTAGACGGTTCCCATGGCACCGCGCCCGAGGACGGATTGCACGTCGTAATGACCGTAGGTCTGCGGCTCTTCCGGGGTGGCAGGCATGGGCTGTGACCGTCTTCTTACCACATCGCGCCAATTTCACTTGACGCAACCTACGGAGGTTGTAGTAGCATCACCGTGGCGAGTAGGAGACATGAGCAAGCCACAACGTCTGTCCAAGGCGGAAACGCGCATCCTGGAGCAGTACTGGAAGCTGGGGACGTGCTCGGTGCGGGAGATCCTGGACAGCCTCCCCGAGGAAGAGCGGGTCGCGTATACGACGGTGCAGACGCTGGTGGGCAGGCTGGAAGAGAAGGGCGCCCTGCGCAAGGTCAAGAAAATCGGGAACGCGCAGCTCTTCGAGCCGGCCATCGACCAGGACGAACACCGGAGCGGACTGGTTCGCGATCTGCTCGAGCTGTTCGGCGGGTCGCCGCGGCTGCTCGTCTCCAACCTGCTCGAGACGGGAGCGATCTCGCTGAAGGATCTGAAGGCGCTGCAGAGCGCGGCCGAGGACGGGAAGCACGGTCGCGGCTCCGGAGGGAAACGTCATGCATGAGCAGCTTGCGCGCGCATCGCAGTACGTCGAAGTGCACCTTCTGTCCGCGTCGCTGGTCTGGCTGGCGGCGTGGGCACTGACGTCGAGCCGCCGGGTCAGCGCCACGGCGAAGTACTGGATCTGGGTCGTGACGTCGCTCAACTTCCTCATCCCCCTCGGCGCAGTCGTCGACGGACTGCGAGGCTTTGCATCCCTCCGGATCGCGACCGCGACCGTGGCCGGCGGCGTGCGCCACGGCCTCACACGCTATACGCCTGCCGCCTCCGTGCTCCTCAGCGTGTGGGCGGGTGGCGCGCTGCTGATGCTGCTGCGTCTCTGTCTGCGCGTCGTGGCGGAACGGCGCGGCGACCGGAACGGGGGAGCTCGCGATGCAAGGACCGGTTCGCTCGCCGGCGTGCCTGTGACGTACGCGCCGAACCGGCGGACGCCGGCGGTGGACGGGGTTCTGCGTCCGCGGATCTCGCTGCCAGCTGGAATCCGCCGCCTGCTGAGCAAGCGGGAACTGAACGCGGTGCTCATCCACGAACTGACGCACGCGCGGCGGCGCGACAACCTGATCCGCCTCGTGCACGAAGCGGCGCTCTGCCTCTTCTGGTTCCATCCCCTCGTCTGGATCACCGGCGCGCGGCTGGCGTTGTATCGGGAGCTCTCCTGCGACGAGCCGGTCATCCGGCGCGCGCGGGGCCGCGACCTCGTTTCGGCACTGGCCAAGCTGGCCGGCGCAGCGGACGGCTCGCTGCTGCAGGCCACGGCGTCGTCGTTCATCGGCGACCGGCTCTCGCGACTGACCGAGGCGCAACCGAGGCGCACGCGTTTCGCGACGACGGCATCGCTGACGGCGGTGTTCAGCGCCGTCGTGCTGGCGGGCGCGTTCGGAACGGCAGCCCAGACGGCGGGGATCTCACAGCTCGTCACCGTGGCTCTCGCGCCATGTCCGGATGACAAGAGCCTGGTGGTGCCGGCGAGCCGGTTGAGCGCGGACGTCGCACCGGCGGCGCGCGCGTCGGGCGGCGTCGCCGGGGGCGTTTCCGGAGGCGTTCGCAACGGAGCTCGCGGCGGGGTCTCGGGTGGCGTCTCCGGCGGAGTGGGTGATGGAGTCGCCGGCGGGATCTCCGAGGGTGTGACCGGCGGAGTCTCGGGCGGCATCTCCGGCGGAGCTCGCGGGGGAATCGCCGGCGGTGTCGGCAGCGGAATCAGCCGCGGGGTCGCGGGCGGCGTTTCGGGCGGAGTCTCAGGCGGCGTGCGTGGTGGCGTTTCCGGAGGCGTTCAAGGCGGCGTTCCGGGCGGCGTCTCCGGTGGCGTCAGTGGCGGCGTTTCCGGAGGCACGAGCCAGGCGCCCTCACGAGGCGCCAGCAGCGGCGGGCCGTAACCAAGCCGGCCGCTAACCCTGACTGAGGCGAACTAGCGAGTCCCAGCTCGGCCGCCACTGGTCTGTGCCGGCGCCGGCCGCCGTGTCACTGCGGTCCACCGAAGTTCGAGGAGGTTGCATGAACGGAAGACGTGTCTTCAAGCGAAAGCTCCGGCTCCAGTCTTACGTACTGCTCACTGGATTGCTGGCAGTGCTCCATCCGCTTCTCGCTCATGCGCAGCGGATCGAGGCGCTCGGACCGCGCGTGCGCAAGTACGTGCGCGTCGATACGCCGAGGGTCGTTCTCGAGCACGTCGAGGTCATCGACGGAACGGGAGCCGCGGCTCTTGCGGACCGCAACATCGTCATCGAGGGCGGCACGATCGCGGCGGTCACGCCCGGCGCGGATCTGCCGCCGGCGGACGGCACGACGATTCTGAACCTGCGCGGGTACGCGGTCATGCCGGGGATCGTCGGCATGCACGATCACCTCGTCTGTATCGAGAACCCGAATTACGGGCCCGACCTCAACTCGGACGGCCCGTCTCTCTTCGTGCAGATGACGTACTCCGCCCCGCGTCTTTACCTCGCCAACGGCGTGACGACGGCGCGCACGGCAGGGAGCGTCAGCCCGTACAACGACCTCCGCCTCAAGGAGGCCATCGAGAGCGGCTCGCTTCCGGGGCCGCATCTCGACGTCACCGGTCCCTATCTCGAGGGCGCCGGCAACTGGACGAACCTGCAGATGTATCACCTCACCGGACCGGAGGATGCGCGCCAGACCGTGGCGTACTGGGCGGAGCGCGGCGTGACCTCGTTCAAGGCCTACGTCCACATCACGCGCGAGGAGCTGAAGGCCGCCGTCGAGGAGGCCCACAAGCACGGCGTGAAGGTCACCGGCCATCTGTGCTCGGTGACGTACGAGGAGGCGGCGGAGGCGGGCATCGACAATCTCGAGCACGGCTTCTTCGTCAATACGGCGCTGGACCCGGACAAGAAGCCCGACACGTGCAGCGCCAGCGGCGGGGACTACACGCTCGAGCACACCGTGCACGGCAGCCCGGAGGCGGCGCGGCTGATCTCGCTGCTTGTCAGCCATCACGTGGCGATTACCTCGACGCTGCCCAGTACGGCGGCGGCGGTGCCTGCCGACGCGACCGTGGACGGACGGCCGCCGTTGCGAGCGGCGGTGCTGGAAGCGATGTCGCCGTCGTTGCGCGAAGCGACTCTCTACGACCGCAATCGGACCCGCGCACCCAGCAACAACGCAGCCTTCCGGCTCCGGCGGGAGATGGACCTGGAGCGCGCCTTTGTCGCCGCAGGCGGTCTGCTGATCGCCGGGCCCGACCCGGTCGGCCTCAATGGTCTCGTCCCCGGTTTCGCCGACCAGCGCGAGATCGAGCTGCTCGTGGAGGCGGGATTCACGCCCGTCGAGGCCATCCGCATCGCGACGTTGAACGGCGCGATCTACCTCGGCCGCCAGAATCAGATCGGCTCGATCGCCGCCGGGAAGCACGCCGACCTCGTCGTGATGAAAGGCGATCCGGCCGCGCGCATCACCGACATCGAGAACGTCGAGATCGTCTTCAAGGACGGAGTCGGGTACGACACCCGAAAACTGCTCGACGCAGTGAAAGGACACTACGGCGAGTACTGAATTACCGGTCCATTACGACGAAAGAGCGAAACGAACGGAGGCCGTTGTCCTATGAAATCACTACGATTCTGCAGTCTGCTGACAACACTCGTTTTCACTGTGGCCATGCTGGGGCAGAGTGCAAAGATTGCCCCCGCGAAGGATGGGCATGAGACAAAAGCAGCCGAGGCCCCGGCAACCGTCGCATCGGCGGTCGATCGCGACATCAGCGGCGCGGAAAAGCCGCTGGTCGATGCCGCAGAGGCCATGCCGGAGGAGAAGTACGCCTTCTCGCCGGAGGGTCTGGGCATTCCGGGCGCTGCATTCAAGGGCGTACGTTCGTTCGCACTGCAGATCAGGCACGTCGCGGCATCCAATTACGCGATCTGGTCCTATGTCACGGGCGACAAGTTCCCGGACGACTACAAGGGCGGCGACGGTCCCGCGAATCTGAAGACCAAAGCGGAGATCGTCCAGTTCCTGAAGGATTCGTTCGCGCAAGGTCACAAGGCTGCGGCCACATTGACGGTTCAGAACATGCTGCAGAGCGCCGGCAGCACCAAGCTGACGCGTTTGCAGATGACCATGGCCGCAATCACGCACGCCAATGACCATTACGGCCAGGTGGTCGAGTACCTGCGCATGAACGGGATCGTGCCGCCGGCCAGCCGTTAGCTCACGCACCGCCGCGTTGCACGGAGCGTCGAAATGCGTTGTGACGAAAGGCTGGAAGGCTGAAAGGCTGAAAGGGCCGCAGGCAGCACCGGTTTCCCTTCCAGCCTTTCCGCCTTCCAGCCTTCATTTCTTATTGGTCCCAACAAACCACAGTGCAGCGCCGAAGGCACTTACCTCCCATGTAATTGTCCCGACCCGGCATTGGAGCGATTGTGGTGGAAAAGGAGGAGCTCCCATGCCCAACGGCCCATACGCACGCATTTCCGTCCTGCGCCCGCACGACGGGGACACCATCGATTTCGAAGCCGGTTACATCCGCCACCTCGATTGGCACAGGCAGAACAAGGACACCTGGACGTGGTACGGCTGGACGATCTGGGCGGGTGAACGGCAGCGGTGGCTCGTCTACGCCACCTTCGGCCACTCGGGGGAAGGTCTCGACCATCCTGTCTCGCCGTTGGAGGACGAACGGGACAACATCTCCAACGTCACTCCGCACGGCCGGTTCCTGGGACACGGACTCTATGAATTCCTGCCGGGGCTCTCGCAGGGGAGCGGCGTGCCGCAGCCGCTGGCGAGGGCGGAACTGGTGACCGTGGATCTCGTACCCGGCGCGGAGCAGGCGTTCGAAGGGGCACTCGGCGCGAGACAGGCGAGCCTGCCCGGAGAAACGCTCTGGTATCGCATGCTGGCGGGCGGACCGGCGCCCCGCTATGTCCGTCTGCGTCCTCGGCCAACCGTTTCCACGCTCGTCGAAAGTGCTCGCGAAGCCACGCTTCCCGAGCAGACGAATGGCCTGGTAACGAGGCAGATCGTCGAGATCCTGAATCTTCGCCCGGCAATGTGCTACGGACTCCCGCAGGCGGCGCCGTGAGACAGATGAAGCGTAGAGACTCAAGCCGGCTGGAAACGTCGCGACGCTTCTTCCGTAGCCGCGTCGGCGGGAAAGAAGGCCTCGATGCGCAGCTCCTGGAGGGTGATGTCGTGCGGCGTGCCGAGGCTCGTCAGCGTGGAGAAGTAGCGAAGGTCGAGATCGCCTTTGCGGAACTCGATGGCCAGGAAGGGCGCGGTGGAGACGTCGAGATCGAGCGTCCGCCAGCGCGGCGGCACGCCGGGATAGGAGAGCAGCTCTTCCAGGAGGCTGCGCGTCGCGGCGCCGCCAAGGCCGCTCAAAACGTCGCGGTGCAGCCACTGGATCAGGGCCGCGGCCATGGCCTCCCAGTTGACGATGTGCGGCCGGAAGCCCCGAGGGTGGAACATGAGGCGCATGGCGTTGCCGCCCCACTCCGCCGCCGCATCGGGATCGGTGAAGGCCTCCACCAGCCGGACCGCGCCGTCGTTGGCCTTCAGCAATGCCCAGGAACGGTCGACGACGATGGCCGGATACGGCTCCTGCTGGCGCAGCATGAAGTCGAGCGCCCGGCGCGCCTGCTCCAGGGCCGGAGCGTCGAGGTCGGTGGCCCGATACATCGCCGCGTAGCCGGCCGCGGTCAGCAGGTCGTTGCGGTCGCGCAAGGGAACGTCGAGCACGCGGGCCAGCATGAGCACCATTTCGCGGCTGGGCTGGGAGCGGCCGGTCTCGATGAAGCTGACATGGCGCGACGAGACGCCTGCCTCGACGGCCAGATCGAGCTGGCTGACGCGGCGCCGGGAGCGCCACTCGCGGAGCAGGCGCCCGAAGGCGCTCTCGGATTCCGCGGTGCGCCCGGCTCCGGAAAGGGAACGGTCATTCTGCGGGCTGGTCGAGCTCATGACCGCGAATCTATACCCCGCGGGAAACAGGAGCCATTACATCCGAGGTAATTGCCTGAAGGACCTCAACCCTCAGTGACACCGATTACTCCTCGGCACTCGGCACTCAACACCCGGCACTCAGCACTCGACTAGTTCCAGGAGAGGCCGCGCAACTGATCGAGATTCACATTGCCGCCCGAGAGCACGACCGCGACGCGGCTGCCGGCGGGGAGGTCGATCAATCCGTTCAGCAACGCGGCAACGGGTGCCGCGGCCGCGCCTTCGACGACCAGTTTGCAGCGCTCCATGATCCAGATCATGGCCTCGAAGATCTCCCGGTCGGGCAGGGCCACGATGCAGTCGACGAAGCGCTGGACCACGTCGAAGTTGATCTCGCCCACCCTGCGGACGCGCAGGCCGTCGATGATCGTGCGGCAGTCGATCGTCTCCAGCCTGCCGGCCTCCACGCTCTTCTTCATGGCCGGACCGTCCGAGGACTCGACGCCGATCACTTTCACGCCGGGACGGAAGCTCTTCACGGCCATGGAAACGCCGGAGATGAGGCCGCCGCCGCCGATCGGCACGACCACAGCGTCGACCTCCGGCCAATCCTGGACGATCTCCAGCCCCAGCGTCCCCTGTCCGGCGATCAGTTGTTCGTCGTCGAAGGGATGGACGTAGGTCAGCCCGTGCTCGCGGACGAGTTCCTTGGCCTTCTCGTTCGCCTCATCCCAGATCATCCCGTGCAGGACCACCTCGGCGCCGTACCCGCGGGTGGCGGCGATCTTGGCGGGCGTGGCGTTCTCGGCCATGCACACGACGGCCCGGATCCCGTGGATCTTCGCGGCCAGGGCGACGCCCTGGGCGTGGTTTCCGGCCGACGAGCAGACGACGCCGCGGGCCTTCTGTTCGTCACTCATAAGGGCGAACTTGTTCAGCGGCCCGCGGATCTTGTATGAGCCGACGCGCTGGAACAGCTCCGCCTTGAGGCGAACGTCGAACCCCGTTCGTTCGCTGAGCTGCCGGGAAGTCAGCAGGGGCGTGTGCTTGATGTGCGGTGCGATCCGGGCGCGAACGGTCTCGAAGTCGCTGAGCTTCAGGGTGAACATCGGCTCAGCGTAGCACGCCGGGTTGGAGCCTTCCGTTGTCAGCAGAGATAGCGAAATCGACCGTTCTCAGGTTCGAGACCGAGGACAGCGAGGCCGGCTCCAACGCCCACGCATGCCTCGTTGCGCATGCCTCATACCGCCCCGCGTTCGTTACGAGCTGATTCCGCCGAGTGCGTTCTGCAGGTCGGCAAAGCGCACAGGCTTGCTCAGGTAGCCGTTCATCCCCGCCGCGAGGCAGCGCTCGCGGTCGCCGGAGAGGGCGTGCGCGGTCAGGGCGACGATGCGGATGCGGTCACTCCCGGCACTGCGCAGGCGGCGGGTGACCTCGAGGCCGTCCATGCCCGGCATCTGCACGTCCATCAGCACGACGTCGTAGGTTTGCTGTTCCAGGGCCCGGAGGGCCTCGAGTCCGTCGGATGCGGAATCGGCGTGGTGACCGAGCTGCTCCAGCATGTCCATGACGACGACCCGATTGATCGCATCATCCTCAGCGAGGAGGATGCGCAGCGGGCGCTGCGCCGCGGGCTGTTGTCCCGGCTGTAACGCGGCAGGCGTTGCCGGAAACGCGACAGCCTCGCCGGTGATCGTGAAGCGGAACGTCGAGCCGCGGCCGGGCGCGCTGTCCACGGTGATCGTTCCGCCCATCAGCTCCGTGAGCCGCTTGCTGATCGCCAGCCCGAGACCGGCGCCGCCGAAGCGGCGGCTCGTGGAGCCTTCGAGCTGCTGGAAGGCGACGAAGAGCCGGCCGAAGTCGTCGCTGGCGATTCCGAGGCCGGTGTCGGTCACGGAGAATGCGACTTCGATGCGGCCGTCCTCCAGGGGGCGGGAGCTGACCGCGACGTCGACGCTTCCCGTGGACGTGAACTTGATAGCGTTGCTCAGCAGGTTGAGAAGCACCTGCCTGGTGCGGTTCGCGTCGCCCGACAGCCGTTCCACCATCCCGTCCGCGATCGACGAGCGCAGCGCCAGTCCTTTCCCTGCGGCCAGCGGGGTCATGATGCCGAGGCACTCGTCGACTACGCTGCAGATGCGGAACGGCCGGCGCTCGACCGTGAGCTTGTTGGATTCGAGGCGGGAGAAGTCGAGGATGTCATTGAGCAGGGTGGTCAGCGAGTGGCCGCTGCTCTGGATGGCCTCGAGGTGGGCCCGTTGTTCGGGCGTCAGCGGCGAGCGGGCCAGGAGGTCGGCCATGCCGATCACGCCATTCATCGGCGTGCGGATCTCGTGGCTGATGTTGGCCAGGAATTCGCTCTTGGCGCGCAAGCCGGCCAGGGCGTCGTCCCGCGACTCCTCGAGCTGGTGGGTGCGTACCTGGACCTCTTCTTCCAGCCGGTAGCGGAGGCGGTCGAGCTCATCGTGAACGCGGCGGAAGCGGAGCGACATGGCCACGCTCATGGCCACGATGACGGCACTGAAGCCGAAAGCAGCCATGGAGAAATCGAACGGCCACCGGAGCCCGAGGACGTTGCGGGCCAGTTCGGCCGCCTCGACCAGCACCATGACCACGCCGCCTGCCGCGATGAGCCGCGCCTCGGCGTCGCCGCGCCAGGCTTCGCGCAGGACCAGGATTGCGGCGAGAACCAGCAGGGGCAGGAGCCACAACCAGCGAGCCGTGGCGGTGAGCATGACGGCGCGAAGGTCCGGCCACAGTGCGACGAAGGCGGCCAGCGCCAGGTGCGAAAACTGATACGCGCGCAAGAGCCGCGAGACCGGCCGATTCAAGAACGTCCATAAGAACTGGATGGCCAGCGCGGCGGCGAGGTGGCCGGTCATGTCGGTGAGGCGCGTGGCGATCCCGCGGCTGGGGGTCAGCTCATAGATCCAGTACGTGCAGCCGAAGGTATTGAGCGAAAAGGAGAGCGCAAGGAGGCCGAACCAGAGGTGCACGGTCTGCCGGCGCCGGCTGAAGAGCAGAAGCTCGTGGAGGAAGACCATGCCGAACAGCGCCGCCAGGACCAGCAGCGGAACCTCGCTCAAGAGGTGGTCGTTCCACTCGGCACGGACGTGATCGGCGAGCGCTGCGTACTCTCCGATATGAATGATCGCGCTCGCGGGCGCGCTCTGCGGGTTCTGGTCCGAGGCCCAACCGATCCGCCGCACGCGCAGGGCCAGGCTCACCGTGCCGTCACGATTCATCGCCTCGCGGGGCAGGCGAAAGACGGACGGAAATCCGTAGGGCAACGTCGACGACCCGCCGCGGGAGCGTCCGATCCAGCGGCCGGCTGCGTATGCGTCATAGCCGCCATAGGCTGGCGGACCGAGAAGCAGGCCGAGCCGATCTCTGGTGGTGGCGAGGCGGACCTCGTCGCCGAGCAGCAACGTCGCGCGGAACCAGACCATCCCGTCGTAGCCGCGACGGCCCTGCTCGCGCCACGTGGAGCCTGCGGCGACCCGTGGCCATGCGGAATCGTCGAAGTCCGGTCGCGCCCAGCGAAGGTCATCGCCGGTTTGCGTTGCCCACGACGACGATCCTGCCGGCGGTGGGGGAGGGGCGGTTGCGGAGACGGCGGGAAAGGCGATCCCAAGCAAGAGCACACACGTAGAGGCCAGTACGCCACCAGCGAAGCGAACGCGCAGGGATGTGCTCATCGGGCTGAAGCAGGAGAGATTCGCGGATGATAGCGCGTTCGCGCATCACCTCGCCGCGATAGAGTACCGGCGCATGGCAGACGTCCCCGCCGTTCCGGCAGCGAGCGTGATCGTGTTGCGTGACGGACCGCTTGAAGTGCTGATGCTTCGCCGCCACGGCACCGCGAGCTTTGCGCCGAACGCATGGGTCTTTCCCGGCGGAGTGGCCGACGCGAGCGACGAGCGGGGGTCGGTGCTGGCCACCATGCGGATCACGGCTGCGCGAGAGCTGTTCGAGGAGACGGGGATCTGGCTGGGCGGCCCGCTGGCGGACGCGGAGGCCAAGCGCCGGGCACTGCTGGCGGGGGAGACGGGGTTCGCCGACCTGTTCGACGAAAAGGCCGCGGCGCTCGATGAGAAGCTGGTCTGGACATCGCACTGGATCACTCCCGAGGGCGTGCCGAAGCGCTTCGACACGTACTTCTTCCTGACCGCCGTCGGTCGCGACACGGAAGCGGTGCTGGTGGGAGATGAGCTCCGCGACCTGCGCTGGATCACGCCGGCCGGAGCCCTGGCGTCGCTGGAGATGATCTTCCCGACGATCAAGAACCTCGAAGCCATCCGCGACTACACGTCGTCGCGAGCGCTGATCGAATCGCGGATCGGCGCCGACATCCGGGCCATCCAGCCGGTCCTCCGCGACCGCAGGATCGAACTGCCGTGAGTCTGCGCCGCGCCGTCATCATTGCCGCGGTCACGTGCCTCTTCGCGCTGACGGTCTGGCTGCACGTGCCGGGAGTCAACGGCCCGCCGTATTGGCCGTGGCGGTGGACGAGCCGGCCCAACGTCGCCGCCATTGCGGTGGCGTTCGCCCTGGCCGCGACGCCGGCGTTCCTGGCGCTGACCATAGCGAGTCAGCGGCGTCTGCTCGCGGTCGTTCTCGCGGCGCTGTCTGCGGTGGCGCTGCAGATCGCGGTGGCGTCGCTGGCAGGCGTCCCGATCGAGCAACGGCTCTCCCTGATCGTGACCGACCCGGCCAGCATGAGCTACTACTCGGCCGCGCTGCAGGTGAATGACTTGCAGAAGCGCCAGCCGGGCGTGGCCGTCGTGCCGCAGTTCGACCGGCTGCTCACGTTCTTCCCGCTGCATGCGCGGACGAAACCGCTGCTGCCGGTGCTAACGTATCTGCTCCTCCTGCACGCCTTCGGCAATGCAACGCCCGTCGTGGCGGGAGTGTTGATCGCCCTCGGCACGGCGGCCACGGTCGCAGCGATGTACGCCGCCGCCCGAGACGTCGCCGGCGAAGAAGGCGCGATCCTTGCCTGCGTTCTCCTGGCGCTCATGCCGGCCATGGCGCTCTTCTTTCCGCAATTCGACATCGTCTATGCGGTCTTCACCTGCGGACTGCTGGCGACCTGGCCCCGCGCCTTGCAAGGCTCGAAGTGGGCGGCCGTCTCGTTCGGCGGGATCGTGTTCGTCATGACGATGATGTCGTACGCCATGCTGGTTCTTGGGGCCTTCGTGGTGCTCCTGGCACTCTTCGAAGCGGTGCGCACGCGAACGCTGCGGAACGCGCTCGTGGCGTGCAGCATCGCCGCGATCACGGTCGCCGGGGCCTACCTCCTGCTCACGGCGGCCACGGGCTATCCGGCCCTGGCGACCTTCCGCGCCGCGCTGGTGCAACAGCGCCTGATCCTTCCCCACCTCCGCCGCCCGTATCCGCTGACGATCCCCTTCGACCTCCTCGACTTCTTCCTCGGCGCCGGCTGGGCGCCGGTGCTGGCGGCCGCGGCCTTCCTGGCGCGGCGCGAGCGTACGCCGGCCACGAATCTCGTCATCGCCGGCCTTCTCACACCCCTCATCGTCGCGATCACAGGCCTGCTTCAGGCGGAGACGGCCCGCGTCTGGATCTTCCTCATGCCGTTTCTCGCCCTCGCCGCGGCCATGGAGATGGTGCGGTGGCGGCCCGCAGGCCGGCTCCTCGTCACGGCCTCGATGGTCGTCGTGTCGTTCGCGCTCTTCACGAACATGCATTTCACGTGGGCACGCCAGGTGGTCTCGTCGCTCCCGCGGATTCCGGCCGGAGTGCTGCGATGAACATCCGCTCCATCACCGCTCCGAATCCCGGCCCGTTCACCCTCGACGGGACGCGGACGTACCTGCTCGGCGAGACGGCGGTGATCGACCCGGGACCGGCCATCGACTCGCACGTCGAGGCCGTCGCCGCGGCGATGCCGAAGCTGGCCACGATCTTCATCACCCATCGCCACGGCGACCATGCGCCCGGTGCGCTGCCGCTCCGGGAGCGGACCGGTGCGCGGATCGTCGCCCCGCGCGACGTCCTGGCGGAGACGGACACGGTCGTCGCGGACGGTGACGTCGTCGAAGGCCTGGAAGTGGTCGCCACGCCCGGCCACACAGCCGAGCACGTCTGCTATCTCACCGCTGCCGGCGATCTCTTCAGCGGCGACACGATCCTCGGCTTCGGGACGACGGCGATCTTTCCGCCGGACGGGCACATGGGCGACTACCTCCGCTCCCTGGAGAAGCTCCGGGCGCTGAGCCCGAAGCGCATCCATCCGGCGCACGGGCCGACCCGTGACGATGCCGTCGCGCTGATCGACGAGTACCTTGCCCACCGCCGCGAGCGGGAGCGGCAGGTGCTCGCGGCCCTGGCCGCCGGCGACGAAACGCTCGCCGAAATGCGCCGGCGCATTTACCCTGACCTCGATCCGCGCCTGACCGGCGCGGCGGAAATCCAGCTCACGGCGCATCTCATCAAACTGACCGAGGAGGGTCGCGTGCATGCGAGCGGCGATCGTTACTCTCTTTCTCCTGACAAGTGAGGTCCTCATGGCACAGTCCCCGGCCCTTCCTCAGACCACCGCCGAATCGAGTCACTACCTCTCCACCTCGCGCTACGACGACGTAATGGCCTTCGTGGCGGCCGTCCAGCGCGCGGACGCCGTCATCCGCATCGAGACATTCGCCACGACGAACGAGGGGCGGACGCTGCCGCTCGTCATCGCCGGACCGCCGGGCGTCGTCGATCCGGCCAGCGCGCGGGCCACTGGCCTGCCGGTCGTGTTCATCATGGCCAACATCCATGCTGGCGAAGTGGAGGGGAAAGAAGCCGCGCAGATGCTCCTGCGCGATCTCGTCTCGTCACACCGGAAGCTGCGCGACGAGCTGATCATCCTCGTGGCGCCGATCTACAACGCCGACGGCAACGAGCCCATCTCCACCGAGCACCGCAAGACCCAGCACGGCCCCGAGCACGGCGTGGGCGTGCGCGAGAACGGGCAGGGGCTCGACCTCAACCGCGACTACATGAAGCTCGAGACCCCCGAGGCGCGCGGGCTCATCCACAACGTGCTGGACCGGTGGGATCCCCTCATCACGGTCGATCTGCACACCACCAACGGCTCGTACCACGGCTACGCGCTGACGTATGCGCCGATGCTCACGCCGAACGCCTCGGAGAGTCTCATCGACTTCGAGCGCGCCACGCTCCTGCCGGAGATCCGCGCCGCCATGCGGAAGCGCCACAACCGGGAGACGTACTACTACGGCAACTTCGTCGATCAGCTCTCGCCGGAGAAAGGGTGGTACACCTTCGACTGCCGGCCGCGCTTCGGCAACAACTACGCCGGCCTGCGCAACCGTTTCACCATCCTCTCCGAGGCTTACAGCTACCTAGACTTCCGGGGGCGCGTCGAGGTCACGTACGAGTTCCTGCACGAGATCCTCACGGCGGTGAAGAGCAACGGTAGGAGGATGCAGAAGATCGCCGCGAAGGCCGACGAGCAGATCCGCCGCGGCAAGCTGCGCAAGCTCGGCGTGCGCTTCGAGATCAAGCCCTGGAAGGAGACGCAGATCCTGTGGGAGCGCAGCGTGCCGGCCGAGCAGGGACACGGCACCCCTGATCCATGGACGGAGAAGGGTCTGATCCAGCGCACGGGCGAGATCGTGCCGATGAAGATGACCGACTACGGCATCTTTGCACCGACTGAAAAGAGCGACGTGCCGTACGCCTACGTCGTCGACTCCCAGGCCCAGGACGCCATCCGCACCCTCCGGACGCACGGGATCGTCGTGGAGACGCTCACCGGCGAGACGAAACTGGAAGTCGAGCAGTTCGTCATCAGCGACGCCGCGCATGCCGAGCACGAGTTCCAGAAGCACAAGGAGCTCACCCTCACCGGCAAGTGGAGGGGGCGCACCGAAACATTCCCCGCCGGTACGTACATCGTCCGGATGGACCAGCCCCTGGCCCGCCTGGCGTTCTACCTGCTCGAGCCGCGCAGTGACGACGGCCTGTTCAACTGGAACGTGTTCGACAACATGCTGGAAGGCAAGATCGCCCCCGTGCGGAAGATCGAGAAGGCAGTGGGGCTGAACGCGACGACGGTACCGTAGTGCTGAAGGCTTAAGGGCGAGAGGCTGGAAGGCTTAAAGGAAAACCGAGTACAGCCCTTTCAGCCTTTCAACCTTCCAGCCTTCGAGCCTTCTACCTCGGGATCACCACCCGGATGAACGTCTTGTTCACGTAATACGTCTCGTTCTCGTCGTCGATGCGGACGAACATCTCGCGCGGGTCGTTGAGGACGTCGGAGACGCGGGACTGCTCGCGGGGGCGGTCGATGGGGATGGTGCCTTCGATGCGCGTGCCGTCGGTCAGCTCGAGGATGGTCAGCTTTTCGACGATCGTGGCATCCGTGTCCGCTTCCACGGGGCCGGGGAGTTTTTCGTAACGGACCCACAGGATCTGATCGCGGTTGATCATGCGCGGCGCCCCTTGCAGGACCATCGGGAAGAAGCGGCGCGGGCTGTTGAGATAGTCCGACATCGTCTCAGGCCCTTCGCGGTACTCGGAATGCGGGTGGAGGTAGACGAAGTGCTCCTCCGCCTCGGCGCCGGTAATGGCCACCGTCACCGCGACCTCGCTCATCGGGACCTGGTACGACATGGGAGTGCCGGAATGATATCTGAGCGTGGCGAGCGGGTGCCGGAGTGCCGAGTGCCGAGTGCCGAGTGCCGAGGTCTCTTGGGTTGACGTGGCCTGCTGGCGCCGGTACGCTCGAATCACGCCATCACAGGAGGCCGTCCATGATCGTTTCGCCGCCGCGGGAGACGTATCGGCAGTCGTATGTCGCGCGTGTCGCTCTCACCATCCTCTTTCTCTTCGCCGCCAGCGTTCCCCTGATCATCTCCCAGGGCGAGTGGACGCCGATCGTCATCGCGTCCGTCGCGGCCATCCTGGCCCTCGACGTCGCGATCTGGTGGATGATCGGCAAGACGATCCTGACGATCCACGACGACGGAGTCCGGCGCACCACGATCTTCGGCGTGAAGGAGATCGAGTGGCGCAATGTGAAGGAGTACCGCTACCGCGCCGTCCCTTCGCAGGGCGCGGGCCACGGCCTCCTCGGCGTGATCGTGATCGGCATCGCCAACCGCGTCGGCGGGCGGAAGGCCACCACCAACCTGATCCTCGACCTCATCGGCAACGACGGCACGAAGATCCGCGTCACCTCCTCGACGAAGAACGCCTACGAGGCCATCGGCATCATCATCGCGGCGGCCCACGAGCAACTGAGGCCGCGCATCACCAACGCCCTGGCCAGCACGGGAGTGGAGTTTGGACCGATCCGCCTCTCGGCGCGAGAGCTCCAGTGGAAGTCGAAGGAAGCCGTGCCGCTGCGCGAGATCGCCTTCGCCGAGCTCGCCGGCCAGATGCTCAGTATCAAGAAGGAGGGGAAGTTCTTCAGCCTGGTGACCGTGCGCTCCGACAAGGTGCCGAATGTCCTGCTGCTGCTCGAATCACTTGAGTCTCTCGGCGTCGGCGCGAATCGGATGAAGAGCGTCGATCCGCTGGCGCACGTGCGGTCATGAAGCCGGGCGCGAGCGCGCCCGATGTGATACCCGTAACCCGATACCCGATACCCCGACACCTCGGTACCCGGTACCCGTCACCCGTCACCCGCCCCCGTGCTCCCGCTCCCCGTTTCCCGCTCGCCTCCGTTAGCATGTGCCGGCCATGCGACACAAAGACTTCATCGAGATTCACGACTACACCGCCGCCGAAGTGCAGGAGCTCTTCGAGCTGGCCCGCCACCTCAAGCAGAAGCCCCAGAACTACCACACCGCCCTGGCCGGACAGACGCTGGCCATGATCTTCGAGAAATCGTCGACGCGCACCCGCGTGTCCTTCGAAGTGGGGATGTTCCAGCTCGGCGGGCACGCCCTCTTCCTGTCTTCTCGCGACATCCAGCTCGGGCGCGGCGAGCCGATCTACGACACCGCCAAGGTGCTCTCACGCTACGTCAACGGCATCATGGCCCGGACGTTCGCCCACAAGACCGTGACCGACCTCGCCGAGTACGCCACCGTGCCGGTCATCAACGGCCTCACCGACCTCTCCCATCCCTGCCAGGTCCTGGCCGACTACTTCACGGCCTGGGAGAGGCTCGGCAACCTCAAGGGGCGCAAGGTCGCCTACATCGGCGACGGCAACAACATGGCCCACTCCCTGATGTTCGGCGCCTCGAAGCTGGGGATGGACATCGCCGTGGCCACGCCGGCCGGCTACAAGCCCGATATGTCGGTCGTCGCTAAGGCCCAGGCCGACGCCGACGCGGCCGGCACGAAAGTGATCGTCACCGAGTCGATCGAAGAAGCCGTGCGCGGCGCGCACATCGTCGAGACCGACGTCTGGGCGTCGATGGGGCAGGAGGCCGAGGCTGAGAAGCGGCAGAAGGACTTCGCCGGCTGGATCGTCGACACGCGGGTCATGTCGCTGGCCAGCAAGGATGCCATCTTCCTGCATTGCCTCCCCGCCCACCGCGGCGAAGAAGTGGCGGCGGAAGTCATCGACGGCCCGCAGTCGGTCATCTACGACGAAGCGGAGAACCGTTTGCACGTGCAGAAGGCGATCATGGTTGCCTTGATGAAGAAGTGAGTGGTTAGTGGTTAGAGGGAAGTGGTTACGGCTCAACCGCCTAACCACTAACCACTTCAGTACTTAGGACAAACTTGACGAATAGCGGGCAGGCAGGAAAGGGAACGGGAGCGTCGCTGGCCACGCGGCACGCACGCGGTCTGCTCGTGGTCATCGTCCTGGCCGTGGTCTTCTTCACGCTGCTGGCGCTGATCGTCCTCAACAGCGGCCGCCGCAACGGGCCGGCGTCCGCGCAGGCGGAGACGCTGTCGGTCGTCCCGCTGCACGTGCGGTTGCGCACGGAGCCGAACGCCAAAGCTGCCGTCGTGGCGACGGAGGAGCAGGGCGAGAAGCTGATCGTGCTGGAGGATCGCGGCGAATGGGCGCGCGTGCAGGACAGCGACAATCTCGTCGGCTGGGTGGAGCGCAATTCGCTGGAGCGGACCTCGGAGCGCGAGCGCCGCCTGGCCCGCTACGGCGCCATCCGCAAGCTGCCCGTCCTCGGCGGCATCGTCAGCGAGCGCGCCCCGCTCTACGGCGGCCCGGGCATCTTCTATCCCGTCATCGGCGAGCTCACGCCGGACACGCAGGTCAGGATCTATACCCGCGATCACGATTTCTACGCCATCGAGCACGACGGCCAGATCGCCTACGCCGACGTCGACGCCATCGATGTCAGCGCCGCCGGCCGGCAGCTCGATGTGCACACCGATTCGACGTCGACGACCGAAACGACCGCAACCTCGGAACCGGCACCAACGGAGACGCAGGCCACCGCGACCGGCGCCCCCACGCCCGAGCCGGCGCCGCAGCCCGTGACTCCGATCCCCTCCGAGCGCACCGGCGTCTACCCGGCCGTCCCTCCCGGCGGCACGCAGCCGGAAGAGACCGAACGTGTCGTTCCGCGCTACCCGCTCATGGCGCGGCGCTCCAACGTGGCCGGCGCCGTCGTCGTCCGCGGCATCGTCCGCCGCGACGGCACCATCGACAACGTCGAGATCATCAAGGATCTCCCCTACGGCCTCGGCGACGCCGCCCGTGAAGCCGTCCAGCAGTGGCACTTCCGCCCCGCCACGTATCACGGCGAACCGATCGACGTGTACTACACCGTGACGGTGAACTTCCGGCTGACGCCATAATCAAAGGCAGAAGTCAGAAGGCAGAAGTCGGTGATGGTGCCCACCGGTCCACATGATCGCCGCCTCTCCTTCGCCCTTCATCCTTCGCCCTTCGCCCTTCCGCTTTAGCGCCCTTCACCTCGTCTGCTTTTGATAGAGTCCCGGCCCGCTATGACAGACCGCTTCCAAAAGCCCGCCTCGGGCACGCGCATCGGCTACAGCAACGGCGTCATCGACGTTCCCGATGACCCGATCGTTCCGTACATCGAAGGCGACGGCACCGGGCCCGACATCTGGCGCGCCACGCAGCACGTCGTGGACGGAACCGTGGCCAAGGTCTACGGCGGGAAGCGGAAAATCCACTGGTACGAAGTCTTCGCCGGCGACAAAGCCCAGGCGCAGTTCACCGAATACCTTCCGCAGGAGACACTGGACGCCGTCGCCCACTACCGCGTGTCGATCAAGGGCCCGCTCTCCACGCCTGTCGGCGGCGGCATCCGCTCGGTGAACGTCACCTTGCGGCCGTTTCCCGACCTCTACCCCTGCGGTCCGCCGGCGCCCTCCTTCCACGGCGCCCCCCCCCCCGTACAGC
>CAZYTO010000024.1:0-29242 GCA_964650405.1 uncultured Thermoanaerobaculia bacterium | reverse complement strand
CGGTGCGCAGCCGGTGTGGATCGCCATCGGAGCGCTGGCGCTGCTCGGTATCGGGATCATCACGTCCGTGACGCACTCGAAACCGCGCATCTGAGCAGGACCCCCCGAGGATGGGCTGTTGCGAGCGGCTGCCAGGTGCGGCGCTCGCAAACGCCCCAAACGGGAAGAGCCGGCGTGAGCCGGCTCTTCATTCGTGTGGCTGGAGTGCTGCGCTATTCGCTGGCCAGCATCTTCGTGATGGCGGCGATGGCGGCGTCGGCGGTGATGTTCGCGTCGGTGGCGATGGTCTTGGCCGTCGTCCACTTGCCGTTGGCGTAGCTCACGTAGGAGACGGTGTCGGCGGTCGTATTGACGAACATCATCCGTCCGCCGCGGCCGTCGAGCGTCGTGGCGTGTCCGGACCAGTCGACGCTGAGGGCCTTCGGCGCGGCGATGGGATGGCCGCCGCGGTTGCCGACCGGGATGTGCACGCGGGAGTCGGCCACCGGCTTCAGGGTGACGCGGCTGAGGGTGTTCGAGTTGACGTCGCCGAAGACCACATCGACGGCATCGGAGTCAGAGTTCTCGATGATCGTCGGATGGCGGAGGAAGTCGCGGTTGAAGTCGTCGTTGACGTTCTGCCGTTCGGCCGGAAGCACGAACTCGCTGAGGGCGTGAACGTCCGAAGAGACGGCGCCCTTGTCGATGGACACCATTGCGTAGCGCGCGCCTTCGCCGTCGGTCGAATTCTGCTCCCACCAGGTGGCGTGTACGAGGAGGCGCGGGACGTCCAGGGTCGTGCCGTCGCTCTGCAGTTGTGCGACGCGGTGGGTCACGGCGATGCGGAGGTTGAAGCGCGACTGGAAGATGCCGGGCCGGCTGTCGATGGCCACGGCCGGCTGCCACGTTCCGCCACGATAGCTGGAGAGGTAAAGCTCGTTGGCGCTGGAGTTGACCGGCTGGTGCAGCCAGAGAACGAAGAGGGTGTCGGAATCGTCGTCGTAGGCCAGGGCGGGGCGGAGGTTCACGCCGCTCATCGACTCGGGCACGGTCAGGGTTTCGGTCGAGCCCGTTCCCTGACGGGAGGTCAGCTTCAGATAGTTGCCCCCCAGCACGGCATCGTCGGACTGCATCACGTCGACGGTGTAGAGCATCCCGTCGGGCGTGAGCAGGACGTCGCGGTTCTGCGCGAAGGCGGCCGTGGCTGCAAGAAGGAGAACGAACCCGAGGAGCAGTCGTTTCATAGTTTGAGGTTGATCATCGACCGGAGGTCGACTGCAAACAACAGCGTCTTGAGATTGCGGAACTGCGGGTAGAAGCGGGCCAGCTCGTCGAAGTGGTACTCGGCCGTCTGCTCGTCACCGAGCTTCCAGGCCGCCTCTCCGAGGAGGTAGTGAGCGTTGCGGATCTGGCGCGCGTCGGCGGCCAGCTCCAGACCGGCGTGGCCGTAGAACTGCGCCTTGTCGTATTGCTCGAGATCGAGGTAGCCGTAGCAGAGATCGATGAGCGCGTCGGCGCGTACCTGCGGCGACTCGATGAGGTCGACGATGCTGAGCAGCAGCTCCAGGCCTTCCGTGGTGGCGCCGACGAGCAGCTTGTTGTATCCGAGGTTCTGGATGATGGCGATGCGCGAGAAGGACTGGGCCACTTCGTCGCTCACGTCGTCCAGCGCGGTGAGCGCTTCGTGGAGCAGCTCGATGGCCTTGTCGAACTGCGAGTCGATCTCGTAGACCACGGCCAGTTCGTTGAGGGCGGCCAGCTTCCAGAACGGCTCGTTGGCTTCCTGGGCCACCTCGTGCGCGATGTGGCCGTAGAACATGGCCCGCTTGGCCTCACCCACCATGCGGTGTTTGAACAGCAGCGCGTAGGCGGCCAGGAAGGTGTGGTGCGGCTTGCGGCGGCGCATCAGGATTGCCGGAAGGGCCTGCACTTCCGCGCCGGCCCGCTCCAGGGCGATCAGCGCATCGGCCTTGTTGATGGTGATCAACTCGCGCGCTTCCTCGTCCGAGACCAGCTCCAGGGCGCTGTCGTAAACCGCCAGCGATTCTTCCAGTTGGCCGGCGCGGACCATGGCCAGCGCCGACTGGCGCAGCTCTTCCACCTGATTCTGCAGCTGATTCGGGGCGTGATTCACGGTCATCTCAGACATCGCCACCCTCGCTCTCCCCACCGTCCGATGGCCAATCGTCTCCCGTTTCCTGGCTGCGCTTGAACTCGATGAAGCTTTCCACCTCGCGCTGGGCGGCCGGGCTCAGCGTACGGAACTTTTCGGCCACCGTCTCGCTGCGGCTTCCCTCGTCGAAGAACTCGCCGATGCCGAGGTCGAAGGTGCCCAGGATCTTCAGCAGCGTGTCCAGACCGACTTTGTACTCTCCCTGTTCCATGCGGGAGAGGTCGGACTGATGGATGCCGATCTTCTCGGCGAGCTCCACCTGGGTCAGCTTGCGCTGGCGGCGGAGTTGCCGGATCTTCCGGCCTACGAGCTCTAGCTGGGCTGGCCTGTTCATCACGCAGTTTCGGGCACTTTCGTTGACAATTATGCTGTCGCGAAATAAAGTGCGCTCCTCAATCTACGGACTGGCACACGCTTCTGTCAAGGGGAATCGAGCGTCCGTCCGCCCCATCCCGAGGACCCTTCCCACGACCAAGAACCTCCACCTCCTGCGCGAGCTCGTGAAACGAGACTTCAACGCCCGCTTCACCGGGTCGGCCCTGGGCGTGATCTGGGCCGTCCTGCAGCCCCTCAGCCTCGTCGTACTCTATTGGTTCATCTTCACTTACATGTTCACCCGGCGGGCTTCCCCGGCGTCCGACCGCTACATCTATTTCCTCATCGCCGGTCTGCTGCCCTGGCTGGGCATCAACGAAGGCGTCGTCCGCTCCACCACCAGCATCGTCGAGAACGCGGCCATGGTCCGGCGGCTGGCCTTCCGGAGCGAGCTCCTGGTGGTCGTCCCCAACGCCTCGGCGGTCATCTTCGAGGTGATCGGCCTGACCCTCTTCATCCTCTTTCTCTTCGTGAGGGGGAGGGCTCCCCACCAGCTCTGGCTCCTGCCGTTCGCCCTGCTGCTCCAGTTCGCCATCCAGGTCGGCCTGGGCTGGATCCTCGCCGCCACCTACGTCTTCTTCCGCGACCTGATGCAGTTCCTCGGGTTCGTGCTCTCCATCGCCTTCTACCTCAGCCCCATCCTCTACGCCGTGCCGCAGAACTTCCAGACCTTCTTCGAATGGAATCCGATCACGCCCCTGATCGGTTTGTTCCGCAGCGCAATGCTCTCGGAGGCGTTACCTGCGGCCGGCTCAATCGTATTTCTCCTGGTCGTGGCAACGACGCTGGCGGCCGGGGGACTGCTGTTCTTCCGCCGGACGCAGGCCACTCTGGCCGATCTCATCTAAGTTCGCGAATCCCAATTTGAGGAGAACCACCCGCATGTTGACCCGGAAGCTGATGCTCGCACTCTGCCTGACGGCAGGCGGCGCTCTCGCCCTCGAGGCACAGACTCAGACCGCCCCGCCGGCCGCCGCTCCGCAGAAGGCCCCGTCGGCGCAGCAGCCCGCCGCGCAGCAGAACGCCGCCGCGCCGCCTTCGACGATCGACGGCGGAGAGCCGCACTGGATCAGGCCGGAGACGGCGGAGCAGCGCAAGCTCCGCATCGGCCTGAACGAGGATCCTGGCCCCGATCCCGATACGACCAGGAAGTGGTTCCGCTACGGGCACATGTACACCATCGGCAAGAACGACCGCCGCTGGGTGAACTACGACAACCCGCCGCAGGAAGGGTGGGTACGTCCGTTCGGCTTCATCAACATCTACCACGAGATGTACCAGCAGAACGAGAAGTGGGTGTGGACCTGGGATCCGGTCCGCGACGATCCGAGCAACCAGCAGCAGCCCGAGGCGGAATCGGCCCAGCAGAGTCCTTACACGCAGGAGCAACTCGACTACGTGCAGCGCATTCGCTCGGAGTTCTCGCCCCTCGCGCCGGCAACGTCCGACGTCGTGGTGCACTTTCAGGAATCGTCCGACGGTCTCCCCGCGGCGGGATCGTGGCGCAACTCGCTGGCCGTGGCCGACATGAACGGCGACGGCTGCCCGGACATCGTGGCACCGCCCGAGCGCGGCGTTCCGAACGGAAGCCCCTCGATCTTCCTCGGCGACTGCAAGGGACACTGGACGTTCTGGAAGGACGTGAAGTGGCCGCGCACGCTCGACTACGGAAGCGTCGTGGCTGGGGACTTCAACAAAGACGGGAAGATGGACCTGGCCTTCGGCGTGCACCTCACCGGCGTCTTCGTTTTCCTGGGTGACGGCAAAGGCAACTTCACCGACGCGAGCGAGGGCCTGTCCACCGACTTCCCCTCACGGCGCATCGTCGTCGCGGACGTCGACCATGACGGCTATCCCGACATCGTGGCCCTCAGCGAAGGGCCGACGCCGCGCGACGAGGCCCTGAAGGGCACGAAGTACGGCAAGCTCCGCGTCTACTACAACCGCCAGAAGGGCACGAAGTGGGAAGGGGAGAACATCGCCTCGCCCGATCAATACTTCGGCGGCGATTGGCTCTCGACCGGCAACTTCAACGACGACAAATACCCCGACTTCATCGCCGCGAGCGTCTTCTACAACGGTCCGAACATCCTCTACCTCAGCGACGGTCCGAAGAAGTTCAACCTCACCGGCGGCTACGGCAAGGTCATTCCGTACTACTCGTACTACTACGCCAACGCCGCCGGTCACTTCTCCTCGAAGAAGACGGACGACGCCATCATCTCGTACGTGCGGGTGTGGCCCGACACGATCGACGCGAAGATCGTCCCTCCGCCGGCCACGACTCCCATCGTGGGCCTCGATCGCGTGAGCTTCCCGCCGGGGAGCGAGCCGGTGCGCACGCCCATCATCCGCTGGGCGTCGGGGCGCGGCATCTGGGGCATCGCGGCAGGTGACCTCGACGGCGACGGCAACACCGACATCATCTACACGCGCGCCGAGCCGCGCGGCATCGTCCTCCTTCTGGGCGACGGGAAGGGAGGCTTCCGGAAGGCGGCCATCGACGGAGTGCGCCTCGAGCCGAACACGAACTACGACGTCAAGCTCGCGGACGTCAACGGCGACGGACGGCTGGATCTCATCCTGGCATACGAGTCGAGCGGCTCGACGATGCTCTCGCAGCGCGACGGCTCGATCCACGTCTACCTCAACATGGGAGCCAGCCATGCACCGGCTCCCGCCAAGGCGGCCGAAGGCAGCCAGCCGGAGTCGAAGAAGCAGTAGCGAGCACGCGAACGAGCGGTTCCGGACACCTGGAAGGGTGACGAAGGACGGCGCCGGGAGGCGCCGTCCTTTTTCGGGTATCGAACGTGAAAGCGGTGGGGTCGCTCTCGAAGATCGGACGTAATTGGTGGTTGTGCGGAGAGGGCTGTCGGATATAATCCGCCCGATTTTCTCGATGAGCCATATGGGGTAATCCCATAAAACTGCCATTCAGGTATTGACTTCGCGAATATTTGGCAATACTGTTACCCGCAACTGAAAAGGGAATAGAGTTCAAAAATCCGGCGCGGGAGGTGATCGTATCGTCGAGAGAGGGTGACTTGGTGAACCATACTCGGTAGTTCTCAACAACTGATGTGTAGGAGAAAAGAATGAAGAAACTTTTGGCTCTGGCTGCTTCCCTCCTCGTGGCGGGTTCGGCCTTCGCTGCCGGAAGCGGTTCCAAGGTGATCCAGCCGAATGCGACTTTCGCTTTCGGTTCGCCCGGTATTGCCTCGGGTCCGACGACGACGAACAACGACGACGCCTGCGACATCAGCGTGGCCCCTGCGGCGACGCTGCTGCTCCCGTACTTCGAAGTTGACTTCGTGTCGACTGCAGCGACCGCTCGCACCACCCTCTTCACGATCACCAACACCAGCCGCGTGCCGCAGATCGCGCACGTGGTTGTTTGGACGGACTGGTCGTTCGCAGCGCTCGACTTCAACATCTTCCTGACCGGCTATGACGTCCAGAGCATCAACCTCTATGACGTCTTCAACCGCGGCATCATCGCCCCTGTTTCGGCGACTGCCTCCGGTACGTCGATCTCGAACGCGGCGCTCTCGCCGGTGGGCACTGCCCCGCCGAACCAGCCGAATGCGGCTCCGCTGCCGAATGCGACTGGCAACCCCAACTTCAACCCGAACGTGACGACCACGTGCGTCACGCTTCCGGGCAGCCTTGGCAACGGCCCGGGCAGCTACCTGGCCGACCTGCAGCGCATCTTCACCACCGGTCTCGGTGGCACGACGATCGGCGCGGGTTGCGGCACCTTCCGTCTCGGCGGAACGCATGCCAATGCGATCGGGTACATCACGATCGACGTCGACAGCACCTGCTCGACTTCGTTCCCTGGCCCGCTGGCAGCCGGCACGTACTCCAACAACGAAATCCTGTTCGACAACGTTCTCATCGGCGACTACCAGGACGTCAACCCGAACTCGACCACTGGTAACTACGCCGGCGGCAACCCGATGACCCACATCCGCGCCGTCCCCGAGGGCGGACCGGTTGGATCCAACCCGGGCACGAACCTGCCGTTCACGTTCTATGACCGCTACAACACCGGTGGCGCGTTCGGCAGCGGTTCCGCCACGGCTCTGACCAACGGTCTCAACCGTCTGGCCGACCGTCGCCAGCCGCTTCCCTCGGTCTTCGGCGCTCGCTGGATCCAGGGCGGCACGTCGGGCTTCAACACCAACTACAAGATCTGGCGCGAAGGCTACACCGGCCCGAGCTCCACGACTTGTACGGCGGGCACCCCGAGCATCAACTCGGCGATCACGATCACGGAGATGGTCCGCTTCGACGAGCACGAGAACTCCAACTCCGTTGCTCCTCCGACGATCATTTCGCCGCCGATTCCGGGCACGGTCAACGTGCTCCCCGAGGCTTCGAGCACGTCCACGAGCTCCTCGATCTACCCGGGTCTCACCCCGTCGGGCGATCTCGGTGGCTGGATGTACCTGAACCTCGACAACGGTTTCTCGGGCTCTGTCTACAGCTCTCCGGCTCTCGACAACCCGGCTGCGCACCCGACGTTCGTGCGCCGCGCCAGCCAGAACTGGGTCATCATCTCGATGTTCGCAGAAGGCCGTTACTCGGTCGACTACGACGCGGCATGGCTCGGCAACGGCTGCTCGGCTCCGGTCGCGGGCGGTGCGGTCATCGGTCCGGTTGGCGGTACGCCGGTTTGCCCGGCTGGCGCCACGGGCTGCACCCCGGGTGTGGCTCCGTACATCGGAACCAACCAGACGCCGTAATCCCGTTTCCCATTGCAGTAGCCGAAAGGCGGGCCGGTTTCCGGCCCGCCTTTTTTTGTTTTTGGGTCCAAGAAAAACCGTTGTCATGACCGCATCACATCTGTAAAATAACCTATTGCTGCGGACGGACTCCAAGCCGGCCTCAGATCCCTATCTCTTGCAGCCACTGTTCCTGACGCCCACGGAGGGAGAGAGTGAATCGTTTCATCAAACGTCTCGCAGCCGTACTGCTGCATCTTTCGGTAGCGGTCGCCGTTTTCGGCCAGGATTGGGCGGTGCCGGCCAGGACGCCGAACACCGAAGTGCCCTGCACGCTCTGCGTCGGTCCGAACAATGCCCTGACCAATGGAAAGACCGTCGGCTACGCCGCGCCCATTGCCGCTTTCACCGGGCGCTTCCTGGACTCGCAGGCCACGAACGACATCCAGTACCCGATCCGTACCCTGCGCGCGGGGAAGCTGGTGATGAGCCCTGACGGCAGGCGGCTCTACATGATCATGGGCGGTGTGGCCATGGCCTATGACACGGCGAGCTTCATCAGCCGGCTGACCGCCAGCGAGGCCCTCATTCCGGTGACGTCGATCCCGATCAATGTACTGAACGTTCGCGCGGGCGCGCCGGAAGTGTTTCTCAGGTGCGACCGGTACTTCAACGCTGAGTGGGGCGGAGGGTGGACCACGCCGTTCGTCGACGGCCAGGCACGCCTCAATGACATCGACGTCGACGACCAGGGTTATCTCTACGTGTCGCATTTCGTGTTCGGGTGGGGCATCGTCAAGGACGATCTCCGCACGGACGGCGGGATGAACCTCATGCCGTCCCAATACCAGCACTATCCCTTCGGCGACAACGGCGATCAGGATCCCATCCACGTGCTGTCGTTCAAGAGCGGCACGAACTACTTCATGCTCGTGAACGTGGAAACACAGACCGAGGTATGGAACGTCACCGACCGTACGCAGCCACGGCGTGTGCAGGTGATGCGCATCAATTTCTCGCAGGCCGCGAAGAACGCCGCGGGTGACAGGATTGCCATCGCCGACGGCTCGACGGGTGCCATCAACATCTATTCGGCCGATTCGCTGGCCGCCGGCGGCTCGCCCATGGCGACATTTTCGCCGGGCTTTCCCTACTCGTATGCGTCCATCACCACGGACGGCGTTAACTTCTTCGCTTCGTATACCAAGCCGTCCCTCAAGGTGGAGATCTTCTCCCCGGTCGGACAGACCTTCGGCGATCAGGGGGCGTTCGACACGGGATTGAGCGGGGTCAACGCCGCCGCCATCCGCGTTTCGAACGGCTACCTGACGATGATCACGTCCGACGGCGTGCTCCTCTACAAAGTGACGTCGAACCTCAGCTTCACCGAGATTCCCCTCAAGTCGTCCTACGGCAGGACGGACCCGAACAACCCGAACAGCGACCGCTACTTCCCGCAGTACTACTTCAATGCCGCTCCTCCAGGCCACGGGTATCCGCACTTCTACGTGCACGCCTCCGACGCCGGAGTGATCAAACAGGGCGGGAAGACCTATCTGCTCTTCCTCGGCGGCGGCCTGGCAGACGTCTACGAGATCCAGAACGGCGACGGCATCGCCTTGACGTCCCTCGGCTCGATGGGCACGCAGAACCAGAACACGCCCGCCAGCGAGCGCAGCAAGCTGTTCTACGGTGATCCGGTGGGCTTTACGGCAACGACGACGGCGCCGGTCCCGATGAACATCACCTGGAACTTCGGCAACCCCGAGGCGGTCAGCGGCGCGGATGCCAATACCGTCGTCGGCCAGACAGGTCCGGGCACGGTTATGCACCGCTTTTCCGGAATCGCTTCGGCGGCCGGGCTGAGCACGCGTACCGTCCAGGCATCGAACAATGCCGACTCCTCGATCTTCGCCACCGCCGCCGTGACCATGCTGGCCCCGGTTCCGCGCGTCAGTCTGGGCCAGGGCGGTCTGCTATTCACCCAGACCGTGGCCAGCTCCAACGCTCCGGTGGTCGTCGGCGATCAGTGGTACGACGCGTCGGATGGCTCGGTGGAAGGACACAGCAGCAGTTGGTCGCTCTACAACAGCGCCGGACCGACCACGACGCCCGTGGTCACGTCACAGAGTCCCGCCCTGCCGCTCGGCACCGGCCCGTGCGGTCCGCACTATCTGCTGTTCACCGGCCATTACGGCCAGCTCGCCACGTCGTTCCCGGCCAGCGACTTCGTCGTCCCTTCGGGCGGCCTCGGCATCGGCTACAGCGTGCGGCCGTACGCGGCGAATGTGACCGTCAGCGTCAACGGATCGAACCTCGTCTTCACGAACGCTACGAAGATCACCGCCAATACGGACGTCATGACGGCGGCCATCCTGGCCGGCCTGCAGTACAAGTGGGAGCTCTTCAACGCGAACGGCAGTCTCAATCAGGCCGGGCCAACCGGCGCGTATTCGGCGATCGCTCCCTGGCAGGTGCCGTCTTCCACCATTTCCCGCGGGATGACGGTCCGCCTGACCGTCACTTCGCCGACGGACTTCGCCGCCGGGTGCGGTGGACTCGGGTACACGATCAGCGCCTATACGACGCCGCCGCTCAATGCCCCGGACCCGGTGATTGTCGGCTCTTGCACGAATGCACCCTGCACGTTCACCGCGGGCTCGATCAGCGGGGTGAATCCGCTCACGGATGGCTGGACGTACGCATGGACCGCACAGGGGACGGGCGCCGTGGCGAACGTGACTCTGACGGGCGCAAGCGCCACCTTTGCGCCGGCCTTCCCCCAGAGCGGCACGTATAACATCAGCCTGATTGCCACGAACAGCTTCGGCAGCGCTTCCGCCGCTACGAGATCGTTCAACGTCGCCGTGCAGGTCTGTGCGCCTTACACACCGAACGTCGATGTTTTCATTACCTACGGTGCCACCGGCTCGGGCTGTACGACAGGCCAGTCCTGCCTGACCGGTGAAGTGATTTCGTTTGCCGTCTCTGCACCGTTCTATAACCTCGGCTGCGGACCGCACACCTTCTCCTGGAACTTCGGCGACAATGGCACCAGTAGCGGCCAGTCCACGGCGCACTCGTTTGGTTCCGCAAACACATACACAGTGACGTGCGTCGTCACGGACAGCAGTGCGGGGACGCAGCAGACGCTGACACGAACGATCACGCTGACCGGCATTCAAGGCTGCGTTACGAATTGCGGTGGAGATCCATGCACGCCGGGAATGAACACGGCGAGCAACTTCATCACGTTTGCGAACAATGCCGGTACGTGCTCGGCCACGGGTGGATCGTGCGGAATTGGCGAGGCGATCACGTTCACGGCCGGCTCGTTCGGTTATAACTACGGTTGCGACACGCATACCTTCGCCTGGAATTTCGGTGACGGTACGACCGGATCCGGCATTACCACCACGCACAGCTACAGCAGTGCCAACACTTATACGGCGTCGCTCACCATCAGCCGGCCGAACAAGGGAATCACGTTCCAGACGAACCCCGTCACCGTCCATGTCGGCAGCTCCGGTTGCCAGCCGCCCATGACGGCCGGCACGAACGTCTTCATCGTCTACGCCAATGCCGACAGCTCGTGCACCAACACCGGCGGCATCTGCGCGCCGGGCGAGGCGATCTCGTTCCTGGCCGGCTCGTTCAATTACGACTTCAACTGCGCGGCCCACACCTTCTCGTGGGATTACGGCGACGGCAATACGGGAAGCGGCAAGAGCGCGACACACACGTACGCTTCGCCAAGTCCGACCGGCTACACCGTGAAGCTGACCATCGCAAACGGCGGCCAGAGCGTCACCATGTCGGCCCTGGTGAGGGTTGCCAGCAAGATCATTCCTCCCACTGCTGTCGACTTCACGATCACCCCGTGGTTCAACAATGGCGTGCAGATCCCCAACGGCTATAAGTTCACGCCGGGCTCGAATCCGGCAGGTTCGGTGACGAAGTTTGGCTGGGACTTCGGCGATGGGACGTGCCCGGCGGCAGGGGATGCTCTCTGCACGTCGGCTGGGGAGATCTACCACGTCTTCCCGACGAACTTCAATTACCGCGTCACGTTGTCGGTCAAGGCGCCGGCGGGCTACCCCGGGGTGATTGCAGTTCATCCCCTCGTTGACGTACCGCCGCGGCGCCGCAGTGCCCCGCATACCTGATCCTCGCTTCAATGACGGGTGGCGCGGATTCCCGCGCCACCCGCGTTTTCACCTCTTTTCGTCTTGGGTAAACGTTCCCGCTCAAAGCAGGAGTCGCGCCTCGCCGTTGCCCGGCCTCCGGCCGCAGCCGTTGAGCGGAGCAGCGCCGGAGGCGCGCTTCTGCCTTCGCTCGCGGTCAGTGCCGCCCTGGCCGTGCTGGTTGCGATCATTTACGCGCAGGTCCGTACGCACCAGTTCATCAATTACGACGACCCGGTCTATGTCTCCAATAACCCCGGCGTTCTCGGCGGCCTGACCGCAGCCGGGATCCGATGGGCCTTCACCAGCGTCCACGCCGCGTACTGGCATCCGGTGACCTGGCTCTCCCATCAACTCGACGTCACGCTCTTCGGACGTGACGCCGGTGCGCACCTGCTGGTCAGCGCCGCACTGCACGCCGTCAACGCCATCCTGCTGTTTCTCTGGCTGCGCCTGGCCACGGGAGCGTTCTGGCGCAGCAGCATCGCGGCCGCCCTCTTCGCCGTTCATCCGCTGCACGTCGAATCGGTGGCATGGGTGGCCGAGCGCAAGGACGTGCTCAGCACGTTTTTTCTGCTGCTCACCCTGCACGCCTATACACGCTGGGCCAGGGACGGCTCTCGGGCGCAGTACGTGTGGAGCATCGTGGCCTTCGCGCTCGGGCTGATGGCCAAGCCGATGCTCGTGACGCTTCCGTTCGCATTACTCCCGCTGGACTACTGGCCTCTGCAGCGAGCCCGGCCCTGGCGAGCGCTGGTCCTGGAGAAGCTGCCGTATTTCGCCTGTGTCGTGCCGGTGGTCGTCCTGACGCTGCGGACCCAGAGCGGGGCCATGGCCGGCGCGCTGACGGTGCCGTTGTCCATCCGGCTCGCCAATGCCGCGATCGCGTACGTCACGTACGTCGTCAAGACGTTCTGGCCGTCGTCTCTGGCGATCGTCTATCCCTACGCGACATCCATCAGTGCCAGAGCGGCCATCGTTTGCGCGCTCCTGCTGGCCGGAATCACGATCATGGCCGTTCGATCGTACCGGCGCATGCCGTGGCTCACGGTCGGCTGGCTGTGGTTCCTCGGAACGCTCGTTCCCGTCATCGGCATCGTGCAGGTCGGGCAGCAGTCGATGGCCGATCGATTCACCTACATTCCCCACATCGGGCTCTTCATCGCACTGGTGTGGAGCGTTTCGGCGCTTGCCGGCAGCCCACGGGCGCGCGCACAGCTCGCAGGGACAGCGATCGTAGCGGTCGTCGTCCTCGCTGTCGTGGCCTACCGGCAGACCGGGTACTGGCGGGACAGTATTACGGTCTTCGAGCACGACCTGGCGGTGACGGAGAACAATCGCATAGCGCACATGAACCTCGGTGCGGCGCTGCTCGACGCCGGCCAGGCGCCGCGGGCGGAGACGGAGTTGCGGGCCGCGGCGGGTCTTCCGTCCGAGGTGCAGCAAATGGAGCTGGCTCTGGCGCTGAGTGCGCAGGGGAGATACGACGAGGCGGCGAAAGAGGCGGCCGCTGCGGTGCGCATCAACCCTGCCAGCGCGGACGCCCTCATGGCCTACGGTACGATCGAGCTGGGCCGCGGCCGGCCGGAGGAAGCCCTTCCCTTGCTGGAGAAGGCGGGGCAGATCTCGTCCGTGCCGGAGACGGTGGGGCTGCTGGCATTCGCCCGGGCCCAGATCCTGGCGCGCAAGGGGGATGTCGCAGGAGCGTCGCGCCAGTATGAAGCGGCATTGAAGGCGAATCCCGGCCTGTATGACGCGCGGATGAACTTCGGCTCGCTCCTGAGCCGGACCGGCCGCGAGAACGACGCCATCGAGCAGTTCTCGAAGGCGGCGAGCCTCCGGCCGGAATCGGCGGAGCCGCACGTCTACCTCGCCCTCTCCCAGAGCAACATGAAGCAATTCGCCCCCGCCGCGGAGCACATTGCCCGCGCCATGGCCATCGATCACGATGGCTCCAACCGCTTCCTCATCGACGCCATCCACATCGCCCCGCGGGCCACGGCCATCGACGAATACCTCCAGTTCCTGCGGCAGCAGGCGGGCATTCGCTGACGGCGGACCGGTAGAATGGCGGTGATGGAGCATGCGGTTCGCGCGGTCGAGCTGACCAAGCAATACGACATCTACCCGCGGCCCCTGGACCGCCTGCTGGAGGCGATCACGCGGCGGCCCCGCCACACGGTGTTCCCGGCGCTGCAGGACGTGACCTTCGAGGTCGAGCGCGGCGAGACCGTGGGGATCATCGGCCAGAACGGCGCGGGGAAGAGCACGTTGCTCAAGCTTCTGTGCAGCGTAACCCGGCCCACCAGTGGGACGCTCGAGTCGCGCGGGAGCATCGCTTCGATCCTGGAGCTCGGTACCGGATTCCACCCGGAGTTCAGCGGGCGCGATAACGCCGTCCTCAACGCGGCGATCCTCGGTCTCAGTCCGGCCGAGGTGCGGAAGAAGCTGCCGGCCATTCTCGACTTCTCGGAGCTCGGCACCTTTCTGGACCGCCCCGTGAAGACCTACTCCTCGGGCATGTACATGCGGCTGGCCTTCAGCGTGGCCGTGAACGTCGACCCGGACATCCTGGTCATCGACGAGGCGCTGGCCGTGGGCGACGGCCATTTTCAGAAGAAGTGCGTCGACAAGATCCGCCAGTTCCAGGAAGAGGGGAGGACGATCCTCTTCTGTTCGCACGCGCTCTATTACATCTCCTCGATCTGCCGCCGGACGCTGTGGCTCGACCACGGGCGGGTGATGCGCTACGGGCCCTCCCTCGATGTGGTGCACGAGTACGAGCAGTTCCTCCTGCAGCGCGACCGGGAGTCGGCGAACGAAGGGGCTCCGGAGGGCGAGCGGGCGGTATCGCCGGTCCGCTTCCGCGACATCACGGTGTGTGATCGCACCGGCAGGCCGCGCGACGTCTTCGCGCGCGGGGAGGACATCCACGTACGCCTGAGGCTTCGGGCCGAGAGCGCCCGGCAGCCGGTGCACGTGGTGGTGGGCGTCCACCGCAGCGCGGACGACTTCTCGTGTTTCGCTGTGGGAACGCATGACGACGGCCTCCAGCCGTTGTCCGGCCGCAACGAATACGACTTCGTCGTCCAGCTACGCAGCGTCCCCCTGCTCCGTGGCGATTATTCGATCATCGCCTTCGCCGGCGACGAGAACGCGATGACCGTTTTCGACCGCCGCGACATCCGGCCTGCGTTCTCGATGTCCGGGGAGCGCTACGAAGTGGGCCTCATCTCGGTCGATCATCGCTGGGTGATGGAGCCGGAGCCGGTCCAGGCGGTGGCCGAGCGCTGATGTCGTCGCGAGCGCTCGTCGTCGTCAACTACCGCTCGTCGACACTTGCTCTCGAGGCGATTCGCAGCGCCCGCGCCGCTTCCCGCGAGCCGGTGCAGGTGGTCGTCGTCGACAACAGCGAGAACGACGCTGAGGCTGCGGCGTTGAGCGTCGCCGCGGACGTGCTCCTCGTCCCTCCCCGCAACCTCGGTTATGCCGCGGCCATCAACCTGGCCCGGCGCTCGGTCGAAAGGGAGCTGATGGTGGTCGCCAATCCCGACGTCGTCTTCGGCGCGGGCTCGATCGACGCGCTCGATTGCGGCGTGCCCGTGGCCGGCCCCGCGCTCTTCTGGGATGACGGGCATTCGTGGCGGCTTCCCCCCGCCGACAGGTACACGACGGGGCAGCGACTCGACGCAGCGATGGCCGCGCGCAGCCGCCTCTGGGCGCGGGTGCGCGGCCGGCGGCGCTTCCGGCAACGTGTGGACTTCTGGAGCCTCGCCTCTCCCGCGCGCGTGGCCGCCGTTTCGGGCGCGGTCATGGCCATTCGGACGGACGCCTTCGACCGCATCGGAGGCTTCGACGAGCGCTTCTTCCTCTATTTCGAGGAGACGGATTTTCTGCGCCGCGCGGGCGAGGTCTGGTATGTCCCGGAGGCGCGTTGCCGGCACATCTACAACCAGAGCGCCGCGGGCTCCGCCGAGGCGGCCGGCTATTACGCGGATTCCGAGCGCACCTACCTCGAGAAATGGAGCGGCGGGCTCGTGACGAAGCTGGTCAAGTCGCTGGAGGACGTCTCGGCGCCTGCTTCTGTTCCGGCGTCCGCACCGGAAAGCGCGGTCATCACGCTCGATCGTGATGGCGTCGTGGTCGAGGCATCGCCCCTGCCGACGTTCGACATGGCGGCAGGACTCTTCCCGCAAGGGAGGAGCGTCGAGATCCCGCCCGAAGTGTGGAGCTCGTATCGCGGGGAAACGCTGTGGCTGCGCGTGGTCGAGCGTGCTTCCGGGGCGGTTCTGGCGACGTATGCGCGGCGTAGAATAGGTTCATGAGCTCGACCCGCGTGTCGGTCGTCGTGCCGTTGACCGGCCCCGCGCCCGAGCTTCCGTCGACGCTCGAGGCCGTCGAGCGGTACCTGCAGACGACGGGCCTGGAGTTCGAGCTGCGCGTGACGGACCGGCGCGACGGCCGCGGCTACGGCGAGATGCTGCGCCGGGGCGTAGCCGACGCCGGCGGCAGCGTCATCGTCATCATCGACGCCGCCATGTCCTTCCCGGCCGGTGCGATCGGTGACGCCGTGGCCATGATCACTTCAGGGGCGACCGACGTGGTGTTCGGGTCGCACGACGGCCGCGACGGCCGCCGCTTCCGTTTCGCGCGCACGTTCCTCGTTCCGATCCTTCCCGATCCGGCCATGCATCTGATGGCCTTTTCGTCCGAGGCGGCCCGACTGCTGTTCGGCGAGGCCAGGCGGCAGGATGGCACGATCGATCTCGAGGTGGCGTACCTGGCGAACAAGTACGGCTTCCGCGTGGAGCGTCTCAATGTCGCCGTTGAGCCGTCGGCGACCCGCACCTTCAGTGGATTCCGCTCTCTCTTCGCGGTGGTGGCCATCCGTCTGACCGATCGCTACAACGGGTATCGCGCGGCGCGGCGCTGCCCGATCTGCTTCTCGGCCGAGGTGTGGAGCTGCGCGCAGATTCCAGGCAATATCGTCCGGTCCTGCAGCCGGTGTAAGTGCAGGTACCTCAACCAGTTCGCTGAGGAAGCCATGGCCCCGGTCAGGCCCATTCTGCGCGCCCATCCGCCGGCCTCCGATCCCTTCGACGAGACGCAGCACTCGTCGCTTGCGCGTCAGAAAACCGCGCTGCGCCGGCTCAATGTTCTGCGCCGGGAGCTCGCTTCGCGGGCACGCGTGCTGGAGATCGGCGTCCGCGACGGCAGCTTCGGCAAGAGTGCAGAGCGCGAGTTCGAGTACGTGGGCATCGATCCCGCCGAGACGTGCGCGCGCCAGGCGCGGGCCAGGGGGCTCGAGGTCTACTGCGCGAACCTGGCCGCGTTCGTCAACACCGGTCCGGCGTTCGACGCCATCACCATCTTTCACGTTCTCGAGAGCATGCCCGACCCGCACGATGCCCTGGCGCGCATCAAGGACTTCCTCAAGCCCGGCGGCGTGCTCCTCCTCACGACCTTCGATACCGAGGGAGTGCTCTATCTCCTCACGGAGCGGAAGCGAATGGCGCACAACTTCCGCAAGCACCTCATCCTCTATTCGCGTTCCGCGCTCATCGAGCTGCTCGAGCACAGCGGGTTCGAGATCGTCTCCGTCGGGCCGGACCTCGAGTACCGCGATCACAAGTTCCTGCGGCACTGGGTCGCGTCGCGCTGGCCGGCGCTGGCCTGGGCGGCGAGGCTGGCCCTGAAGGTCCTGCCCGATCCGCTGCTGGTGAGCTCGGGATCGATTCGCATTCTGGCCAAGCGGCGGGCCGGACCGCCGGCAGGGATGCGGCCGGTCCGCTCCGTCGAAGCGACGCATGCAAGATAACGGCGAGCAGGGAGCGGCGAGCGGCGAGCGGGCCGGCACGATCGCGGACCGTTTCGTCATTCGCGCCTTCGAGCCGGGTGACGAATCGCAGATCCTCGAGCTGTTCGCACGGTCGTTCCCCCATGCGCCGCGCCCGATGGAGCACTTCGACTGGAAGTACCGGCGCAACCCTTTCGGGAACGCGCACATCAGCCTGGCCTTCGAAGGCGAGCGGCTGGTCGGCCATTACGCCGGCTATTGCGTACCGTTCGTCGACGGCAGCGACTCCTTCGTTGCGCACCAGATCGGCGACACGATGACCGATCCTGCCATCCGCCACATCGGCCGAGGACCGACGTCGATCCTGGGACGCACGGCGCTGCATTTCTACGCCGCGTTCTGTGAGGGGCAGGCCGGCTTCAACTACGGCTTCAACGTCGCCAACATCCAGCGGTTCTCGCTCCGGTTTCTCCGCAGCGACCGCGTCGAGCCGGTGACGTATCGCGTGCGGGACCTGACGGCCAGGCCCATCTTGCGCATCACGAAATTCGAGCGGTTGCTGCGCGGCTACCGGCTCGAGCTCGTGCGCGATCCGGGCCCGGAGCTCGACGAATTTTTCCGCCGCGTGACCCCGTCGTATCGCTTCCTCGTGCGGCGCGACGCGCAGTATCTCCGCTGGCGCTATTTCGACTGTCCCGATGCGCCGCCGTACTTTCTCGTAGCCATCCGCAAGCGGGGCCGTCTCGTGGGCTGGTCGGTGTTCCGCATCGTCAACGGCCGGCTCCGATGGGGCGACGCACTCTTTGACCCCCATCACGCCGACGCCCTCGAAGTCCTCCTGCGGCACGTCGTACCGTCGTATCCCGTGACGGCCGTGGAAGGATGGTTTCCGCCGCGCCCGGCCTGGATGGACGAGGCCATAACGGCGATGCACTTCGAGACCCGCCCCGAGCCGCAGGACTTGTCACTGATGTGCGTGCCGTTTGCACGCCCCGACGCCGTGGCACGGATGCGCGAGGCGTTCTACTACACGTGGGGAGACTCGGATCTGTTCTAGTGCCGAGTGTCGAGTGCCATGTCGGTCTCGCTGGGGTGAGGCATGACTGATGAGGCATGAGATGTGTGGGCGGCCTCGTGCAGCGAGCAATCAACGAAGGCCGTTTCGAGACTCCCGCACGACGGCAGAGCGCTTCGTCACTGGAATGCGGAGGCCAGGCGTAGGACGGTTCGCTTCAAGCTCGGCGATGTTTCCGCAGCGGCCTGGAGGTTCCAAGTGTCTGCGACAAAGCCTTCAAGCCTTGCGTTGAATGCCGGTCCGACCTTCCGGGTATCGCCTGGAGCAGGAACGAAGTCATCCAGAATCTCTCGGCGCTTCGATTTTCGCGCGATCGAAACAAGGTGTTCTTTTGGCTGGGCAAGATTGTCAGGATCCTCGGGAATTCGATGCAGGGGGACAGAGAGTAGCCTGGACAGGCCGTGGCGATCTGCCATCACCCATGATTCGATCTCCATGACGGCGACGCGGAAGAGTAGTTTGGGCCCTCGCGGAGCCGGCAGCCAGGCTTCGATAAGATCAGCGGGACATGGCTCGGGCTGATCCAGGTCGATGAGCACGAACACGGGGAGAGACTGTGCGGAACGGTTGAGCTCCTGAATTCTTCTCTTGATGTAGCTCTTACCGTTCTTCCTGATGACTCCGGAAACGATCAAATCCGGCCTGGTCGCGCTGACAACCCGACGGACAACGGCCTCGCTCAGTGGGTCTTCGACCGCCACGATCATAAATGTCAGTCGGTGAGTGAAAGCTGGTCTGCTCGTTGAGGGTTGCTTCTCGGAAGAATAACTTCACCAGCGCTTAATCCGGCCTCCAGCAGGACGCGAATATCATCAACATTCGACGCGACTTGAACGGCTGTGCCCTCTGCAGCCGGAGTGAGCATAAGCACTTCGCTTCCGTCGATGCCGGTGTCGCTCAGAAGATCATCACTATGGGTGCTGATCAACACTTGCCTGCGGCGCCGCTTCTGCATTCTGTGAATGACTGCTGGAAGCCGCCCGACAATGGCCGCGTTCAGGGACTGCTCAGGTTCTTCGAGAAGAAGCATCGAGTCTTCCTCGAGGAGAGACCAAAGTAGTCCGATAAGACGGAGTGTGCCGTCCGAGAACTGATCCTCGCGCTGCCATCCGGCGTTTGGGCGCCAGTGGGAGTAGAGCGCTTCGAGATGCGGTCGTCCGGAATCCTTGTCGCGGACAAATTTCAGTTGCTTTAGCTGAGGCACGGCAAATTGTAAAGAGACCTCGATGTTACGCAGACGAGACCGTCGTGTTTTCTCAGTCGTTTTGGCGATTCTCTCCAGAAATGCCTGGCCGAAAGGATCGTCTTCGATCACCCGGCCTTGTATCTGATCCGTATGCCGAAGGAGTTGAGGGACAAGGTGCAGATAGGTGATCGTCTGAAGAAACACCGCGATTGGTCGAAACTTGGAATTAGCACCAATCTGTTCGAGATACGTTTGCGTTAGCTGCTGCGGATCACGCTCATCATCGGCGGTGGGGCGCTCCAAGAGTAGCTTGGAGCCATGCCAAACGCGCTCGTGTGTGACGAGTGGCAGCCGCCGGCCTCGTGGATCTTGACGAATGCCCAGAGCGTAGCGCCAGATCATCGGTTGATCGACAGATTCGGAGAGCTGAATGTCAATCGAGATCTCAGGGTCATTCCGCGCGGCCAGACTTCTCAGCTTGGCAACGCCAAGTCGGTCCGAGATGGCCTTTTGAAGTCCGCCGCCCTCACGTTTCGCGATATCCCGAAGGAAGCGAAAGATGTCCAGGAAGTTCGACTTACCAGAGGCGTTCGGACCAACGATGAACTGGCGCTCCCGGAGAGCGACATCGACATGCCGGAAGTTGCGCCAGTTCTTTGCGGTGAGGTGAGTGACGAGCACGCGTGTTTCCTCGCAAGCGGAATGATACGCGGTGTGGGGAAGGTAAGTGCGCCCGAAAGGTTGGCGTTTCGCAGTCGTGGCAGTTTCTCGCTCAGGAAAAGATGCCGGAGGTTGGACCCTAGACCAATCGCAACTGATCAGGGTTGGCCAGCGGCCAACGGCCAGCGACCGGCGAGAATTGGCCGGTGTTCTGCATCCGGTCTCAGCAGTGCTTACAATGGCGGCCGACAGCATGAGCGAAGTGCAGTCGCAGCAGGGCGGGGCACCGAAGCGGTTGGGCGACGTCGATCGCAAATGCATCCTCGTCATCGACGACGACCTGCCCCTGCGCGGAATGCTCGCGGCTGCTTTGCGGCAGGCCGGCTTCCAGGTGCTGCTTGCCGGAGACGGCGAAGAGGGACATCGCGCGCTGACGATCCATAAGCCGGACGTCATCATCCTCGATCTGGCCATGCCCAACGTGAACGGCTGGGACTTTCTCCAGAAGCTGAAGGAGACGGGATACCTCGGCGCGCTTCCGATCATCGTCCTTTCGGCGCATCTGCGGGTCGAGCCGCAAGCCATTCTGCAGATGGGAGTTGCGGCGATTCTGCCCAAGCCATTCAACCTCGCCGACCTGATCAACCTGATCGAGCATCTGGCGCCGTGAGCGACGACGTCGCGGCACGCGTGGCGGCGCGGTATCCGACGCGCTTTCTGCGGTACTACGCGCGCGGCAAGATCACGAGCGATCCCCTCTATGACGCCGTCTTCACCCGCCTTCGGGAGAGCCATGAGCCGATCCTCGACCTTGGTTGCGGCGCCGGCTTTCTCGCGCTCTATCTTCGGGAGCGCGGCGTGACCGTACCGATCCGCGGCATCGATCACGACGCGGAGAAGATCGCCGTGGCCCGGAGCGTGGCATGCAACGGGGTGTCGTTCGAATGCGGCGACGTGCAGCGGCTCGAAGAGTGGCCGGGCACCGTGCTCATGCTGGACCTGCTGCATTACTTCGACGAAGCGGCGCAGGCCCGGCTCCTGGCGCAGGCGGCGGCGCGGGCCACGACGGTGATCCTGCGCGATGCGGTGCGGGACGGGAGCTGGCGCTACCGCATGACGTTTGCGCAGGAGTCGTTCTCGCGAGCCGTCGGCTGGCTGAAGGCGGAGCGGCTGCACTTCGCCACGCGCGAGAGGATCCTGGAAGCCTTCGCCGGATTTCGCGCCGAGGTCGTTCCGATGTTCGGCCGGACGCCGTTCAACAATTACCTGTTCGTCTTCAGGCGGGAGTCGTCGGGAACGACGAACGTGTAACCGCGGCCGCGGAGCTCGTCGACGACGCGGCTTACGGTACGCACGGACCAGGGACGGCCCTGGTGCATGACCACGATCGCGCCACCGGCCACGCCTGCGGTAATGCGCCGGATCACGGCGTTCACGTCGTCGCGGGTGGCGTCGAACCCGCGGACGCGCCAGCCGATGAGGCGGAGGCCGCGCCGGGCGAGGTGCGGATGGACGAAGGGATTCTTCATCCCCACCGGTGCGCGGAACCACGGCGTCGGGGGGATGGCCGCGGCACACCGATCGATCTGCGCCGCGACCGCCCGCGGGCCGAGACACCAGAACGTGCCGGAAGGGTGGGTCTGCGAGTGATTGCCGATCGAGTGTCCGCGGCCCGCGATGGCTGCAACCCGCTCCGGATGTGCCGCGGAGAGTTCGCCCTTGAGGAAGAACGTGGCTTTCACGCCGCGCGCGTCGAGCGCATCGAGCAGGGCGGCCGTGTCGCCGTCCGGCCCGTCGTCGATGGTGAGCCACAGCTCCTTTCCCTCGGTGCGGAAACAGGTCACGACCGGCCCGAGCCATTGCACGTTCGGCATGAGTGTCGGAATGAGGATCAGGGCGTGCGACAGAGCCAGCACGGCAATCCCCGTGAGCGGCATGCCCCGAATCCAGAGGAGGGCGAGCAGCAGCGGCGCGACGCAGGCAAAGGCGAGGATCAGACGCCGCATTCCTGCTCCAGTGCCTGCATGCGCCGTCGCAGCAGGCGCGCCGGCACCCAGGCCGCGGCATTCAGCGCCAGTGCCGCGAAGAGCACCCACACCACGAAGCGCAGGGGCGTCTGCATCGTCCCGACCCATGACGACGCGATGACGACCGTGCTGAGGATGAAGACGCTGTTGACCTTCTCGTTCCCGAACGGAATGCCCGCCACGTACAACGGCACCTGCAGCAGCCACGGGGTGAGAACGAGGGCAAGCGGGATCGAGACCCAGAGGGGGAGTGGCAGCAGCGCCGCCAGGTCCGCGGCAGCAGCGAAGAAGACGAGCGCGGCGACGGTGAATACCTCGGCAGTGCTCTGATCGCGGCTGACGGCGAATGCATAGCGCATGGCCATCGACGTTGAGGGGCCGTTGGTGGCGTGGTCCGCTTGCCGCTCGCCGTCCCCCGCGCGCCGGTACTGATAGACCGCATACGCGATCAGTTTCGAGAGGGCATAGCGGTGGCGCGAGGGGAGCCATTCCGCGCGGTGATCACGCACGAACTTCATGCCCGGCTCTCCTCGAAGAACGGCTCGAAGGTGAACCACTGGTACCAGGCCTCACGGATGACGCGCTCCAGCTCGAGCGACCAGGCGTCGACGGCGCGGCGCAAGTCGTCGTCGCGGTTGCGGCTCGTACGGACGACCTCGATGGCCTGCCCGGTCTGGAGGCGGTAGCGGCGCCGGCCGAGGCGGATGACGAAGACTGGATAGACCGGCACGCGGGCGGTCATGGCCAGGGCGAACGGCCCGCTCGGAACGCGTGACTGCCTGCCGAAGATCGTGGCCGGGAAGTCGCTGATGCCGGGCGTGACGCGGTCTCCCTGAATGGCCACGATGGCATCGTTGCGGAGGGCATCGAGCAGCTCGAGGGCCAGGTCAGTGGCGTTGGTATTGAACTCGACGCGCAGGCCGGCGGCGAGTTGCTTCTCCTCGAAGGCCCGGGTCTGCGGATCGACCTCGGGGGCACGCACCATCACGATGCGGCGGTGGCTCATCTCGCTGAACAGGTGCGCCCCGAGGTCGTAGGAGCCCATGTGCGCGGTCACGAGAATCGCGCCTCCCTGGCGATGCTCCATCTCTTCGAAACTCTCCCAGCCGGAAAACTCCCAGTCCGGCATGACCCGCTGCTCCTTGAAGCGCACGTTGTCGGTGATCGTCCAGGCGTAGTTCCAGAAGACGCGATAACAGCGGGCGAAGTTCACGACGCGCCAGGAGCCCGGCTTGATGACCCGGAGGTTATGCATCACTCCGCGGCGGCCGGGCCCCCACAGCAGGAAGAACGCCGACCAGCCGGCCATGATGATCGGCTCCAGCCAGATGGGGACGTTGAGCACGGCCCAGCGGAGGAACTGCCGCCAGAAGACACCGCGCACGAGGAAGCGTCTCAGGAACGCGGGGCCGCTCACGTCCGCATGATATCGCCGAGGGTCTTGTCGACCGACGGTAGTGCCGGCCGCAGAAGGGCGAAGAGTGGATTGCGCAACAGGTCCTCGTCTCCGGGATAGGTGGGGACGAAGTGCAGCGGGAATCTGGCGAAGATGTCCGCGTCGGTCCGCCGGCGGGCGGCCTGGACCGCGGTGCGCTTGCCGGCGATCCGTTGCCCGTGCTGCAGGACCCAGTGGAGGGCGCGGAACTGCATGGCTGTGAGCGGATCGTCGATCACAGCCAGGGAAGGCTTGCGGAAACGGCCGCGGCTCTTTCCCTTCGCGCCGAAAGGCCGCGTCAATTCGCTCACGCCGGCATTCCGTGTGGTGGTGTAGTGATGCAGGCGATGGAGAAAGGCGAAGAGGACCGAGGCGCCCGCGTCGCGCGCATCCTCGAAGTTCTTGAGTGCGGTCTGCAGCGCGTTGCGCTCGAACAGCACGCCGCGCTCGAAATTGCCGAGGCGCTCGGAGGTTGCGCTGGAATGATGGCGCACGAGCCCGCGGGGCTCGAACAGCACGCGCCCGCCGCTGATCCACGTCCGCCAGCCGAAGTCGACGTCCTCGAGGTAGGCGAAAAAATCATCGTCGAATCCGCCCAGGGCGAGGTAGGGCTCGCGGCGCGAGATCATGTTGCCGCCGCAGGCGAAGAGCAGCTCGGCGCCGGCCTCCGGCTCGTCGCGAGTGCCGTCGGCGTAGCGGAACCCGTTCTGAAAGGCGTGGCCGTCGAAGGTCAGCGCGCCGCCGATGAAGTCGATCATGCGGCCGTCGAGACTGACGATCTTGCCTCCTACCGAGACGACGTCGTCGGGGGCTTCGTCGATGGCGCGGACCAGCGCGGCCAGCCAGCCCGGCTCCGGGATGGCGTCGTTGTTGAGGAAGACGACGTTCCGCGCCTGCGACCGGGCCATGCCCGCGGCGATGCCTCCCGTGAAGCCCGTGTTCGTTCCCAGCGGAAGGAAACGGATGCCGGGATAGGCATTGCGGATCGCGCCGATGGAGCCGTCCGTCGAGCCGTTGTCGACGACCGTGATCGTGGCGCCGCCGGCGATCTCGTCCAGTTGCGCCGAGACGGCGGCCAGACACTCCAGCGTCTGCTGCCGGTGATTCCAGTTGATGATGATGACGTCGGCTGCCGTCACGAGCCTGCTCCGAAGCGTTTCATGATCCTGTCGACGATCGAGCCCTGCGACGGCGGCACCTTCCGCTCCGTCGAGAAGACCTGCTTGTTCGGGTAGACCTTCGGCGACCGGACGAACTCGAGCAGCGGCTCCAGCGTGCGCGACCACTGATGGTCGCCGGCAAAGGCCTGCGTGGCGCTCACGGCCGCCTCGTAGCTCGCCGGCGGCAGCAGCCGCATCAGGGCGTCGGCGTAGTCGTCCGGATGTTCGGACGGGACGACGATGCCCGCGCCGTAGCGGAGGATGATCTCGTTCGTGCCGGGGGCCGAGCTGGTCACGATCGGCAGGCCGCCCCACAGATAGTCGTAGACGCGCGTCCGCATCGACAGAGCCGTCTCGATCGACTGCGGGAAGGTCAACAGGGCCAGGGCGAACTCGTCGAAGAATGCACCGCGGTCGCCGTAGGCCACCCATGGAACGAACCGGACGAACTCCGCGCAGTTGCGCTGCACGGCGTGGCGGATGGCGCGGGTGCTGGCGCTCTGCGGCGTGAGGTCGGGATTCGGATGCGAGTTGAAGACGAGCACGGCTCCCGGCCGCATCGTCCGCAGGCGGATGACGGCCTCGATGGCCAGGATCGGATCGTACCAGTCGTAGATGCCCCCGAAGAGGATGGCCGGAGCCGTCGTATCGCGCGTTGCCGGGGTCCGCGGCGGCTGGACGCCGAAGGGGGCAATGCGCAGGAGCTGATCGAAATTGTGGTCGCTGGCAAAGGCGATGGGGTTCACGCGCCCGACGGCCAGCAGCAGTCCGAGGTAGAAGAGGCGCTGGGCCTCCGAGGCGCAGAGAAACAGGTCGCCGCGGGCCAGCGAGTTGATCATCGTGGCGTGGTCGTGCGTGAAAACTCCAGGGCCTCGCGTGGCGTGGTAGTGCAGGTTCTCCACGATGAACGGGTCGTAGAGATCGACCACCGTGGGAATCGGCAGGGCGTGGGCGAAGTAGTCGTTGGCCACGTGTCCCTGTAGCACGGCCACGTCGTTCTCGTGGCTATGGCGCCGGAGCTTCTCCGGCTGGATGTTGTCGCAGACGCAGCCTTCCACGCTGCCGCCGTCGCGCGAGAGGAGCGTGACCCGGTGGCCGTCAGCCAGCAGTGCCTTGGCGATCTCCAGGAACCGGATGCCGACGCCGGCCGGCTGGCCGTGCCCGAGAGGCTCCGGGCAGACGAGGAGGGCCCGGGTCAATGCCGCCCCTTCATGCGTTCGACGATCGTGTGCAGCTTCCAGGTGCGCGAGCCGTAGATCGTGTCGAGCAGGTTCTGCAGCCGGGCGATCTCGGCGTAGAGCGCGGAAATCGTCCGCAGGGCCTCCTCGTAGCCGGCCCGGTGCTCGCCCAGCTCTCCGATGCGTATAACCAACCGGTCGCGCTCCTCCTGGGCCTTCTCCAGCGCCGAATCCATGGTCAGCCGCAGCGTTTCGTTCGCGGCGTGGAGCGATGCAGCTTCCAGGGTGAGGGCTCCGATGCGCCCGTGCAGCGCGGCGATGTCGGCGATGAGGGTCTGCTTCTCGCGCTCCAGGCGGGCCAGGTCTACCTCCAAGTGATGCCTGGCGCCGCGCGCGTCGACCGCGGCGCCGGTCGCACCGGCCAGCTCGCGCTTCTGCGCCTCCAGTGCGTTCGCGAAGACGTCGGGCGAGAGGCGCGAGGCGTGCTTCGCCCAGACCTGTTTCTTCGCCTCGCGGAACTTCGGCGAGCCTTCGGGGTGGGCCATGGTGATCGAGCCCGCGTCCGCGACGTGCCGGATCTCGCACGTGATGCGCGGCACGTGCACGAAGGCCCCTCGCTGCGAGAGGCGGATGAGGAGGTCCCAGTCTTCGAAGAGGTCGAAGGCCGGGTCGAACCCTCCCGCTTCCAGGACGGCGTCGCGGGGAAGGAGCAGGGTCGGCAACGGGATGTAGTTGTCGGCGAGGAGCAGCGAGGCGTCGAAGTCGCGCGAGAAGAGGCGCAGCGTCTTCTCGGTCTCGTAGTTTCCGGACGGTCCGCGCCGCACGAAGGCGGAGACGGCGTCGCTGTACCAGGCGACCTCCCGTGAGCCGCGGGCGGCGTTGGTGAGGGTCTCCAGGTGCTCGGGGTAATACCGGTCGTCGTCGTCGAGGAAGCAGACGAAGGGACTCGTGGCGGCGCGCACGCCGGCATTGGCGGCCTCGCTGCGGCCCTGCGACGTCTCGTGCTCGATGAGCGTCACGCCGAGCGTCACGCTGTCCACGGCCGGCCGTGCGCCGCCGTCGTTGACGACGATGATCTGGCAGGGATAGCGGGTGGCCCGGATCGATGCGAGCGCTTCGGTCAGAAGCGCCGGCCGGTCCTTGGTCCGCACGATGACGGAGAGCGGCAGCGTCTCGTGCACGACGTCGACGCGGGGCGGCTCGCCGATGGCCTGGCGTAGCGCGCTGAGCGGAAGGGTTCGCAGCTCGGGCAGGCCGATGACCCAGTACGCCTCGGCGAATTTCGCGCCGGAGAGGGTCATGGAGCGGAAGGTATTGAGCCCGCGCGCGTAAGAGACGTAGTCGTGCAGCGCGGTCTGCGATCGATGGGCGGCGATGGCCGCGTACTTCGCCTCGGCGACGGGCGTGATGTCCACGAGGGTGTTCGGCCGGAGGGTCTGGCTGACCTCGTAGAAGGCGACGCGGGCCGTGGCGGCCTCGGCGAAGAGGGAGGCATGGCCCTGCACGGCGGCGCAAAAGGCCGTGCTGAGGGCGACATGATCGGGATGGATCTCGATCGGGCTGGGGACGAGGATCAGGTCGGGGCGCGTCTCGCGCACGATCTCAGCCAGCCGGTCACGCAAGCTATCGACGTTTCCGGCCAGGTGGCGGTCGCCAAAGCGGAGGAAGGTGATCGCGGCCTCGCCGCGCCCTTCGCTCAGGACGGCCAGCCCTTCGCGCGATTCGGCTTCCCGGTCGCCCCTTCCGGCCTCCGCGCCGTCGGTGGCCACGACGACCTGGACGTGCCGCCCCTCGCGGAGGTGCAGCGCCACCACGCCGCCGCACCCGATGACCTCGTCATCGGGATGGGGGGCCAGGACGAGCAGGCGCTCGCCGCGCAAATCCTTCGCTTCGTAAGGAATTGCCTCCGATTCCGGGGTAACCATCGGGCGGATTATAGGTTCCGTATAATTCATTGCACACCAGTGAATCACGCAGACGATGCGCAACGGCTCCGCGACAGCCAGCAAATCAGCGGCGTCCTCAGTCTGATCCACGAGCTCACGGGCCGTGCCATGCACGCGCTTTCGATGGGCGAAATGTTCGTCGAGGCGTTCCGCTCGCTCCACGGCTGCCTCGAGTTCGACCTCGGCGCCGCGGTGATGCTCGAGCAGAACCTCGACTTATACGTAGTGACGCGGCAAGGCGCGGAGGCGCTGGTCAGCGATCGCATGTTCGCGGCCATCCGCGACACCCTGGCGGCCGTGATTCCGGCGTCGTTCGCCAGCGAGCCGGTGGTCATGGCCGAGTCGGCCGTCCTGCCGCCGCGCGCCGCGAGCGGCGACGGACTCCGTCACGCCGCCTTCGCCCTCCTCAAGCTCGACGGCCGCGCCGCCGGACTGCTGCTTCTCCAGCGCGATGAACCGATCTTTTCGGACGCCGAGCAGGAGGTCCTGGAGATCTTCTCCGCCCAGGTGTCGCTGCTCGTGGCCCACCTCGCGGCCCGGGAGCAGATCCTGGCCCTGGCCGACACGGACGACCTGACCGGCATCTGGAACAAGCGCTACTTCCGCCGCCAGTTGCCGCAGGAGATCGAGCGCTCCCGCGTCTACGGCCTGCCCCTCTCCCTGGTCATGTTCGACATCGACGACTTCAAGGACATCAACGACACCTTCGGCCATACGGCCGGCGACGTCGTCCTCTCGGAGCTCTGCGGCGCCGTCCGGGAGACCCTCCGCCCGCCCGACCTCTTCGCCCGCTTCGGCGGAGACGAGTTCGCCATCATCCTCCCACACACGGACATCGCCGGTGCCGTGGCCGTCGCCGATCGCATCATGCGGAAGGTGACGATGCTGACCATCCCCACCGACGAGGAGGGAGCCATCCAGCCCGCCATCTCCATGGGTGTGGCCGACTACCGGCCGGGCGAAACCGCCGCCGAGCTCACCCGCCGTGCCGACGAGCGTCTCTACCTGTCCAAGCGGAACGGGAAGAACCGGTACACCTCGGAAGGATGACGGCAGAGGGCAGCAGGGGACAGAAGGGTTTGCGAGCCTGTGCACAGCGCTGGGGCGCTATACGTGAGAGAAAAAACGAGGGGACGGGTCACGCGGAGACGCGGAGATCCCGGAGGGGTTGAGTTTCTTCTCCGCGTCCTCCGCGCCTCCGCGTGATGCTCTTGTTCGTAAACCCGTGGCGACAGGGCGCACGGGCGTGGTGCCCGGGCACGCGGCCGGTGCGGCAGGGCACACAGGCGTGGTGCCCGGGCACGCGGCCGGTGCGGCAGGGCACACAGGCGTGGTGCCCG
>CAZYTO010000023.1:0-29319 GCA_964650405.1 uncultured Thermoanaerobaculia bacterium | reverse complement strand
GTCGCCACCGGCGCCGTCGCCCTGGGGACGTGGCTCTCCCTGGGGGCGCGGCTCGCGCGGCTCCCGCGGAGGACGCTCCCGCGGCGGCTGCGGCGGGCGGGGCTGACGTTGCTTCTGTCCTTGGCCTTGCGGCCCTGACTTCTGTTCCGTTTGCTGCGGGCCGCCCTCGGGGCGGGGACCGCCTCCGCTCCCGCGACGGCGGCGGCGGCGCCCGGTGCGCTCGCCTCCTCCCTGGGCCTGTTGCTGGCCTTGCTGTTGCTGCTGAGCATTGCGCTGCTGCCCCTGCTGCCCGGCATTGCGTTGCTGCTCGCGGTCCCGGTCGCGGGGCTGCTGGTTCTCGCGGCGCTGTTGCGGCGGCTGCGGGCGCTGGCCGCGTTGCCGGCGACCGGCGCCGTCTCTCTGCCCTTCGCGACGCCCCGATGGCCCCCCTTGCTGGCGCGCATCGGGACGGGGAGGACGGCCGCGCTCGCCCCGCTCCCGCCTTTCCCGCGCCATCTTCTGCTCGAATTCCTGGACCTTTCGCGCCATGTACTTGCGCGCGGAGGCGTCCTGCTTCGACCGAAGCTCGTCGTGGCCGCAGTACGGGCAGCGCTTCCAACCCTCGGGATAGGTGCGTTTACAGGCGGTGCAGAGGATGCTCTTCGGGAGCGGCATGTCGAACCGGTCGCGCATTGTACACTTCCGCCCGTGGCCCGGAACGACGCGGAAGAGCGACGGAAAACGCTGAGAACACTCATCGAGCTCGCCGAGGGCTCCAGCCCCGCCGATTGCTGGGACGACCGCCGCGCCGAGGACCTGCTTCGCTCCCAGACCACCCCCGCCGAGGCCCGGAGCCTCGGCATGAGCGAAGCGCTGATCGAGAGGGTGTTTGGGACGGAGAGCGGTGGGAAGGCGAGCGGGGAGGGGCGAGCGGCGAGCGGGAAACCGGCCCCGGCGAACAACGAACAACGACCAAGCGACCAGCGACCGGCGACCAGCGAACAGCGAAAAGGCTCCTTCACCGTCCGGGTCGAGGCGCGCTTCGAGGCCGCCCACTACCTCCGTGAATACCGCGGGATCACCGAGCCGCTGCACGGGCATTCGTACAAGGTCGAGGCGGAGCTGGCGGCGCGCGGCGGCGGCGTGGACAACGAATCCATTGCCGTGGATTTCGTCAGCGCCAAGCGCAAGCTGGAAGTCCTGGCCAAACGGCTCGACTACGGCTGCATCAACGACGTCCCGCCGTTCACGAGCGTGAACCCCTCGGCGGAGAACATCGCCGCGTGGTTCCATCGCGAGCTCTCGGCGGCCGTTGCAGACGAGAGTGCCGTCGTCACCGCCGTCACGGTGTGGGAAGGTCCGGTCAACTCCGTTACGTTCCGGGCAGGCGGATGAAGAAGCTTCCGAATCACACGTCGCTCAAGGAGTGGTCGTCGGTGATCGACGCCCTCGGACGCGGAGAGCACATCCTTCTCATCCGCAAGGGCGGCATCGCCGATCCGAAGTTCGGCGTCGAAGCGGAGCGCTTCTATCTCTTCCCGACGTACTTTCACACCGGCGGCAGCGAGCCGCCCGCTTCCGTCACGATCACGCACTGGGTCGAGGTCGTGAAGACGTGGCGGGTACGCGACCTCGAGCTGCTCTACGCCCTCGCGCCCTTCACGGTGATGGACCGGAAGAACCTCGACATCCGCTACCGCTTCCGTGAAGACCAGGCCCTGCACGTCCTGGCCGTCCGCGCCTGGCGCCTGCCGCAACCGGTCGCCATCGCCATGATGCCGGAGTACGCCGGCTGCCGGAGCTGGGTGAGCGTCGACGACGAGATCGACACCGAAGGGTCGACCTCGGCGCTGAGTGAAGAGGAGCTGGAGTGGAAGGTAGCTGAGGTTGCTGAGTTGCTTGGTTCCTCGGTTTCTGTGCTGCCGTGAACCTCCACCGATGTTGCCAGTCACAAGTTAGGTGCCATATGCGAAACGTACTAGCCCTTGTCATTTACCTCAGCCTCTCAGGCTGCGCGTCGCAGCGGCTCAGCCGGGATCCGCTGTGCCAAGAGATTGCGTCTTTTGCCAACGCCACGAAGCCAGGCGAAACGCATGTCGTTTCTCTGGAAACGGCTTGGGGCCCGTCCAAGAATCATCCGGAATCCCTCTCTTCTCGTGACTGCAATCACGGCGGCTACGAGCCTGGCGCCCGGCTATGCAGATACCTCATGGAGCATAGCGCGACCGAGTTCGCCGACAACAATTTCCACACAGCTTTTGCCTGCCTCAGTGGCATAACCAAGCAGACCAGGAACTACGTGACCTACGAACGGCTCGATGTACGTGTGTCAGCCTATGGTGCAGCCGGCGTACGCGACAACGTGAAGGTGTCACTGGAGTTCAAGCCCAATACGACCAACGGCACTATGCAGCTCGACATCGGCGCCACGGCTTTCGGGTTAAGAAAATGAGCGTGGCACCTAACTTGGCGGTGGAGCGGACTTCTGGTTCGTCGGGGGTCAGATCTCCACTCGGGTACATTCTCGAGTACCACCGGCAACTCCGGGCCTTTCTGCGAGACACTTGCGCGGAAGGGCTCGGATGCGTGATCCTGATAGGGTAAGGCGCGGCGGACCGATCGTCCTAAGAAGCGTTCGCAGAAGCCACCTGTCCCCCCGTGCAACCTATCCGTTCAGCAGCACGAAATCGCACGTCGCCGTTGCCACCTGACGCGCTTCTTCATCGTGCAGCTCGCAGGTGCCGACGCAGACGCGCGAGCCCTTCTTGATGATCGTCGCCGTGGCCGTGACGGCCGCGCTGGCGCGGCGGAGGAAGTGGATATTCAGGTTCGACGTGGCGAAGTTCATCTCGCCGTCGAACGCCGTCGCCAGAGCGCAGGCCACGGCCGTGTCGGCCAGCATGGCCAGAATGCCGCCATGGACGGCACCCGTCGTGTTGTCGAACTCCGGCTTGAACTCGATCGACATCACGCAACGGTCGAGCGCCAACTCCTGGATGTGGAAGTCGAGGAAGCGACGGACAGGATGCGAGCCGAAGCGGGCCTCCAGCGCGGCAGTCAGTTCAGAAAAGGTGGGCACGTCGCTCGTAACAGTAGCCGGTGGAGTTCCCCGCTGTCACCTCGCAACCCCGTAATCCAGCGGCCCAGCAACTCAGCGGCTGTGAAACCATCGAATCAACTGCTCCAGGCCGCCGAGGGCGGCGGCCACCACACAGAACCAGGCGACCTCCCACTCATGCCTCGTTACTCATGCCTCATGCCGATTCGGCACAGCAACCCAGTAACCCCCGCAACCCAGCAACCCACGAAAAGGAACCACCTTGCTCGTAACATGAGCCGGTGGAGTTCCTCGCCGTCATCCTGATGATCGCAGCCGGCATCGGCGTGGCGGGATTCATCATCGTCGCCGTGGCCATCGCCAAGGGGGAGAACGCGCATGCCGCCGGCGGCGCGGCAAGTCAGGCCGCGACTGCCGGCCTGGAGGGAATCGCCGCCTCGATCCTCTACCAGGTCCAGCTCCTCGGCGGTGTGCGGCCGGATGATGCGCTCCGCGAGATCCGGCGGCGGGCGGGGCTGCTGGCTCCCGTGCCGGGCGGCATCGACGTGGCGAGCTGGGGGGCGCGCTTCGCCGGCGTCAGCTCACCGCAGCAGCGAAACTGGCTCCTCGACATGGCCGTGCAATGCGTCGCTTCCCGCGACACGCCCGTCCCCCTGCGCCAATACTCGGCCCTGCTCGACCTTTCCTTCTCCCTCGGATTCCAGACCGACGCCCTGGCACGCCTCCGGGAACGGTACGGCTTCGAGTACGTCGACCATGCCGAGAACGGGCGTCCGCCTGAGGCCGATCGCGGTGGGGGAACGACGGCCACGCCCCGCCGGGAATTGCTCCGTGTTTTGGGGATTGAGGAAGCGGATGCGAACCGGCAGTCGATCATCGCCGCCTACCGGCGGCTGGCGGCACAACATCATCCCGACCGGGTGCACCGGGAGCCGGCTGACGTACAATCCGCCGCCGCGGCCCGCTTCATCGAGATCACCCGGGCCTATGAGATTCTCTTAACCTTCTACGCGGAGTAGTTGCGCAACCCGGATACGGGTGCTATCATTCGCCTCGGGAATTCAGGCAGTTCACGGTTTGTTCACCGGCATTCTTGCCAGCACTTCCCTCCGTAGACCTGACGTAACTCATTGACCACGACCTCATTTAAAGGACACTCGTGTCCGCCTTCGGCGACGCAGGCGTACGAGTGTCGAGTCGTCGCCGCAACCTCAACGTTTTGCCGCTCTCCGTCGTAACACACAGAGCGCAAATCACTTGAAGCGGAACGACTGCGAGATCAGCGACTGGTCGGTAACCAAATTATTTGTCGCTGCGTCTCACATGCCGCGGCACGACTTACGCATTTTCGACCACGGGAGACACCATGAAGACCGCCGAAGCCTATGAGCATGAGCAGGGTTGGGACTTCGAAAAGGCAGCCATGCCTTACGTTGACTCGCTCTACAACACGGCTTATCGGATGACTCGCAACTCCGAGGACGCGGAAGACCTCGTCCAGGAGACCTATCTCAAGGCCTACAAGTACTACGACAAGTTCGAAGAGGGTACGAACTTCAAGGCGTGGCTCTTCAAGATCATGAAGAACACGTTCATCAACAACTACCGGAAGAAGAAGCTCACCCCTCACAAGATCGACTTCTCGGAGATCGAAGAGTCGTACGAGCGGGTCATCCAGAAGAACGCCCCGGACCTGATCAAGGATCCGGAGAGCGAGATCTTCCAGGACATGATGGACGAGGACGTCAAGCGCGCCCTCGACTCGCTGCCGCACGACTACAAGATGGTGGTCCTGCTGGCGGACATCGAAGGCTTCTCGTACAAGGAGATCGCCGAGATCCTGGACTGCCCGGTGGGCACGGTCATGTCGCGCCTCTACCGGGGCCGGAAGATGCTCGAGCGGACGCTGCTCGAGTACGCCCGGAAGTACGGCTACATCCGGGCCGGCGCCGAGCCCGCCAAGATGCGCTCGCGCAAGGACGAGACCAAGGGCCGCAAGAAGAAGGAAGACGGCACCGAGGACGAGGCCGAGGCCGCTGAGCCGGAGGAGAACGAGGAAGAGATCCTCTTCGCCGGCGGCGAGGACGAGGACTTCGAGTTCGACGTCGACGAGGAAGAGGAAGAAGAGAATCAGCTTCGGGTCGAGTAATCGACTGCATCAAGACATGTCGAAGGCCGCTGCTTGCAGCGGCCTTCTTTGTTTTTGGCCATGCAGGGATGGCGGAATTCGACCTTGCAGCGGCCAGTTGAACGAACTGCAACGTCGTGACTTCATCCCCCGGAAGGAACGAGCGGCGACATGCTTTGCGATGAAGTGAAACGGGCTGTCTACTTCTACCTCGATGGCGCCCTCGACGATCGGCGCGACCACGACTTCCGCTCCCACCTCGACGACTGCCCCGGCTGCGATCAGCGGATGCTGGTCCACCGCCGCATGCGTGAGTTCGTGAGGCACCGCCTCGCACAGATCGCCGCGCCGGAGCGCTTCAAGGTCCGCCTGACCCGCTCGCTGCGCGCCATGGCTGAGTAGAATCGCCCCCTCGTGCCCGACAGCGAGAAGCTGATCCTGGTCACTTCGAATCCGAACAAGGGAATCGAAGCCGAGCGCATCCTCGGCGTACCCATTCTGCGCGTGGCCATCGAGCTGCTCGAGATCCAGGCCGCCACGGTCGAAGAGGTCACCCGCTTCAAGCTCGAGCAGGCTCGCAGCCGCGGCTATGGCCGCCTCATCGTCGAGGACGTCTCGCTCGGCTTCGACGAGCTCGGGAACTTCCCCGGTCCCTTCGTGCGCTGGCTGCTCGAAGCGGCAGGCGGCAAAGGCCTTGGCGCCATCGCCTACGCGCTGCTCAACCGGACGGCCCGGGCTCAGTGCTGCGTCGGCTACTGGGACGGCCAGACGCCTCACTTCTTCCACGGCGAGACGGTCGGGCAGGTGCTCGTCGAGCCGCGGGGCGGCGGCCATTTCGGCTGGGATGCATGGTTTCAGCCGGACGGGAGCGCGAAGACGTTCGCCGAAATGACGGCCGAAGAGAAGGATGCGGCCTCGCACCGCGGCAAGGCCTACCGCCGGCTCGCAGCCCATCTGCAGGCCGAAAGTGTTCGCGTTCCCGGACGACGTTGACCGAATTGTGGACGCCTGTCCTTCAACCGTTCACCGGTCCCTTCCGTATAAGTCTTCAGAAGTCAGCGCGTTGCCCCCTGGGAGGACATGGCAAAGCGCTTGAACTAGTGGAAGGTAACCTCGGAGATGTCCGAGGGGAAGTTGAAAGGACGCTCTTATGTGGACATTCGACGGCGAGACATGGATCGAGGAAGGCGGGAGCCCGAACGAGATCAAGCGTCCGGACGAAGCGTCGCACTTCGAGGAGTTCTATCCGGAGCTGCAGGTGATCGAGATCGTCCCCCTGCGAAAGACGACCTGGGTTCCGCCCCTGCCGCTCCCCTGAATTGGTTCAGCGCAAGCCCTCGCGCCGGAGCCATTCCTCGACGGCGCGCAACACCCGGTCATTCTTGAAGCTGTAAAACGCGCGCTCGAGCGAGCGGTCCTCGCCGAGCGCGCGACGGAAGTCCCCGCGTGAGGCCACCGCCTGCGCCAGCGCATCGCGAGCCCGGCCCGGTTCGCAGGTCTCCAAGAACGCCCGCCGGTCGGCCGCATCGCTGGCCTCGCTGCGCGACGGCACGCGGCGATACCGCGGTGCCGCGTGCGCCGAGCCATCGCGCACATCGACGACGTCACCGGTCTCGCTGTCGAGGTAGTAGGTGATCACGCCCGAGTCGTCGAGGAACGCCACCACCAGGCCGTCCAGGTCGATTGCGAGCGGGCGGGAAGGGGCGAGCGGCGAGCGGGACGGAGCGGCCGTTGCCGGTGCTGCAGTTCCCCATCCGCTGTTCTGCGCGACGAACGCCTTCTGGGCCTCTTCCCGCCGGCGGCTCCAGCCTTTCAGCGCGAGGCGGATCTTCTGCATGAAGGTCGGCATGGCAAATTCCATCAACCCGGGTACGAGCTAACAAAAACCATCACACGGAGGCGCGGAGGATGCGGAGAAAGGCAAACCTCCGCGACCTCCGCGATCTCCGCGTCTCCGCGTGACCCGTCCCCCGCCGCTTATTCTCTCAGGTGCCGTGCGCCCGCGATGTGTTGGGCTCGGGACAACTTCGTGCGGATGATATCTTGCGCGTCCATGAGCCAGGACCGCCTCGAGGCGAGCGTCGGGATCGATCGCGCCGGTGCGCCGGAGATCGTCCGCCTTCTCCAGGAGGAGGATGCGCGCGTCGCCTCCGCCGTGGCGGCCGAGGCCGCGCGCATCGCCCAGGCCATCGAACAGATCGCCGAACGGCTGGCCCACGGCGGACGCCTCTTCTATGCCGGAGCGGGAACGAGCGGCCGCATCGCCATGCTCGACGCTTCCGAGCTGCCGCCCACGTACGGGATCGATCCGTCGCTCGTGCAGGTGCTCATGGCGGGCGGCGAGCACGCCTACTTCGCCGCAGTCGAAGGCGCCGAGGATGACGAAGACGCCGCCATCGACGCGGTGAATGCGAGTGTGAAGGCGGACGACGCCGTCGTCGGCATCGCCGCGTCCGGCACCACCCCGTACACGCTGGCCGCCGTGCGCCGCGCCAACATGCTGGGCGCTCTCACCGTCGGCATCACCTCCGCGCCCGGTTCGCCGCTGGCGCGCGAAGTCGACATCCCCATCGTTCCCGTGACCGGCCCCGAGGTCATCATGGGCTCCACGCGCCTGAAGAGCGGCACGGCCCAGAAGCTCATCCTCAACACGATCTCCACCGGCGTCATGGTCCGGCTCGGGCGCGTCTACTCCAACCTGATGATCGACATGCCGGCCACGAACGAGAAGCTGCGCAGCCGCGCCGTGCGGATGGTGGAGCTTGCCGCCGGCGTCCCGCGGCCGCAGGCCGTGCAGGCCATGCGCGATGCGGACGGGAGCGTCCGGCTCGCTTCGGTCATGGCCAAAAAGCGGGTCACGGCCGCCGAGGCGCGGGCCTTGCTCGCCTCCCGCTCCTTGCGCGAAGTCCTTGACGAATCATGATCGAACCATGATCAAGCTGCACGGCCGGGCCTTCATCGACGACGAGATCCACGACGACGTCCTCGTCACCCTCGACGGGGCGCAGATCGCCGACGTCCGCGTCGCGGCACGTGCCCCGGCGGACGCGCAGCACATCCGCGGCATCATCACGCCGGGCTTCGTGGACGTCCACGTCCACGGCGGCAACGGAGCCGATTTCATGGACGCGGACGCGGAGGCGGCCGGTTGCGTGCTCGCCTTTCACGCCACGGAAGGGACGACCGCACTGGCCGCGACGACGCTCTCCGCCTCGCGCGCCGACCTGCAGCGGGCAGTCGAAGTGCTGGCCCGCCTGGCGCAAAGAAAGCCCGGCGAGGGCGGCGGGCTTCCCGCTCATGGCGCGGAGATCTGCGGCATCCACCTCGAAGGTCCTTACATCAACGTCCGGGCGGCGGGCGCGCAAGACCAGGCCTCGATCAGATCCTCCGATCTGCATGAGCTGTCGGCCCTGATCTCCCTGGCCGACGACACGCGCTGGATCGTTACGCTGGCACCGGAGCTCGAGCACGCCCAGGAACTGATCGAGCACTTCCGCGACCGGGTGCTCTTCTCCGTCGGACACACGGCCGCTACGCATGCCGAGGCCGCCGCGGCGCTGGAATGGGGCGCGGCGCACTTCACCCATCTCTTCAATGCCATGACCGGCATGCACCATCGCGAGCCCGGGGTCGTGGGGGCGGCGCTCACGTCCGTCGGCGCGACGGCCGAGCTGATCGCCGACGGCATCCACGTCCATCCGTCCGTCCTGCGCATCGCCGCCCAGGCCATGCCCCACCGCATCGCCCTCATCACCGACGCCATCCGGGCCTGCGGCATGCCGGACGGCAGCTACAAGCTCTACGGCTACGAGATCACCGTCGCCGACGGCGCCGCCCGCCTTCCCGGCGGCGCGCTGGCGGGCAGCACGCTGACCATGCGCCGGGCCGTGCAGAACATGGTCGAGCTGGCCGGCCTCCCTTTGGAGGCGGTGCTTCCCATGGCCACCGAAGTCCCGGCCCGCATCCTCGGCGTCGGGAATCGCAAGGGACGGCTCGAAGCAGGCTACGACGCCGATGTGCTGGTGCTGACGGAGAAGTTCGCGCTGGAGCACGTTTTCGCCCGCGGCGCCCGGATCGAGGCACGCAGCGCATGATCTGGGAGGCGTTCGACGACTACGAGGCGCTCTCCGAGCATGCCGCGCGCATCCTGCTCGAAACGGTTCGGGAGAACCCTCGCGCCGTGCTCGGCCTCCCCACCGGCCGGACGCCCATCGGAATGTACCGCCACGTCGTGGCCGGATGCGGGCGCGAGTACCATTCCTTCCGCGACGCAGTGACGTTCAATCTCGACGAGTACGCCCGCATCCCCCGCGCTCATCCCGGAAGCTATTTCACGTTCATGAAGCATCACCTCTTCGAGTCGATCGACCTCAAAGCGGAGAACGCGCACATCCCGGATGGCAACGCCGCCGATCTCGACGCCGAGTGCCGTCGCTACGAACACGAGATCGCCGCTGCCGACGGCGTCGATCTCACCTTCCTCGGCCTCGGCCGCAATGGTCACATCGGTTTCAACGAGCCGGGCACGCCGTTCGACTCGCGCACACGCGTCGTGGAGCTGACCGTCTCGACGCGCCAGGCCAATGCCGACCTCTTCGCCGGCGAGCAGGTCCCCACCCACGCCATCACCATGGGCATCGGCACGATCCTGGAGTCGCGGCGCATCGTCCTCCTGGCCGGCGGCAGCGGCAAACGCGCCGCCATCGAGCGCCTGGAGACGCTCGATCTCGACCCCTCCTTCCCCGCCTCGGCGCTGTGGGACCACGAGGACGTGACCGTGCTCGTCGACCGGTCGGCGCTGTAACTCCGCGGGTCCGATCTCTTGGCGCAACGTGATCGTGGGCATAGCATACGGACAACGGACAACGGTGAACGGACAACGGACATGGTCACGATGCCGGCCGAGGGCCGCTGGTCGATCAAACCGCTCGGGGACGATGACGTAACCGGGGCACTGGCCTTCCTGCGCAGCGATCCGCTCATCAATGTCTACCTGATCTCGCGCCTGCTCGAGGAGCGCTTCGCGGCGGCGACGCAGATGGTTGAAGTGCGCTACAACCGCCAGACGGTCGTGCTGGCGTCGCTGGCCACGAACATCGTCCTGGCGTCGGAGCCGGGCCAGTCGCGCGACGTCCTAGAGACGGCCATCGCCGCCATCGCCGACCGCATCCTCACGCGCATGCTTCCGGTGCGGGCCATCATTTCGCCCGCCAGCCTGGTGGAGATGCTCTGGTCGCGGCTCCGGACGCGGCTCGATCCGCCGACGGTCGTCCGCCTCACCCAGCCGGTCTACGCCATCCGCGGCCGCATGGACTTTCCCGACCTGACCACCGCCCGCTACTCGACCCTGCGCGACCTCGAGGCGCTGGTGCCCGCCTGCGCGGCCATGCACAAGGAGGAAGTCGGCATCGACCCCATGGAGCGTGACGCCGCCGGCTACCGCGAGCGCATCCGCGAGTTGATCGAGCGAAAGCGCAGCGTCGTGCTGATCCAGCAGGGGCGCATCGCCGCCAAGTGCGAGTACTCGGCCGTCACCCCCGAAGCCGTCCAGCTCATGGGTGTTTGGACCGCCCCTGACCTTCGGCGGCACGGCCTCTCCCGGGCCCTGCTACGCGAGGTCTGCGGACACTTCGCCCGGAAGGGAAAGACCGTGACACTCTTCGTCAACGACTTCAACCGGCCGGCAGTATCCTTGTACGAGTCGCTTGGATTTCAAAGAATTGGCGTCAACCGGGCGCTGATCTGGTGAAGGAAATGGTCATGCGGCCCGAACATTGCAGCTTGGGATCAGGCCCGCGGTGAGGGTCGTCGCATCGCCGTGGGCTTCAGTGGAGGTTAAGAGGTATGCCCGAGAGTGGGATCGTGAAATGGTTCAACAACGATAAGGGGTACGGCTTCATCAAGAGGGACACGGGCGAAGACGTATTCGTGCATCACACGGCCATCCAGGCGAGCGGCTACCGCACCCTGAACGAAGGGGAACGCGTCGAGTTCGACCTCAAGCAGGGGCCGAAAGGGCTACAGGCGGAGAACGTACGCCGGGCCGGGGAGTCGTAGGAGCCGGCGGCCGGTCCGGCCGCTTACTCCTCACTCGCGCCGAACCGCCCCATCATCGCGGCGCCGAGGGTCGCCCCCACGGCCAGCGGCGCCAGCGCTTGGGCCTCACCGCGCAGCACGAGCAGCGCCGCGGCCACTCCGCCGCAGAGGAGAATCAATGCGCGGATCGCCCAGTCTTTGGGGTCGTAGTTCTTCACGAGAGGGACCGAGCGGGCATGTTAGCAGACCTGAGTTATTAGTGGTTAGCGGTTGGTTAGCGGTCAGAAATCATTCTGATCTTCCGCTAACCACTCTCACATCCTCTCCGGCACCGGAACTCCCAGCAACTCCAGCGCTCCGACCATGGTGCGGCGGAAGATCTCGGCGCAGACGGCGCGGCGCTGGCGCTCGGCGGGGTCGCTCTCGTTGAGGATCGGATACTTGTGGTAGAAGCTGTTGAACTTCTGGGCGAGGTCGAGCAGATAGTGCGTGATGATCGACAGCTCGAGCGAGTCAGCGGCCCGGCGGACGGCGGCCGGCAACTCGGCACTGAGGCGCACCAGTTCCCACATGTCGTCCACAACCCCTTCCCGCAGGGTCAGCGCGTCCAGTGAGGCATCGTCGAGCATGGCGTCGACGCCACGCTCGGCCATCTTGCGGAAGATGTTCTTCACCCGGACCGTCGAGTACTGCAGGTACGGGCCGGAGTCTCCCTCGAACGTCAGGGCCTCGTTGAAGTCGAAGGCGATGACCTTGTTGCGGCCGAACTTAAGCATGAAGTAACGGAGCGCGCCGATGGCGATCTGGCGCCCGAGCTCTTCGGTCTCCGCCGGCGTGAGCATTTCGCTCTTGCCGCCTTCGCGCACGGCCTCCGTTGCCTTGACCTGCAGCGCGTCGATCAGATCGTCCGCCTTGACCCCGAGGCCCTTGCGGCCCGACATCTCGATGTACGGCTTCTTCGCATCGTCGTCGCTGATCTCGATACCGAGAGCCTCGGCCGTGGCCGGCGTCAGGGCCACCATCTCGTAGGAGAAGTGGATCGACTTCTCCGCCTCGGCGGCGTGGCCGAGCTGGCGCAGCCCTTCCTTCACGACCTTCTGCAGGTACGACTGCCGCACGTCGATGACGTTGACCACGCGCTGCGCCCCGCCGAACTTCGGCGCGCTTGAATCGGACTCCGAAAGGTTGTTCGTCGTCTCCCATAGCGTGTACGGCGCCGGGAACTGCCTGTAGCTGAACGTCCGGTCGAGCAGGCCGAACTTCCAGAGCTGGTAGGCGATGTCCTTGCCCGTGTACGTGACCGTGCCGTTGGAGCGGACGAGGATCTTGTCCGGCTCGTCCATGCCGGCGAACTCCTCCGAACCTTCCAGCTTCATCACCCAGCAGCCGGCGTGCTTCCCTTCGTTCTCCCGGATGACCGCGCCCGACTGCTTGAGCAGCTCGAAAGCACGATCCCAGAAGTGGAGGGCGATGATGTCGCTCTCCTTCGGCAGGAGGTCGTAGGTGATCCCGAGTCGCTGCATGGTGTCGATGTGCTTGCCCACGATGGCCCGGGCGATGAGCGCGCCGAGCTTGGCCGTGTCGCCCTGGCCGTGCTCGATCCGGTGGAGCGTGTCGCGCCGCCACTGCTGCGAATCCGGGTTCTCCGCGTAGTACGCGGCCATCCGCGAGTAGAGGTCCCAGCAGTAGTAGTCGAACTTCGGCTCCTTCGTCAGTGCCTCCACCTCGGCGATCGACTTCCGGTCGAGGTGCTCGAAGGCCACCACCACGTCCGCCACCTGCACGCCTGTATCGTCGATGTAGTTCTGCGTCTCGACGCGGTTGCCGAGCCACTTGAGACAGCGCACGAGCGTATCGCCGAGGACGGCGTTGCGGATGTGGCCGATGTGAGCGGCCTTGTTGGGGTTGATGTTGGTGTGCTCGACGATGATGCGCTCTGTCGCTCCGCCGGCGGGCGATTCCATGACCGTGTTGAAGTGCGCGGCCGTGAAGCCGCCGCGGTCGAGACGGAAGTTGAGGTAGCCGGCACCTTCGATCGTCACCGAGGCCACGAGGCCCGGCAACGGGAAGTCCTTGACGAGAGTCTCCGCGAGCTCGCGAGGCTTGCGCTTGAGCGCCTTGGCAAGCTCCAGGCAGAGGGGCGTGGCCAGGTCGCCCATGGCCAGCTTCGGCGGCGCCTGCAACACGATGCGGTCGACGGCGTGTCCGAACAGCGTCAGGACGCGCGCCTTGAGGGTCTCGGTCAGTTGCTCGGTGATCTGTTCAAGAATCAAGTTGTGTCTCCGCGGCGAAAAGCTCTGAACGGGAAGGATGACGAAACTCCGTCATCGTTCCTCATCCCTCATCGCTCGCAATGTGTCGTGTCGTTCCAGACCTTCAGCACGAAGCGGTCGCCGCGCCGGATGAAGAGATTGAAGGAGGCATTGTCCTGGGCCAGGTGCCGCGCCGTCGACAGCGGCGCGCCGAGGAGCGCCGTGGCGCCGACGCGGATGGCCGTGCCGTGCGTGACCAGAACAACCCGCTGCCGCGCGTCATTCTGCCGGGAAATGCTCCGATCCGCTGTCGATTTCACCGGCGCTGCCTTGGCCGGCTTTCCCAAGGACCTGAAGCCGACAAGGGCGCCTGCGTCGTCGACGCTCCATTCCACATCGGCCTGCAGCACGCCCACGTGTGCGAAGGCCTGAACCATGCGCTGGAGCAGATCGCTGTGCGACTCGCCGCCGGGCGAGGGATAGTCGGGATCGTCCACCCACTTCTCGTAGTCCTCGGCGAACTGTTCGCGGACGTCGAGAAAGCGCATCCCCTCCCACTCGCCGTAGCACATCTCGCGAAGATCCGGCAGCGTCGTGACCGGCAGTCCGGTCGCTTCGGCCAGGACTTCCGCCGTCGTCATGGCCCTGCCGAGGGGCGAGCTGAAGATCGCCGTGACTCCGTGTGCCTTCACCCGCTCCGCCAGCGCGCGGGCCTGGCGCCGGCCGGTCTCCGAGAGGGCGCTGTCGTTCCAGCCCTGGGCGATGCCTGCGGCGTTGAGGACGGTCTCGCCGTGACGGACGAGGATGAGCTGGTCGATCACGCCACCGCACCCGGGTCGGCCGCCAGCAGCGACGGCGCCGTCATCTCCGCTGGCTGGCCGATGCTCAGAATCTGCAGGATGGTCGGGGCCACGTTCTCCAGCGCGCCGCCTTTCCGCAACGTGCCGAAGCGCTTCTTCGGATCGACGAGGATCAGCGGTACCGGGTTCGTCGTATGCGCCGTGTGCGGCTGACCCGTGGCCGGATCGAACATCAGCTCGCAGTTGCCGTGGTCGGCGGTGATGAGGGCCACGCCGTCGACGGCCGCGACGGCCTTCAGGATCCGGTCCACCGCTTCGTCCGTGGCGCGTACGGCCTTCACCGCGGCCTCCATCACGCCGGTGTGGCCGACCATGTCCGGGTTGGCGATGTTCATGATGATGACGTCGAATCGCTTCGATTCGACCGCCTCCACGACCCTGCCGGCGAGCTCCGGTACGGACATCTCCGGCTTGAGGTCGTACGTCGCGACTTTCGGAGAGGGAACGAGGATGCGCTCCTCGCCGTCGAACTGCGCGTCGCTCCCGCCGTTGAAGAAGAACGTCACGTGCGCGTACTTCTCCGTCTCGGCGATGCGGAGCTGCTTCAGACCGGCCCGCGAGAGCACCTCGCCGAGGTTGTTCTTCACTTCCTGCGGCGGGAAGAGCACCGGCAGGGTCCAGTCTTCACGGTACCGGTTCATCGTGGCGATCGACGCCTTGGGCCGGACGGCGCGCGTGAATCCGTCGAAGCTCTCGTCCTTCAGCGATGTGACGATCTGGCGCATCCGGTCCGCGCGGAAGTTGAAGAAGACGAGCGCGTCACCGTCCTCGATGCGCCCTTCATGGGCGCCGGCCTCGGTCACTACGGAGATCGGCTCCATGAACTCGTCGGTGACCTTCTGCTCGTAGAAACGGCGGACCGTGGCCAGGGGGTCCTTCGTCTCGCTCCCGACACCGAGGGTCATCAGGTCGTAGCCGCGCTGCACGCGCTCCCAGCGTTTGTCGCGGTCCATGGTGAAGTAGCGCCCGACCACCGTGGCCAGCTTCGCCTTCGGACGATCGACGAGGAACTCCAGGAGCCGGCCGAGATACGTCTCGGCGGACTTCGGCGGCGTATCCCGGCCGTCCAGGATGGCGTGGACGTAGACATGCTCGGCGCCGAGCTTCAGGGCGGCGTCGATCAGCCCATGCAGGTGGGACTGCAGCGAGTGCACGCCGCCGTCGGAGAGGAGGCCGGCGAAGTGGATGGTGCGGCTCTTCTTCAGGGCTTCGACGAGGACGGGATTGCCGGCCAGCTCACCCCGCTCGACGGCCTTGCTGATGCGGACGATGTCCTGGTCGACGACGCGCCCAGCGCCGATGTTGAGGTGCCCGACTTCGGAGTTGCCCATCTGCCCGGCTGGCAGGCCGACGGCCAGTCCTGAAGCGTCGAGGGTCGTCCAGGCCTGGTCGCGGTACAGCTCATCGAAACGCGGCTTGTCGGCCTGGGCGATGGCGTTCCACTCACTCTCTTTCCGGCAGCCGAAACCGTCGAGGACGATGAGGATAAGGAACGGGCGGGCGGACGTCGTCACGGCCGCGGGAAGATATCAGAACCGTCAGGCGGCGGGATTCTTCTCGCGCTTGAACACCATTCCGATGTGGTCCGTCGCACCGGTCTTGAAGTTGATCGAGGTGATGCTGACCAGCTCCCACCCTTCGTCGCCCAGGCGATTCAGCTCCTCGGCGCGGCGGGGATCCATCGAGTAATTCTCGGACCGGACATTGATGATCTTGTATTCCCAGGTCTTCATCGACCGCTCCCCCTCCCGGTGGTGCTGAGCGTGGATCCGGGCGGAAGTGTATCAACCTCAACGGCCTGAAGGAAGGGCGACGGCGAAACGGAAGGGCGAAGGGAGCGAAGGGCGAAGGGCGAAGAACGGCAAAAGCATGGGGTACGAACGGCTCGGACTCTTCGCGCTTCTGCCTTCGCCCTTCGCCCCTGGCTACTTTGCCGGCCCGCCACGCCAGTCCACCGCCTCGCCCGGCAGATCGGTGATGATGCCGTCGCAGCCGGCGGCGCGGAGGGCCTCCCACTCGCGCTCGCGGTTGGGGGTCCACGGCATCACCTTCACGCCGTGCGCGTGCATGTCGTCGACAAGCTCCCGGTCGACGAAGTGGTAGTTCGGACAGGCCCAGGTCGCGCCGATGCCCCGGGCGTATGCGGCGCCGCCGACCATGCGTCCGTAATAGACGATGCCCAGGGGAAATGAGACCCGGCGGCTGGCCAGCTCGGCGACGAGGCGGTGATCGAAGGAGGTCACGATCACGTTCGGCCACGACTCGATCTCTTTCAGCAGGGCGTCTTCCCACCGGCTCCGCTTCACTTCGAGCATCATCGTCGTCCGCGGCGCGAACGCGGCCAGGTCGCGGACGAGCTGGACCTGCATCCCTTTCTGGGCGAAATACCCTGACGTAAGCAACTCGATCTCGCGCTCGTCGAGCTCATCGTCGTGGTAGAGCACGGCCACCTGGTCCGACAGAAAGCGAAGGTCGGTCTCGAAGCCGTCCGCGCCGGCGCGCAGGGCCTCTTCGAACGATTCCATCGTGTTCTCGCGAAAACGGCGGGGACTGCCGCGATGTCCGAAGATCAGCATGAGCTCAAAATGCAGAATGCCCGATGCAGAATGTGTCCCATGAAGCGTCTCGCGTTCTGCATTCTCTATTTTGCATGCGCCGGCTCTCTGAGTGCCGCTTCCGTCACGCGACTCGGTGACCTTTACCTCGACCGTTACTTCCGCACCTTCCCGACCCGAGCCACGACGGCCGGCCGCCACGACCTCGACCGCTCGCTGGAAAATCTCAACGCGAAGGAGCGCGCCTCATGGCTGTCGTTCAACCGGATCATGCACCCCCGCCTGGCGGCAGCGGATGCGAGCATCGACCGGACGCTACTGCTCCGGGCCATCGACCAGGAGGTGTTTCACCTCTCCGTCTTGCGCGCACCGGAGCGCAATCCGCTCTACTGGACCGGAATCCTCGGCAACTCGGTCGTCTTTCTCCTGGTACGCGACCACGACGTCGCGGCCGCAAACGCGCGGGCGAAGCTCATTCCGCGCCTGGCTGCGAACGCCGAAACGGCGCTGACGGATCAGGCCTCGCTCGAGCTCTGTGCCATCGCCGCGTCCCAGGCCCGCGCCTCGGCGACGTTCTTTCGCGGCGGCTTTGCCACCATCGACGGTATCGAGCCCGCCACGGCCACCGCCGCTGCCGACGCTACGGATCACCTCGCGGCGTTCATCGAGGCGCTGGCCAAGCGCGCGAACGGCACACCGCGCCTCGGCGGCCTCTATGCGGAGAGCCTCCGCCTCGCCACGGGCGTCACGGACGTGGACGCACTGCTGGCGCAGGCGACGCGCGACCTGGCCGCGAAGCGGAAGGAGGCCGCGGACTACGGCCGCAGCGTCTGGCCGCAGGTGATGAGCGGCCCGGCGCCCGAGGACGACACGGCGCTGCTCCGCGCGCTCTTCGACCGGGTGGCGCGCGATCACGCGACGTCCAATGACCAATGGGTCGCGTATGCCACCGGCCTCGTCGACGAGGCGGAAGCGTTCGTCCGGCAGCACGACCTGCTCACCCTCCCGGAGCCGCGCACGCTCGTCAGCGGGCGCTCGCCGTCGTACTTCGTCGGCCAGAGCGTCGGCGGCGTCTACCCGGCCGGTCCGTATGCGCCGGAAGCGCCGACGCTGTACTTCCTGCCCATGCCGCCGGACGGCGCCACGCCGCAGCAGGCCCAGTCGTTCTACCGCGACTTCAACGATCACTTCCAGCGGATGATCACGCCGCACGAGATCCTTCCCGGCCACTACGTGCAGCTCAAGTCGGCCGCCCGCGGCGCGGACAAGATCCGGGCCGTTTTTCCCGACGACGTCTATGTCGAAGGCTGGGGGACGTTCTGCGAGCGGCTGATGCTGGACGAGGGATGGGGCGGCCCGCTGGACCGGCTGGCCCACCTGAAGAAACAGATGGAGAACATCGCCCGGACCATCGCCGACATCCGTGTGCACACGCGCCACATGTCGCGGGAGGAGCTGTTCGCCTTCGTCACGCAGGAGGCGCTGCAGGGAGAGCAACTGGCTCGCAATATGTGGGTGCGCACGATCACCACGTCACCGCAGATCACCTACTACTATCTCGGGTATCGTCAGGTCCGCTCGGTCTTCGACGACGTACGCACCGCGCGGGGCGCCGATTTCCGGCTCAAGTCGTTCATGGACGAGCTACTTGCCATCGGCCCGGTGCCCCTCAGCGAAGTGCGGCGCATCCTCCTGCGATCTGCTACAGTTTCTCGAAACAATCGGAGCAATTGAATGTCGAAGAAGATCCTCCTCGCGGATGACAGCATCACGATTCAGAAAGTCGTCGAGCTGACGTTCTCGGACGGTGACTACGAAGTGACAGCCGTGAACAACGGCGCCAAGGCCGTGGCCAAGCTCGGTGAGATGCGGCCGGACATCATCCTCTCGGACATCATCATGCCGGAGAAGAACGGCTATGAAGTCTGCGAGTACGTAAAGTCGCATCCCGACTACCGCAACATTCCGGTGGTCCTGCTGACCGGCACGTTCGAGCCGTTCGACCCCGACCGCGCCGACAAGGCCGGTTGTGATGCGGTGGTGACGAAGCCGTTCGAGTCGCAGAGCCTCATCCAGAAGGTCGAAGAGCTGATCGCGCAGAGCAAGGGAGGCACGTCGGCCGGCGCGGCTCCTGCCACGGCCCCCACGCCGGCTCTCCCCGCCTCCGGTCCGGCTCCCGCGGCTCCTCTGCCCACTCCGCCGCCCGTCATGTCACCCTCGGAGACGATCGCCTTCACCGCCGCCGACGCCGCGTTCGGGTTCTCGGTACCGCCTCCGCCACCCTCGCCATCGCCCGCGGCCGAGCCGTTCGCCCACAACGCCGACGTCTTCGGCGCGGCCAGCGACGTGGCGGGATCGGCGACCGAAATGCCGTTCGAGACGAACGAGCCCGCTTTCGGGGGCGAGACGCGGGCCTTCCCCCGCATGAGCTTCGACGAACTGCAGAAAATGGCCGGTGCACCGCCTGCCGCCGAGAAGCCGGCACCCGCAGCAGAACCCTCGCCGTGGGATGACGCACCCGCAGTGGGTGGCGCCACACAAGCCTTCCCGCGGATGAGCTTCGACGAGCTGCAGAAGATGGCCGGCGCCGCTTCGACGCCGGCCGCCGAGCCGTCGCCCTGGGACGAGCCCGCAGCCGGAGGTGCCACGCAGGCCTTCCCGGCCATGAACTTCGACGAGTTGCAGAAGATGAGCGTGAGCCATGAGCCCAAGCCGGCGACGCCGGCAGCGGAGCCTTCGCCCTGGGACGAGCCGCCCGCCCTCGGAGGCGAGACGCGCGCGTTCGAGCGCATGAGCTTCGATGAGCTGCAACAGTTGGTCTCCCCTCCCGCGCATGCCCCGGCGCCCGAGCCGGAGCCCGAGCCCGCACCGCCCGTGGAACCGTCGCCGTGGGACGAAGGCCCGGCCTTCGCGGGAGAGACGAAAGCGTTCCCGCGGATGACGTTCGAAGAGCTGCAGCAGATGGCGGCGACACCTGCTGCCCCCGCTCCTGCGCAGGAGCCGGAACCAGAGCCGCAGCCGGCCTGGTCGCCGGATGCCGAGACGACCGCTGTTGCGGAGAGCTTCGCCTCGGCGGCCGCAGAGCCGTTCGGCGGATCGCTCCATCTCGACGAATCACCGTTCGGAGCCGCTCCGGAAGTCGAGGAAGCGGAAACGACCGCCGGGAATTCGCAGATCACCGACCTCACCGCTCCCCCGGCCGGTGCGACAGCTACCGAAGAAGCGGTCGCGCCGGAAGTCAACTCGCAGATCACGGACGACACCGCAAGCGATCCGCCTTCTGCAGGAGCGGCCGCTCCGGCCGGCGATCTCACGGAGGAGCAGATCGACAGGATTGCCCGCCGCGTCGTCCAGCTCATGTCGGAGCAGGTGGTCCGCAACATCGCCTGGGAGGTCATCCCCGACCTGGCCGAGATGGTGGTCAAGGAGAGAATCCGGCAGCTCGAGAGCGAAGCGTAAGAAAAGTGCCGAGTGCTGAGTGCCGAGTCGCAGAAGACTCTCATTCTCGTCATCTCTGCGCGCTCGGCACGGGAACGCGGCACTTTGAAGATCTACACCAAGACCGGCGATGCCGGCCAGACGTCATTGTTCGGCGGCACGCGCGTGGCGAAGAACGATGCGCGTATCGAGGCGTACGGCACGGTCGATGAGCTGAACTCGTTCATCGGCGCGGCGCGCGCGGCGTGGCCGGCATCGCCCATCGACACCCAGCTCGGGCGCATCCAGGCCGATCTTTTCGACGTGGGGGCGCACCTGGCCTCTCCCGGTTCGGCGCGTTTCCCGGGCGTCGATCCGTCACGCGTCGAAGCCCTCGAAGACGCGATCGACGCCATGACGAACGAGCTCCCGGCGCTGACGACCTTCATCCTCCCCGGCGGCTCCTCCGCCGCGGCGCAGTTGCACGTCGCTCGCACCGTCTGCCGGCGCGCGGAGCGGCTGATCGTCGCGTTGAAGGACGAGATGACGATCCGCTATCTCAACCGCCTCTCCGACTACCTTTTCACCGCAGCCCGCTTCACGAACCTTCGGCTCAGCACGCCGGACATTCCGTGGATTCGCTGATCGCTTGTTCGCTGATCGCTGAGCGCTGAGCGACGGGTAGGGAACGACAGCGTCGTGCCTCCACCACCCACCCGCAAGCACGCGGCTATTGCTCTGTCGCCGGCGCCAGCCCACGCCGCCGCGGCTGTGCGGAGTTGACCCAGGCGGACCACCAGAGGTCGCGCAGGAAGGACGAGCCGGCGGCGAGGCGGCCGACGGCGAAGGACTTCGCGTCGGCGCGCACGGGCTTGATCGGGTCGAAGCCGCCGCTCTTGTCGAGCTGATAGACGTCCTCGACGAGAGCATTGGATTCGCGGATGAAGGCCACGGCGCTCTTGAAGCCGTCGCTGATCTGCTTGGGGGCGGCGACCTTCGGTACGACGTCCGCCGTCTCCACGGCGCGGTTGACGAACGACGACTCGAACTTCGCGTGGACGTCGCAGTCGTTCGAGTAGCCGTGCGGGTTGTTCGCGTCGGCCCAGCCGTTGTAGTGGTAGGTGGCATGTTCCGGGTTGGCGGCGTCGCCCGCATAGTGGGCCAGGAGGCCGGCCGTCTCCACGATCTCGCGCTCCGCCTCGGCGCGCTCGGGAGAGCCGGGCCGCGTCGCACGCCAGATCCGCCATTCCGTAGTGAGCTGCTCGCTCAGTTCAGCGATGCGCCAGGGGAGAAATCCGGCGGTCGACGGGGTGAGGCCGTGCTGGGTCAGCCGGCCGCTCTTCGTCATCATGGCGATGAATGCGTAACGGTCGCGCGGCAGGGTCAGGCCGTCGGCATACTCCCAGTCGAAGAAGTGATTGGGAGGATTCTCCGCGTCGCTCGACTCCCCGCCGCCGCGCCAGCGGTCCGGCTCCTGGCCGAGATACACCAGCGTCGAGAGGTGATCGTAAAAGAAGCGGGGCAGGTCGTTGGGGAGGGAGAGCGCCGCGGCTTCCGACGTGATCTGGTGCCCCTTCTCCCCCCAGGCGAAGAGGGAAGGCGAGGTGAGAACGATCAGGAGCGCACCGAGGGTGCGAGCGAGGGCTGAGTGGCGAATGTTCAATATCGAACGTCGAATGTGCCGTCACTCGACATTCCACATTCAACATTTGCCATTCCCCGTCCAGCGGGTGAATGGTCGGGGCAAGTGGATTTGAACCACCGACCTCACGGTCCCGAACCGTGCGCTCTAACCAGGCTGAGCTATGCCCCGATTGGGTGGGGTCGCGCCGTCTCCGGCGCGATGAAGGAGGCGGATTCTAGGGGAAATCCGCCGCGTGGTCAAACGGAGGTGCGGCCGGGCGCATTCCGGCCGAACGCGTTTCTGTGACACGCCTTCCCCCTCTGGAATCCGATCTCCGCCCCTGCCGTTGCGAGCGTTGATAGGAGGCACTCCATGCGACGCTTCATCGTTTCCGCTCTGTCGCTGCTCGCCGTCTCCGGTTTTGCCCAACAGCCGAAAGTCTCCGAGAAGGTGGACGTCAACCTCGTCCTCATCGATGCAACCGTGACCGATGAAAAAGGTCATCACATTCTCGGGCTGGACAAGAACGACTTCGTCGTCACGGAAAACGGGAAGCCGATCTCGGTCGATACGGTCGACTACTTCACCAATCGCCTGTCCGTCGATACCCCGGAAGACAAGGCGGCCTTCAAGGTCGACCGCGTCCGGGATGACCGCTACTTCATCTTCTTCTTCGACAAGCCGCAGGGCAACGCTCTCTTCGGGGACCTCACCCGGGCCCGCATGGCGGTGGCAAAGTTCATCGATCAGCGGATGAAGCCCGGCGACCAGGCCGCCGTCGTCGCCCACGACTACCGGCTGAAGGTCTATACCGACTTCACCGACAACAAGAAGCAGCTCAAGACCGCGCTCGACCAGGCGGCCACCCAGGCCCTCGGCCTGGCCGGTGCGACCGGCACACCCGACCAGTCCTCGATCATGCGCAACATCGACAAAGCGCGGATGATCAAGCACACCGGCACGGTCTACGAAGCCATCGAGACGCTGGCCGACTCGCTCCGCTCCATCCGGGCCCGCAAGGAGCTGGTGCTCTTTACGCCCGGCATCGTAGCTCCCGACGAGGAAGTGCGGGGCGCAATCGTGCTGAACGAGAGCCGCTACTACCGGCCCATGATCGAGTCGCTCAACGGCGCGAACGTGACGGTCTATCCGACGAACCTCACCCTCGACGTTCCCGAAGTCGCGCACCAGACGCTGACCAGGATGGCCTATGAGACCGGCGGCGAGTACTACCGCCTCAACGTCGGCTTCGACACGCCGCTCAAGAAGGTGGAAGGCGAGACGAGCGGCTACTATCTCATCGCCTACTACTCCCCCCACGCACCCGGCGAGAAAGGCTTCCAGAAGGTCAGCGTGGCCCTGAAGAACCCGGAGTTCAAGGTGAAGTCCCGCGAGGGATACTCGTTCGGGGACTGAGTGTTGGCGAGCGGGAGACGGCGAGCGGCGAGCGGGAACTGCAGTAGCGATTTGGAGGGCAGCGGATACAGCGGTCCTCTCTGTCTCGATCCTATCGCTTCCAGCCCGTAACTCAGGCTGCGTGACGTGCAACGCGGGTCGGGTTGCGTGCGACGCGGCCTGTGTTGCATGCACCGCGGGCTGTGTTGCATGCGACGCGGGCTGTGTTGCATGCGACGCGGGCTGTGTTGCATGCGACGCGGCCTGTGTTGCATGCGACGCGGCCTGTGTTGCATGCGACGCGGGCTGTGTTGCATGCACCGCGGGCCGTGTTGCATGCGACGCGGCCTGTGTTGCACGCGACGCAGGCTGTGTAAACCGACATACTTCCGGCACGGGCTGCCGGCCGTGGCCGGATTCGGCCGGTACTCCGCTCCCGGCGAACGAGCGGCCTGTTACTTCTCCAACTCGTCAACCACGAACGTAACCTTTTCACCTGGCACGAGTTGCGCCAGCTTCCAGAGGTCTGATGTGACAATCGTCGCCGGTTGGAGGTAGCCGCCGGTCACCGGGTGGTCCGGCCCCATGGCGATGAGGCTTCCGTCGGGATGCCACTGCAGGGTGCCGAACTGCATACCCAGCGACGGCAGGTCGGCCGGCAGCAATGCCCTGACAGAGTCGACGACCGGTTCGAGCGGAGTCAGGCGGATGCCGACCCGGTCGAGCTGATTCGTGACCTGCCACTCGCGCGGGAGGGGCGGCCCGTCATGAGGTCCGGGGATCACGCGGATCGTCGTGGCCCGATCGCGCGATGGGGTAATCGCGGCGGGAGCGTTCGGCGGCGCATTCCTCCGAGGGGCAGCGTGCAGGTCGTGGCCCTTCTTCACGACTCCCCCGCCACCGACACCTCCCTCGATGGCAAGGTAGCCGCGCAATCCGTTCGTGACGCGCCCGATCTCTGTCTCCTGGCAGGCCTCGAAGGAGCGGACGTTCAGGGCGCCGTCGCAGAACGCGGCACGGCGGTGGAGCTTCAGCCGCGGCGCCACGAGAACGCACTCGAGCAGCGGGGCATCGTCGGGGTTCCCCGCGGCGCGGTTCGCAAGTGCGGCAGCGAACGCGTCGAACGGACCGCCCGGCGTGAGACCGGCACCGGCCCGCTGCCAGTCACGAGCGGCGACGATCGTCGTGAGCTGGCCGGGAGCGACGACTTCGGCGATCAGGGGACCATCCGCGTTGGGCGGCAGCGCTTGCGGCACGGCGGCCACCACGGAATCGACGGGCATCAACGAGAAGACGTCGCCAGGCTGCAACAGGTTCGGCGGCTCGCGGTTCGGATCCCACAGCAGCGCATCGGTGGTACCGAGGAGATTCCAGCCGCCCGGCGAGTCTTCGGGATAGAAGCCGGCCATGGCGCCGGCGATAGCGAAGGTGCCGCGCGGGACACGATTGCGCGAGGTGGGGCGGCGCGGCAACCGCCACGCCTCCGGCCAGCCGTCGCAATAGCCGAATCCACCGCGAAACCCGAGGTAGCGCACGGTCAGGCGCACGTCCTGAACGCGGACCAGGAAGTCGTCGCGTGTAATGCCCGCGCGCGCCAGGAATTCGCCGAAGTCGATGCCGTCGAAAGCGACGTGGAACCGGTGTGTGCGTGTTTCGGGGCCGGTACCTTCCCCCGCCGTCTTCAGGCGCTCTGCGATCGCGGCGCGATCCGGTTCCGCGTCACAGATGACGAGCACCGACTCGTGGCCGACGACGGCGGCGATGACGCGCCGCTCCCCTTTGAGCGCCAGCGCCGCTGCCGCCGGCCGGAAGTCCGGCCCACCGGTCCCGCCGGTCAAGAGCAGTCCGCGATCGCCTGCCGCAGCGAAGTGCATCGGGCGTGCGATCATACCGAACGCATGAGCACACATCGCTCGATCCTTCAGGAAATCGCCCACCAGGCCATGATCGACCGCGGGCTGGAGCCCGACTTCCCTCCCGCTGTGGAGAAGCAGCTCGACCGCATCGACGAGCCGGCGGCGCGGACGGACGACCTCCGCGACCTGCGCAACCTGTTGTGGTGCTCGATCGACAACGACGACTCGCGCGACCTCGACCAGCTCACCGTCGCCGAAGACCTCGGCGGAGGCAAGACACGCATCCTCATCGCCGTCGCCGACGTCGACGCTCTGGTCACGAAAGGTACGGCCATCGATGACCACGCCCGCCGCAATACAACCTCGGTCTACACGGCCGCACAGATCTTACCCATGCTGCCGGAGAAGCTGTCCACGAACCTAACCTCGCTGAACGAGCACGAAGAGCGCGTGGCCATGGTGATGGACATCGAAGTGGGGAGCGACGGCAGCGTCGTCACCGGGACGGTGTATCGCGCTCTCGTCTACAACCAGGCCCAGCTCGCCTACAACGCCGTGGGCATGTGGCTGCAGGGCGAGGCCGAGGTACCGGAGAAAGTCGCGGCGGTGAAGGGATTGGCGGAGAATCTGAAACTGCAGGACAAGATCGCCGACGCCATGCGCGAGCTGCGGCACGAGCACGGCGCGCTCGACCTCGAGACGATCGAGGCGCACGCGGTCTTCAGCGACGGCCACGTCGTCGATCTCAAGGCCGAGGCGCGGAACAACGCCAAGAACCTCATCGAAGACTTCATGATCGCCGCGAACGGCGTCACGGCCCGCTTCCTGGAGTCGAAGAAGTTTGCCAGCATCCGCCGCGTCGTCCGCTCTCCCGAGCGCTGGGACCGCATCGAAGCGATCGCCCGCGACCTCGGCGATCACCTGCCGGCCGATCCCGATGCCCAGGCCCTGGAGCAGTTTCTCGTGCGCCGCCGCAAGGCCGATCCCCTTCGCTTCCCCGATCTCTCGCTGGCCATCGTCAAGGCCATGGGCGCGGGCGAGTACGTACTCGAGCGTCCCGGCGCGACACCCATCGGCCACTTCGGACTGGCCGTGCGCGACTACACGCACTCCACCGCTCCGAATCGCCGCTACCCCGACCTCATCACGCACCGCCTGCTGAAGGCCGCGCTGGCCGGCAAGGCGTCACCGTACACTGACGACGAGCTGGCCTCCCTCGCCGATCACTGCACACAGGCGGAAGACGCGGCGAACAAGGTGGAGCGCCAGGTGCGGAAGTCGGCCGCGGCCTGCGTGCTGGCCCCACGCAAGGGCGAGCGCTTCGACGCCATCGTCACCGGCGCCGGGGTGAAAGGCACGTGGGTGCGCATCTTCCATCCACCCGTCGAAGGAAAGCTCGTGCACGGCGCCGAAGGCCTCGACATCGGCCAGAGAGTGCGCGTGAAGCTCATCGACACGAACGTCGAAGCGGGATTCATCGACTTCGTGAGAACACACTGAATTGAGTGCCGGGTGCCGGGTGCCGGGGAGCATGAGGCACTTGTAAGCCGCGAACAGCGAGCAGCGAGCAGCGAATAAGCGAATCTACTGATTCCTTGAGACGACCACCAGGGTCACGTCATCGGCGAGCGGCATATCGCCGACGTGGCCGATGATGGCGTCTTCGATCGTTCGGGCGATCTCGGCGGCCGGGGCGCCATGCAATTGGGCCAGGGACTGGGCGATGTGGGAGCTGGCGAAGTCCGTCCAGTCGCCGTTCTCCGCTTCCGTCACGCCGTCGGTGAAGAGAATGAGCGAATCGCCCGGCGCCAGGGCCAGGGTTCGGTTGACGAAGACGGCGCTCGTCACGACCCCGAGGAGCAGGTCGGTCTCGGACAGCTCCAGGATGCCGTTCGCGCCCAGCAACAGGGGCGGTGTGTGCCCGGCATTGGCGTACTCGACGGCGCCGGAATTGGTGTCGAGCCGGCCGAGGAAGAGCGTAACGAACTTCGACTGCGGGAGGATCTCCTTCAGCGCGCCGTTGAGCTGGCCGACGAGGTTGGCCGGGCTGGGATCGAGCTTGCAGAATATGCGGAAGGACGCCTGGAGGCCGGCCATCATGAGACCGGCCGTGACGCCCTTGCCGCTGACGTCGGCGATGACGAAGTAGACCTTGCCGTCGGGGCGGACGACGAAGTCGTAGTAATCGCCGCTCACGGTGCGGCAGGGATGATTCGCCCCTAGGAGTGTGTAGCCGGTGATGCCGGTCGGCGCGGGAGGGAGGAGCCGGCGCTGAATGACCGAGGCCGTCTTCAGCTCCTCGTCCATGATGCGCTTCTGGATCGCTTCCTCGCGCAGGCGCGTAGTCTCGAGCTTGATCGCGGCGAAGCGGGCGATCTGGCCGATGAGCCGCACATCATCCGCCTCGATCTGGCGCTGAGTGAAGAGATAGTCGACATACAACACGCCCACGACGGAATTGCCGATGGTCAGCGGCGCGCAGAGGATCGAGCGGATGCCCTGCATGATGATCGACTGGGCGCGCTTGAGCTTCTCGTCCATGGCCACGTCCATGAACGCCAGGACCTTCTTCTCCTCGACCACCTCTTCCAGGACGGTGCGGCTGATGCGCAGCTCGGAGTTGTCGCTCTTGTCCTGCCGCCGCACTTCGACGTTTGCGAACGACTTTCCGTCGATGGCCAGTGTGGCGATGGCCGCACGCGAAGCGCCGGTATGCTGGAGCACGCGGTCGACGATGAAGCCGAACAGCTCGTCCATCGGCCGGTCTTCGAGGAGCTCGCGGGCCAGGGCATTGAGCGTGGCCAGCTTGGCCAGATCGCCGCTGTCGTGCTTCGACTCGTCGATCTCCTGGATGGGGATGGAGATGGTGGCGCTGGCAGGGGCGTCGGCCACGGCCAGGAAGCGGTCGGTGTTGTGCTCCTGGGTCTCGAAGAGGATCTCGGTGTCGCCGAGGCGGATGCGGTCGCCGTTCGAGAGCGGCGAGTCATGCTCGACGCGGACGCCGTTGAGGTACGTGCCGTTCGCGCTGCCGAGATCCTTGAGGACCCAGTCGTGGCCGGACGCCACGAGCTCGGCGTGCTTGCGCGAGAGGTACCGATCCTTGATGGGGATGCTGCAGTCCGAGGCACGACCGATCGACACCGTGCCCCCCACCAGCGGCTGCCGGAACGGGGAGAACAGCGGTGAATAGACAGTGACCTCGGCGCGGGGAGCGGGAGCTTCCATCGATCTGCTGACGTTTGCTTCTACGAATAAGGTTCGAGATTGTAGCATTCGGCCGATGGCGGCAGACACCTACTTCATCGAGATCGAAGGGCATTTCGCCCAGCGCCGCGGTACCCCCTTCGTCCTCTCCGCGAAGGATTGGATGCTGATGAAGAAATGGCGGGAGGAAGGCGTCCCGCTGCCGGTGGTCATCGAGGCCATCGACTCCGTCTTCGAGAAGAACGAGACCAGCGGCCGCCGGAAGGTGATCTCCAGCCTCAGCTACTGCAAGCACGCAGTGAAAGAGATGTGGGACGAGAGGCGTGAGCTCTATGCCGGCGCGCACGACGTGCTGCCAGAGTCGGATCCTCTGGCATTGCTGGAGGCGCTGGCACGGCAGCTTCCACCGCCGTTCGACGATCGCGTCCGTGCCCTGGCGGCGGAGAAGAGCGTGCCGGCCATCGAGGCGAAACTGGTCGAGCTGGAGGGAGAACTGCTGGACGCTGTCCTGGCGACGCGGCCCGAAGAAGCGGCGGAGATCCGCGCGCGAGTCGAGAGTGCGCTCGCTGGTTCCACCGCGATGGATGAGAAGACGAGAGTACGGACGGTTGAGGCGAACTTGCGCAGGCTGGCCCGTGAGCGCATGGGACTGCCAAGGCTGTCGTTATTCGGGTGAGTCAGGAGCACTGCAAACAATGAACTACCGCTGCCCTGTTTGTTTCTATCCAGACCGGCCGCTGCCTCCTGAAGATCACAACATTTGTCTGTGCTGCGGCACGGAGTTTGGGTTCGACGACTTCGACTCCACCCTTGATGAGCTCCGGGATCGGTGGGTGCAGAACCAGATGCCATGGTTCAGTCGCGAGTTTCCACCACCCGTTGGCTGGGACCCTCGCAGGCAACTTAGTACTCCATTCGGTAAGTTTGGTCACGGGGAGTAAGCTGTAAGCAGAGG
>CAZYTO010000022.1:4860-31494 GCA_964650405.1 uncultured Thermoanaerobaculia bacterium | reverse complement strand
GGGCAGGTTGAGCATGGCCCGCAACCGTGCCAGTGCCGCATCGCGCCGGCCCTGCGCGTCGGCGACGAATTGCTGAACGTGATCCTGCTCCAGCCGGGCCCGGATCATGTCCAACTGAGAACCGGCCCCGCCTTCGTAACGGATCCGGGCGGCGTCGGTGAGCATGGCCGAGAGCCGGGCAATCTCATCGCTGAAGTTGATCTGGTTCTGCGCCGCGGCCGCTTCGTCCCAGGCCATGAGAACGTCGAGCTGAATCTCGGCGCGAAGCGTGGCTTCCTCCGCCTCGATGCGGCGCACCTCGCTTTCCGCCGCCTCACGCAACGTTTTGCGCTTTTCGGCGCGCAAAATCATCTGCGAGACGCCGACCGTGTACGTGGTGAAGCTCCGGTCGGGGGAGAGGTCGATCGGCTCGTTCTCGACGCCGCCGATGAGCGTGGGATTGGGCAGCGCGCCGGCCAGGGCCAGCCGGGCCCGCGCCGCGGCACCCCGCGCCCTGACCTCGCGCATCCGCGGCGAGACCTCGATGGCCGCGGCGACCACCGAGCTCGGGGCGCTCCAATCCACCGCTGCCACGGCCGTCGTGCAGAGGAAGAGCCCGCCTGCCATGCAGACCGTGCCTAGCTTTGCATTCATGTCGCGCGCGAGGGCCGCAAGTATATCCTGCACTCCCTGCCGTTCTGCGTCCCGATAATCCCGGGTAAGTCTTGGAAAAGCGAGGACTTGGAAAACTGGCGGGTCTTGACAAATGACGCAACTACGCCAATATATGCGTCGTTAGATACATAAGGCAGCTCACCCTGGACCGATCAACGGTGCGCTGCTCTCTCCTCATTCGAATCCCTGGTTCGACGGCACGTCACCGGAAGACTGTCGTGACGTTGCGGTCATTTGGCGTACGCGGACGCCAGTCATGGGCGATTGTTTGATCTCGGAGGGCGTGATGAAATCACTTTCAAACCTCGGGCGACTCTTGATCGGCAGCCTCTGTCTCGGGATGTTGGCGGCGGCGCAGCAAGCGGCGGCGGACAACCCCAAGCCGCTGGATCCCATGACCATTCCGAAGTGGGTCAACCGGCTGACCAAGCCGCCTCTCCACGTCCCCTACCTCACGTACGACTCGTCCACTCACGCGGTCGTCACCAACTTCACGGTGACGGCCAGAAAAGCCTCACAGCAGCTCCTGCCACCCGGCTTCCCCAGCACACCCGTGTTCGCGTACGGCGGCGTGGTCAAAGATGCGGATGACGACCACGCTCCCAACCGCACGGACTTCACCATGCCCGGCCCGACCTTCGAGGTCAACGCCGACCAGCCCATCTTCGTTCAGTACAAGAATGAGCTGGACGGCGACCATCCTTTCCCGGTGGACCCGACCCTCGGCGTGGCCAACCCGAACAACGCCCCGACGCCCAACGCGCCCTTCAAGCCCTTCCCGCCGGGATACAAAGACTTCCAGAGCCCGATCCCGATGGTGACCCATCTCCACGGGGGCGTCACCCCGTCGGCGTCCGACGGATTCCCCGGGGCCTGGTTCACCCACGACGAACAGATCAAGGGACCGGCGTTCGTGACGTCGCTGTACCACTACTTCAACGGCCAGTTGCCGACAACGCTGTGGTATCACGATCACACCATCGGCATGACGCGGCTCAACGTCGCCTCCGGCCTGGCCGGCGCGTACATCATCCGCGATCCGCACGACTCCATCGCCGCGCACCTCCCCTCCGGGAAGTTCGAGATTCCCCTGATGCTGATGGACCGCGCCTTCAACACCGACGGCAGCATCCGCTTCACCCGCGTGGGCGACAATCCTGGCATCCATCCCTACTGGGACCCGGAGTACTTCGGGGACACCATCCTCGTCAACGGGAAGGTGTGGCCGGGTCTGAGCGTCGAGCGCCGGCAGTACCGTTTCCGGATCATCAACGCCTCGAACGCCCGCTTCTATCGAATCCAGCTCTCGAACGGCATGACGTTCACACAGATCGGCGGCGACGGCAGCTACCTACCGGCACCGGCGGCGCTCACGTCACTGCTCGTCGCGCCCGCGGAGCGCGCGGACATCCTCATCGACTTCTCCGGCCTGCCGGGCGGCACGAACGTCGTCCTGCAGAACACCGCCAACGCCCCCTTCCCGGGCGGGGATCCGGTCGATCCGCAAACGACCGGCCAGATCATGCGCTTCGAAGTGCAGAGCGGCACGCCGGTGAGCCCGCATCCGCTCCCGTCGAAGCTCATCACCGTCCCCACGCTCGTCGAGACCGAGGGGATCGGCAATCCCAAGCTCTTCACGTTGAACGAGCAGGAGAGCGACACCGGCAACCCGGTGGCCGTACTCATCGACGGGCAGCATTTCGATTCCAACATCACCGAGCTGCCGAAAGTCGGCACCACCGAGGCGTGGTACTTCCAGAACCTCACCGAGGACGCACATCCGGTCCACATTCACCTCGTGGAGTTCCAATTGGAGGACCGGCAGCTCATCGACGTTGAACGTTTCCGCGCGTACTGGGAGAGCTTCAACGGCACCACCCTGCCGCTCAATCACCCCACCGTGCGGGTCAACGTGGAGACTCCGGTCTTCGATCCGGCCACGAATACCGTTCACGACTTCCTCACCGGCCCCTCGGAGCCGCCGTCGCCGTCGGAGGCCGGATGGAAGGACACCTTCGTGGCTCCTCCCGGCAAGGTCACCCGGATCCGCATTCGCATCGCTCCGCAGAGCACGCTGGATGCGTCTCTCAAGCCCGGCTTCAATCCCTTCCCCTTCGATCCCACCCAGGGGCCGGGCTACGTGTGGCACTGCCACATCCTCGACCACGAAGACAGCGACATGATGCGTCCCATGAAGACGAGCGCCCCGTAAGAACGGGGCGCCGATTCGCCCTTCATGACGGACAACTGAAGATCAGTGGCTCCTTGCCCGGCGGTGCCCGAGAACCGCCGCCGCCCTACTTCAGGCGGGACGACTTGCTCGTCGCGGTGGTGACCCACTTGCCGTCCGCCCCCGCGTAGTCCGCGACGGAGGAGTAGCTGTTGCCCGAGATCTTCATCACCAGACGCGTCTGCCAGCCTTGTCCGCTCGACGTGAACGTCCAGGTGCTGCCGGCGTTGGTCCCCATCGTCAGCGTCGCGTAGCCGAAGCTGTCGATCGTGTAGACGGAGTACTGTTTCATGGCCGGTACGTAGCTGACGATGCGCATCGACCGATAGAGCCCGGCCGGCCCGGTGAGCTCGGAGCGGCAGACGACGTGAAGGTTGGCAAACCACTCACACGCCTCCGTTCCGGAGGCCTTGCTGGGCGTGTTGCCTTTGAATTCGATCTCCGTCTGCCACTTGCCCACCATGGCCTCGAGCTTCTTCTGTTCCGGAGAGGGTTGCGCAAGCACTGCCGGGGAAACGAGGACGAGAGCAACGAGGATGAAGAACCGGACTCGTGTCGTCATGGCACACAAACCTCCATACCTTTCCGTCCATCGGGGATCGAAGCGCCGGCCCGCCGGTCGCGTCCGCCAACTATAACGCTGCCTTGATGGGTCAGCCCGGCGCAGGCGACGCGGCCGCTGCAGCGCGTGCGGCCTTCTTGCTCCTGCCAACCTTCACAAGCCAGAAGACGCCTGCCCCCGCCAGTACGAGCAGCGAGATGCCGAGCACCGGGCGCACGGCGACCCAGGCGATGGCGATGGTGACGAACGACAGCGTGGCGGCACCGAGGAATGCGAAGAACCCGATGCCGGCGCTGAGGAACGTGCCGAACAGCGGCAGGACGTCCGCCACGACGGCCAGCGGGCGGAAGACCATGAACAGGCCGAGGAACATCATGAAGAAGCCCGCCGCGCGGAGGATCCAGGTGAACATGGCGTTCTGGTCCTGCGCCGTCTTGAACATCTCCGCCGCGGTGTGCACGCCCTCCTCGACCAGGAGGATGGTGTCGCCGGCCTTGGCCTGGTACGGCGCGAAGGTCGACGCCGCCTGCACGCCGACGAGACTGACGCTGGCCGGCTTGACCGCCTGGTAGGAGATCCGCAGGTCGCCGAGCTTCGGAGAGCCCGGATCCGCACCTGAATAGAACTTTCCTTCCTTCACCTGCATCGTCCCCTTCGCGGCGCCCGGAATCTGCGCGGCCGCGCCGGCGTCGACGGGGAGATCGACGGCATTGTTGAGTTTCTCCACCTGCTCCGCCGACATGGTGAATGCGCCGACCTTGACCGGATCGGCGGTGAACGTCTTCGATTCATACGCCGGGGTATCCGGATTCTCGTGCCCCTCCGGCTTCTGGAAGTCGGAGGAGTTGACCCGCCCCTCCTTCCAGGCCTGGCGGTAGTCGTAGGTGGTGACCGTCTCGGTGCCGCCGCCGACTTTCTTGCGCGTCTCCGATTTCTTCTCTTCCGTCCACTGATACATCTCGACCTTGCGGAGCAGCTTCACGCCGTCCGACTGCACCGCGAATGCGTCGTCCATCACCGGGCCCGCGGTCTTCACCGCGCCGCTGACGTGTACGAGTTTCCCCTCCTTCGACGTGTCGACCGAATCGGGAGGGACCGCGACCACGGCGCCCAGGCCTTCGGTGAGACTCCGCGCGGTGCGCACGGCCCGGCCCTCGTTCCAGTAGAGAACCGGAAAGGAGACGACGAACAGAGCGAGACCGAGCAGAACGCTCTTGATCGACTCGAAGATGCGGGAAAACCACGACTGGCTGCTCACGACGTTGAAAGAGTCGGACATGACGCTATCTCCTCCTGAACCGCGGTGGGGTGGGGACGCGGGGGAACCGGAGCTGGCCTGGTACCAGCGACGTTAAGGGGTCCGTGCCGGGAGGTCAAGTAGAGCCAGCTTCCGCCAGCGCTTCAGGCCGCTATTTTCTGTCTGGCCGGATTGGAGATCCTTCGCCAGCAGCACCTCATCGGCCTGGCTTCAGCAGTGCAGTGAATCGCGCGTGGCGGCCACGGACGATGATCACCATCTCACCTGCACAGCGCCCTTGCGAATGGAGTGTTAGAGTGCGGGCAGAATGCGAGGTCACTCATGAAGGCACTCCTCCTCGTCGTGTTGATCCTGGTGTTGATCCCTGCGGTGGCTCTTGCCCAGAAGCCGCCCGCGGGCTGCCCGTTACTGACGAACGCCGAGATCGCCGCAGCGACCGGCATGAAGGTCGGCGAGGCGCACGAAGCGGACATGCAGTTGGCGAAGGGGCAGGGGACGATGAACGGCTGCATGTGGAAAGTCGGCGACCGTGGCATGGCCAACGTCTCGGTGATGGCGGCGATCGGCACGAAAGAGGATCGGGAGAAAGGGTTGGCGAGGTTGCGCCAGGTCTACGCCGGCCTGAAGGCCAAAGGGTGGACGGTCAGCGAGACGAAGCTGGGAGACGTGCTTTGTAACACGGCTATCCCGCCGCAGGCGGAGAGCGACCAGGCACCGGCCATGGTGGGCTGCTTCGGAGTGGCGAAGGGCTTCGTCTACTCGGCCGGCATTCTGGGGCCGCACTTCAAAGTGGCGCCGGAGAAGGTCAAGGCGCTTGCCGACGACCTCGTCAAGCGGCTCCCGTAGAGAGAAGTGGTTAGTGGTTAGGCGTTGCTTCTTCCCTAACCACTAACCACTCCTGCTTCGAACTCCGAGAAAGCGAAATTCTCACTTCCTGCCGAGTTGGATGCTCGGATCCTGCGTCGTGTTGTCCGTGGACGCGCCGTAGAGGAACAGGTTTCCTGAACTGACGGCCACCGTGATGCTGTCGTTGGCGGAGAACGAGCCGCCGCCAAGGAATGCCGAGGCGCCGACTTGCTCGAAGTAGTTCGGCGTGTAGGTCTTGGTGAGTGTCTTGACGATGCTTCCCGCGCTGCTGCGCTGCGTAACGTTGATGGACGCCCCGTTGGCGAGGGTGCGCACGCCGATGTTGTAGCGGAAGCGGGCCAGGTCGGCCGGCACGATGAGGGTGATCTGATCGCCCGTTCCGAGGGCGGTCTCCTGCTTCAGCAGGTCCTCGGTGAACCCCGCCGTCCCGTTGCTTCCCGCGTCGTTGAACACGCGGGCCACCACGGTCGGAAAGCCGCCCGTGCCCGGAAGGACGTCGGCGCTGCCGAGCCCCGACTGGCCGATCGTCTGCACCAGGTCCGGGATGTTCTTCGTCTCGCCCGGATTCAATGCATAGGTCGTCGACGGGTCGGTCTCGAGGCCCGAGACGCCGGCCGGGTGGTACACGATGCGCCCGCTCATGGACGAGCCGCTCGGGTTGCTGAGTTGCACTCCTGTGCGGAAGAACGAGTTGAACGCGCCGGGCGACGAAGCCACCCCGGGAAGAACACCCAGGCCCGGTTGCTCGACGGCCAGGCTGAAGATCGAGAACCCGCTTACTGTCAGCGTCACCGACGGCGTGCTCGACGACGAGAACGGCGGACGGTAAATGGCGACCGCGGCACCAGTTAAATTGCCGACGTACAGATTCCCGATCGAATCGAACCCAACCGCCTCGGGGACGTTGGTGCCCGTCGTGATGGAGAACGCCGGCGCGCTCAGGATCGTGAGCGGCAGGTTGTAGACGTCGACGCGTCCGGTTCCGGGACCGGCTACAGAGACGAACAACTGCGAGCCGTTGACCGCGAGCTTCCGGTAGAGAGCGTTGACCGTCGGCGTGGGCAACGGGAGGCCGGTGTAGGGCGGCGTGTACACGAGGAGACTGCTGGTGCCGCCGGCGTTGGTGACATAGAGGTTCTGGGCGGCGTCGAAGGCCATGCCCAGGGCACCATTGCCGAGGGCGCTGATCGTTTGGGCCGGCACGGTGAAATTGGTGAACGGACGCGTGTACCTGTGAAGCTGGCTCGTGGAAGCGACCCACAAGTCACCTCCCGGCCCGAAGACGAGCTGGTACGCGCCGAGACCGCCGCTGATCGGGAAAACCGCGGTCCGTGTGCTGGACCCCGACAACGGCGCCGGGAAATACGAGATGTTGCCGCCCAGGTCGCCTGCGGCCACATTCCCGTTGGCATCGACGTCGACGGCGATGACGCCGTCGAGAGGGACCGTGAAGGCCGGCGCCGAGCCCCCGGTGATGGGAAGGTTGTATTGACGGATTCCGCCCGGCACGGCGTTGTTTCCGATGTAGAGGTGCTGAGCCAGCGCGGCGGGAACGCAGAACGCGATGACTCCGAGGCAGAAGAGAATCCGGTGCCTGAGAAAGTGACCGACCGAGTCGTGACGACGCATGGGACGTCTCCTTTCGCCGTCCGCCCATCCCCCGTGCATGGCCAGACAAGAACTCCAGAATAAGACAAAACGCCTCGGCGGTCTCAGGTCCCTGGACCTCCTAGGGCGGTGCATCTTCTCCGATGATCCGCTGCGCCGCCGTGACGGTCGTCAACATCGGCCGGCCTGTGACCGGGTACGGATTCCAGACCGTACGGCACCGCGCGGCGTCGCTAGTCTTCATCCGCGCTCGAGGACGAGCGCAAAAGGAGACCGTAATGACTGCACACCTGTTGGTAATGTACCCAGCCCCGAAGGATCCGAAGGTGTTCGAGCGTGCCTATCGCGAAGAACATCTTCCCTACGCCGCACCTCGTTTCAAGGGCGCGACCGGCGTCGTCAGCAAGCGGGTTGTCTCCGCCACCGGCGAACGCGCGCCGTACCACGCCATCTCCGACGTGACCTTCCCCTCGGTCGAGGCCCTGCAGGCCAGCGCGTCGTCGCAGGGCGCTCAGGAGGCGCTGGCCCACGCCGCCTCGATCTCCACCGGCGGCGCGCCGGTCGTCCTGCTATTGACCGACGACCTGGCGTGACGGAATCCTCGGGGTGGGCTCGGCCGGGGTGACCCGGCCGAGCCTGCCCGAGCGTCGCGCTCGCGGGCCGATGCTGCCGCGTTTATGCTGCGCGGCAATGGAAGCGATCGTCCCGCCGGACATCAAGGACCTGCAGGATCAGCTCGAAGCGGCCGGGCGCGAGGCGGAGTTGCTCGTAGCAGGGTTGTCGGAGGAGGAGGGCATCCGTCGTCCGGAAGCAGGAGCGTGGAGTGTGGCCGAGTGTCTCGACCATCTGGCCACGGGCAATCGTATCTATCTGGGCGCGATGCAGGAGCCGGTGGAACGTGCACGCAGGGAGGGACGCTATCGCCGGCGGCCGGCGAGGCCGGGCGTTGTCGGCAGGTTGTTCGCTCGCTCGCTCGAGCCGCCTCCGGCGTGGTGGTCGCACTTGAAGGCGCCGCGGAAAATACGGCCACGTCCGGCGCCGCCGCTGGGAGAGACGTTCACCGGCTACATGGCATCACTTGCCGGCGCCCGCGCGTTCCTGCACGCGAATGCCGACCTCGATCTGGCCGGGATACGCTTTCCCAATCCCTTCATCCACGGAATCCGATTCAGCCTCGCCACCGGCTTTCATGTCCTTGCCGCGCACGCCAGACGTCATCTGTGGCAGGCCTGGCGCGTACGGCGGGCCATCGAGGCCGGGGACGAGTAGCTGACGGGTCGGGCTACGGGCTGTGAAACTCCGGCCACTTGTCCCATGCGCGCGAAATGAGTGCGACATCGGCATCACGGGACGGGGCTCGAGGATGAAGGAGGAAGGGCATTGTTCCTCGGGACCGCCCCCTTGATCAGCAACCAGAGGATGAACCACAGCTCGCCGAGTTGCGGCAGCAGCATCCACTGGCCGACGGCGTGTCCCCACCGCGGCTGGAAGAGGAAGGTGAGCGTCTCCAGGGGATAGGCGAAGGAATTGACGATCAAGAGGGCACCGAGGATGCGGGGAATGAAGCCCGATCGGTAGACCAGCAGGCCGAGGGGAAAGAGCCAGAGGCCCCAGAAGATCTGCGTGACGCTGAAACCCTCGCTGTGCAGTTTGAGGAACAGCGTGGCCAGGGCGTCGCGCTGAGGGCTCGCGAATGCGGACAGGAGGTCAGCGTTGCGCACGAGCTCGAGCGCGGCGATGGCGTTCACCTCGTTGAGAAGCGCAATGGGGATCGAGATCAGGACCAGAATCTTCATGAGCGAGGCGTGCCGCGGATCGACTCCCTTGAGCAGGTCGTACAAGGCGAGAACCGTGAAGATGAAGAGGATCTGCGAGAAGAGCTGGCCGGTGATGGCGAGGCGCAGGAGGTTCTGGTTCGCAGCAATGTGCTGCGCTGTGGCCGCCGCGTTTCCGTGCACCATCAGGAGACCGGGGACGTAGATCAGGGCGAAGGGAGCGGGGAGCCCCATGATCAGGTACAGCAGGCCTGCGCGTCTTCCCGGATTCATCGTCGAGCTCATGGCCGCTCTCCTCGGTCGCTGGTGCCTGAGTGGATACGGAAAATGAGCGCCGTAGTTCCAGGGGTCGAAGCGACGGCCCGTCACCGTAGGATCACGCTGACAGCGGTAAGGCGGCAGGTCCGTCACGGTATCATTAAAGCTTTACGCTTCAAACACTTGCGCGTTGCCAACGGAGCCGGACAGGCCTACACTCTCCTGACCCCCACAATTCAGCAGAGAGGCGCCCACGATGAACTTCGATCTGGCCATCGTGCACTATCCGGACGGGAAAGTCGTGCGGGTGTCGCCGAGTGATTTTCTGACCATTCCTCTGTCGGACCGGATCCAGTTGCTCACCGGCGGGCGGATCAAGTTCGAACGCGATCACCAGGCCATTTCCGCACTGGAGGCATTGAAGCAGAAATGAGGATGCGCGTTCGTCGCGGTATCGTCACCACGGCGCTCGTCGCCGCGGCCATCGTGTGGGCGGTCACGGTCGGAGCGATGGTTCGCGCCGTCCGGCGATTCGAGGCCACACCCGGCAGGCAGGCCGACGCATTGTCGTCGTGGCCGCCGGCGAGCCGGATTCCGCGCACCGCGGGCGAGTGGCGGCTGGTCATGCTGGTCCACCCTCATTGCTCCTGCAGCAAGGCCAGCATCGAAGAGCTCCGCCGCATCATCGAGAAGTCGCCGGCGTCACTCGGTACGTACGTCGTGGTCTACCGCCCGAGCGAATTCCCGGCGGGATGGGAGCAGACCGGCGTCTTCACCGCCGCGGCGAGGCTTCCCCGAACACACATCGTTCTCGATCCGGACGGTCATGAGGCAGACGTTTTTCAGGGTTTCACGTCCGGCCAGACGTTCCTCTACGACGGCGACGGCCGGCTGCGGTTTTCCGGCGGAATCACGCTCCTGCGCGGACACGCCGGATTCAACAGCGGCAGCGCGGGCGTGATGCAGATCGTGAGAACGGGGAGCGGCAACGGAGAGCATCCCGTATTCGGTTGCGCCATCAGGCATTGACGAGGAGGGGCATATGAATGACGCGGCAATGAGCGAAACCAACCCGGCTACCGGCACACGTGCCCTGCAGTTGCGCGACGAGCAGCTCCATGCGCGGCGGGCTCGCGTGGACCGGATGTTCGCGGTCCTTCTGATCGTGCAGTACGTGGCCGGGATCGCCGGCGCGCTCACCGTGTCACCCTATGCATGGGAAGGGAAGGTTCACGTCCTCCACATGCACGTCTGGGTGGCGGTGCTCGGCGGTGGTGGGATCATCGTCCTTCCGATCCTGCTGGCGCTCCTCAAGCCGGGCGCGACGATCACGCGTCACGTCATCGCAGCGTCGCAGATGCTCTCGTCGGCGCTTCTGATTCACCTTACCGGCGGGAGGATCGAGACGCACTTCCATGTCTTCGGCTCGCTGGCCTTCCTGGCCTTCTATCTCGACTGGCCCGTGCTGATCACAGCCACCGTCGTCGTGGCCGCCGATCACTTTCTGCGCGGCATTTTCTGGCCGGAGTCGGTCTACGGCATCGCCAACGCGGAGTGGTGGCGCTTCCTGGAGCACGCGGGATGGGTGGTGTTCGAGGATGTCTTCCTTGTATGGTCCTGCATCCTCGGCCAGCGCGAGCTGACCGCGTCGGCGCAACGGCAGGCCGAGGTGGAACATCTCTCGGAGCAGGAACAACTCAAGAGCGCGGCACTGGAAATGGCGCTGGCGGAGATGCAAGGGGCGTCGGCATAGCCGGCGCTCCGCGGGGAACGTAAGGCACGACCTGCGTCGTGCTGAACCCCGGTCTACGCGTCATCGGCGGATCCACGCCGCCCAGGCCAGGCAGATGGTCAGGAGCGCTGAGAGGATCGTCGGGATCATCGAGAAGTACAGGAAGCTCAGAACGAGTGTCGCCACCTGCACGACGACGAGCGACCATTCCAGAGTGGCGAGGTCGGGTGTGCGGGCGGCGGCAGGCGTCCCGAGCTGCCACGCCAGGACGGCCAGGAACAGCAGGTAGACGGTGATGGTCAGGCCGAAGCCGCGGTAGAAGCCACCGTAGCTGAAGGTCTGGCCGGCTACGTCGAAGTGCACGCGCTCCATCGCATCGCGGACCTCGATCCCTGCCGGGTTGGGCGGCTTGAATCGAAGAAAGCCGAAGGTGTGGCCAAGGGCGAAGAAGAGAAGGAGCCCGGCCGCGATGCGATAGAGCAGCGTGGCCTTCATCACTCGGTTCCCTCCGCGCGCTCGGCGAAGAGCTGCAGCAGGCTGCCCCAGCCGCCCGGGTTGCCCACGGCGACGCGCATGGCTTCGCCGCCCGCTCCCATGCGGTCGAAGAAGCGGTGCTCGAGATCGACCTGCGTGCCACCGTCGGCGGTGGGTGTGAAGATCACTTCCACCTCGCTGGACTTGGCGAGGTCGGGCTGGTAGCCCCACGTATGGTCGATCTGCCAGGCCATCACGAAGCGGCGCGGCGGCTCCCAGACCAGGACCGTGCCCCAGTCGCACTCGCTGCCGTCGACCTGCTCCGAGTAGCAGCGGCCGCCGGCCCGGCTCTCGACGATCGTTTTCTTCATCGGCACCTTCCCGATGTGATGGGTGCGCGGCCACCAGGTGTCGATCTGGTCGGTGAAAACGCGGAACGAGCGTTCCACGCTTGCGCGCACGGTGATGCTCTTGCGGACCGGGATGTCTGTGGCGGGAGTCGTTTCGAGGGCGGTCATTCTTCTTCCTCCACTTTTGATTTGAATGCGAGCAGCGCCTGCGTCCAGAACTGGTCGCAGTACCGGCGCAGGGCGTCGAATCCTTCTGGGTTGAGCTGGTAGAGCCGCCTGGCTCCGGAGGGGACGTCGACCACGAGCTTGGCCTCTTTCAGGACGCGGAGATGCTGGGAAATCGCCGGCCGGCTGACCGGAAACTGTTCAGCAATCGAGACTACCGCCTTCGGGCCATCGAGGAGGGCGGCCAGGATTCCCCGCCGGGTGGCGTCTCCGAGGGCGTTGAGCTGCGCATGATCGTAAGTTTGCACTAACGGTAAGTTAATACTTACCTTACGATGTGTCAAGCTCTCCGTGTGTACGAACTTCAGCCGATCGGCTTCATCCACTCCCCGCTGACCGACCGTCACAAGGCGCCAAAACAGGGCTATGAAGGGGCGCCCGACGCATGGCTCGATGTCGATCCAAACGTTGCGCCGGCGCTCCACGGTCTCACTGAGGGCGACGAGGTCATCCTCATTACATGGTTTCACCAGGCCGCGCGCGACGTGCTGGAAGTCCATCCGTGGGGCGACCTGCGCAACCCGCTGACCGGCGTCTTCGCCACGCGCTCCCCCGACCGGCCGAACCCGCTCGGACTGCACCGCGTGCGCGTGCTGGCCATCGAAGGAACGCGCCTGAAGGTCGGTCCGCTGGAGGCGATCGACGGCACGCCGGTCGTCGACATCAAGCCGGTGCTGGCGAGCTCCGCGGATGCGTGAGCACTCGAGCGGGTTGAGGCGAGCGGCGAGCGGGTGATCGCTCGTCGCCGTTCGCGCGAACGTGCCGCAGCACGAATTCATCGCTAGAATCGCGTCATGGCGAACAGTGAAGCGCGCGGCGCAGGCGGAACCAGCGGCGGCATCGGCCTCTTTCTCTTCGGCCTCGGGATGGCCATCGCCGGTGCCTATCTACTGGCCCAGCAGGTCACGGTCACTTCGAACTACTGGCACCTCTGGGGCTACAACGCGTTCGGGTTCTCGCTGATCCCGCTGATCCTCGGCATCGGCTTGCTCTTCTTCAACGGCCGCTCGATCCTCGGATGGCTGCTGACGTTCGGCGGGGCGATCATCATCTTCGTCGGCATCCTGACGAACCTCGACGTCTACTTCCGCCCGACGAGCCTCTTCAACACCATCCTGATGCTCATCCTGCTGGCCGGCGGGATCGGGCTCGTGGCGCGGTCGTTGCGGGCGAGCTAGCTCTCCGCCTTGAGACCGACAAGATTGTTCGGCCCTCGGCTCAGGCGCGCTGCCGCAGGACCTCGTAGAGGGCGATGCCTACGCTCGTGGACAGGTTGAGGGAACGGACATGCTCCGAGTACATGGGAATGCGGAAGGTGCGCGGGGCATAGCGTGCGAGGAGCGCGTCGGGCAGGCCGCGCGTCTCGGGTCCGAAGATGAGGACCGTTCGTTCACCGAAGTGCGCGTCCCAATACGGTTGCGTGGCCTTGGTGGTGAAGAAGAACGGCTCGCCGAATTGCGGCAGGAGCGCCTCGAACGAGCTCCAGTCCGGCCAGAGCCGCCAGGGCACGTGCTCCCAGTAATCGAGGCCGGCGCGCTTCACCTCGCGCTCGCCGAGCGAAAAGCCCAGCGGCTGAATCAGGTGCAACTCGGCACCGGCGGCGAGGCAGGAGCGGCCGGCGTTGCCGGTGTTCCAGTGAATCTCCGGCTCGACGAGAACGACGTGCAGCGAGGCGGGGCTCAACCGGCGCTCTCCCGCACGCGGGGAGCGGCGATGCGGTGGTCAGTGCGGCACTCCTCCAGCACCTCTCCCAGCTTCTTCGCCGCGGCGCGGATGCGGCGCTCGCTGGCGCCGCCGAAGCCGAGGATGAGGCCGTGGCGCGGGTCGGTTCCGGCGTAGCACGTGGAGAGCGCCGCCGCGCTGATCCCGCGCCGGGCCGCTTCCTCAGAGACGGTAACGTCGTCCATGCCTTCCGGGAGAAAGGCGGTGAGGTGCAGGCCGGCGTCGCTGTTGTACGGCTCGAGCTCCGGGGCGTATTCGTGGAGCGCAGCGAGCAGCGCGTCGCGGCGCTTGTGGTAGAGCGCCCGCATGCGGCGGATGTGGCGGGCGAAGTGACCCTCGCGCAGGAACTCGGTCACGACGAGTTGCTCGAGCGACGGCTGGAAGATGTCGAGCGACTCCCGGATGGTGCGAAAAGTATCGACGAGCGGCCGCGGGACCACGACGTAGCCGATGCGCAGGGCGGGGAAGAGCACCTTGCTGAACGTGCCGATGTAGATGACCCGCTCGGAAGCGTCGAGTCCCTGGAGCGCGCTCAGGGGGCGGCTCGCGTAGCGGTACTCGCTGTCGTAGTCGTCCTCGAGAATCCACGAGCCGCTCCGGCGCGCCCACTCCAGCAGGGCCAGGCGGCGGGAGGCGGTCATGGGGACGCCGAGCGGGTATTGATGCGACGGCGTGACATAGACGGCCCGCACGTCGCGGCCCCGGGCGGCGAGCGCTTCGACGTCGATACCCTCGTCGTCGACACCGACGGGGACGATGCGCGCGCCGGCGCGCTGCAGCGCATCACGCGCACCGGGATAGCCCGGCTCCTCCATGCACACGCTCCTGCCTCGCGGCAGCAGCGCCAGCGCGCAGATCTGGAGGACCATCTGCGATCCGGAAACGATGAGGACCTGCCCGGCATCGCAGCGCACGGCGCGGGCGGTACGGAGGTAGTCGGCGATGGCCTCCCGAAGCGGGCCGTGGCCGGCGGGGTCGCCGTAAGCCATCGTCTCGATGGTCAGCTTCTTGGCGTGCCGCGCCACCAGCCGCGACCAGAGCGTGAGGGGGAAGCGGTCGAGCGCCGGGAGGCTGACTTTAAAAGGAGCGAAGTCGATGGCCTGCCGCGGCCACGTCACCGTCCGCGGCTTGGCTGCGGGCGCGTCCGCGGGCCTGTCGACCGGAATGGTCAGCTCGTCCGGAATGGTCTCCTTGACGAATGTGCCCGAGCCGCTCCTCCCCTCGATGTAGCCTTCATGCAGGAGCTGTTCGAAGGCATAGACCACCGGCAGCCGCGAGATGCCCAGCTCCGTGGCCAGGGCGCGGCTGGACGGCAGTCGCTCGCCCGGCCGGAGCTGCCCGGAGAGGATGGCGGCCCGGTAGCCATCGTAGATCTGCCGGTAGAAGGGAGCGCCGGAAGAATGGTCGAACGGGATGGGCAAAGTGGTCATGCGCTGGCGGGCCCGACTGGCTATCGAAAGAGTACCACCAGCCCCCTAGGATTTCCGCCGTGACAGATCCGCGGCGACAGTCCGCGACAGGAGAGATGCGCCATGGCCGACCGGCGACATGATTTCGATTTCATTTTCGGGCAGTGGAAGGTCCACCACCGCCGCCTGCGCGAGCCGCTGAACGGCAGCGCGGAATGGCTGCAGTTCGACGGAACCTGCGTAGGACGTCCCATCTGGGGCGGCGTCGGCAACATGGACGAGATCGATGCGCCGCGGACACCGTGGGGTCACATCCAGGGCATGACCGTGCGCCTCTTCGACGACAAGTCGCAGCAGTGGGCCATCTACTGGGCGAATCGCACCACGGGCCGGATGGACGTGCCGATGATCGGCAGCTTCGTCGACGGTGTGGGTGAGTTCTACGATCAGGAGCTCTACCGCGGCCGCGCGATCTATTCACGATTCATTTGGTCGAACATCTCCTCCAACACCGCCCGCTGGGAGCAGTCGTTCTCCCACGACGGAGCGAAGACGTGGGAGATCAACTGGATCATGGAGTTTGCGCGGTGAAAACGGCGGGGACAGACAAATGGCGTCCGTCCCCATTTCGAAGCGTCCGTCAAACGCAGCCTGCCGCCCGCCGCTCGCCCCCACCCGCTCGCCCGCTACTCATTTGCTCTTCGTCGCGCACGGGTTGGCGTCGCTGCCGATGTTGTTCGCGCAGACCAGCGACCACTGGAAGTCGAGCTGGAGGTATTTGCGCGCCGGCGGCGAGACGGAGTAGTCGGTGTAGAGGTTCGGATCGGCGGCTCCGTTCGTGCTCTGCGGCCGCAAGTTGCCGGCGTAAACGCCGCCGCCGAAGACAGACAGCCGGCCGAGGCCGAAGATCTTGCCGCTCGAATGCGGTCCCACGGTGGAGCGGCCATGGCAGTTCGTGCAGCTCGACGTGGTCTGGAACCCCGCCTCGGCGATCGAATTGCCGAGGACGACCGGCCGGCCCGTCGAGTCGGTGTCGGAGGTCTGGATGCCGCCAAGCCGGTAGTGCGACCAGAGCGCCACGTCGAGGTGGAACTTCCGGAACATCGCCAGGAGCGCTTCGCTCGGCTGGCCGGCCGGCGTCACGCCGAAATTGTCCTGCGGCGCTTCCTGCCGGCCGAAGCACGGATTGTCGACGTGCTCGAATGACGCCCACGTCCACGTGGGAATCGTCTTCGAGATGAAGAGAAACGAAGCCAGGCCGAAGAGTTGCGGCTTCACGCTCGTCGAGCTGGAGCCTTGTGTGTTCTCGTTCGAGACGGTCCAGAAGTACTTCGGCTTCTCCGCTTCGGAGATCGGCCGCCAGAGGGCTTTGATGACGATGGCATCGGTCGGGAAGTCGATCGTCTTCTGCGCGTCGAACGCGGCGATCTGCCCTTCTACGTACCAGAGGTGGTTCGCGATGATGTATTCGAACTGCGGCCGGTTGAAGAAGATCTGCTGATAGGTGTTCGGGTCGCACTCGGCGGCGTCGTAACGAGGCGATGGTCCGTTGCCCGTCGTCGATGTGTCCGTGGTCGAGGTAGCGGTAGTCGAGGTGCCGGTAGTGGACGTCGATTCGCTGCCTCCGCTCTGCGCTGCCCGCATCGCGGCGAGCAGCTCCACGCGATTCTCGAAGTGCTCGCGGCGATTGGCCCCGGCCGTCGCTCCTTCCCACGTCGGCGGAACCTTCGGATCGGGTCGGGACACATAGACGTCGAACTGGTTCGCCCACGTCTGCCACACGCGCTCTCGTGCCTTGCCGGGGGCCGGCTGGTTCAGCTCGCAGAACGTCTGCCAAGCGTAACGGTCAGGATCCTGCACCGCCGCGTCGGTGATCGGGCCGCGCAGCTTCGAGTACGACGTGCAGAGGTCGTCGGCAGCCATGGGCGGCCCTTCCGGACCTCCCTTGACGGTCGAGCCGCACGGTGGCTGGAGCAGCGGCTCGCCTCCTGCAGCCGCCAGTTGTGTGCGGGTGCCTGATTTCGTCGTGTGGGTCGTGGTCTGAGGCGAGCCGGTGGCAATGAGCACGCTGAGGAGTACCGCGATGAGGACGAGGGCGCCGAGGCAGTGTTTCAGGTTGGTTCGGGACATGGCCGTCTCCTTTCGAATGCGAGCACATTCGGGCGGCGGTCCCGGGAAGTCCTGAACGACTTCTCTGCCGTTTCTCTGCGAATTCTCTACGGAAGGTAAGATGTGCGGAGCGAATACTTTCCGTGACAACTCGAGACGAGTTCCAGGTCGGCGAGTACCGGGTGCGGCCACAGACGCGAGAGCTGTTGGCCCCCGGCGGGACGGTGCAGCGCCTCAAGCCGCGGGCGATGGACGTACTGGTCGACCTGGCCGCGCATCCCGGCAGCCTTCGGACGCGCGAGGAAGTGCTCGCGTCGGTGTGGGGCGACCTCGCGGTGGGAGAGGAGGTCCTCACCCACTGCATCTGGGAACTGCGGCATGCGTTCGGCGACGACAAGCACGAGCCGCGATTCATTGAGACGCTCCACCGCAGCGGCTATCGCCTCGTTGCCCCTGTCGTGCCGATTGGCGATGCCTCACTCAGGGAAGGCGCTGCCGTTGCGGCAATGGAGCCCGAGGGCCGCTCGCGCGAGCTGAATCTCCTCGCGGGACGTGTACAGCGCTTCTGGATCGAGCAGGTGCTCGAGACGTCGATCGGAGAGCACGAGAGGATCGTGGTCGGCCGCGAGGAACGGCCGGGCATGGTGCGCCATCCGTGGGCCGGCGAGGCGGACCTCGCCCCGATGCCATCACGGAAACCTGTCCCTGAGGACGAGGGCCTGCTCGCGACCTTCGAGCGGATGGGGGATGCGCTCCTGATCACCGGCGCCGTCGGGTCGGGGAAGACGATCGCGCTGTTGCAGCTTGCCCGGCTGGCGCTGGAGCGCGCGCGGCACGATCCCTCCGCGCCGGTTCCCGTGGTGCTGCCGCTGGCGTCGTGGAGCGAGCGGGCGCTGCCGCTGGAGCGCTGGATCGGCAGCGAGATTCGCACGCGCTACTTCCTCCCGCGCCGCCTTGCTGGCGAGTGGCTGGAGGGCGGGAGGCTGCTGCTGATGCTCGATGGTCTCGACGAAGTGCGGGCCTCCCGCCGCGCCGGCTGCATCGAAGCGATCAACCGCTTTCGCCGTGAGCTGCCGCTCACGGCGCTGGTCGTCACGTGCCGCGAAGACGAGTACGCGAGCGCCGGCGTACAGCTCGAGCTCGACGGCGCGATCGGACTCCTTCCGCTCACGGCGTCGCAGGTATCCGCCTCCCTGCCCCCGCCGCCCCCCCAGAGCGGGGGGATGCAGCAGCTCGTCACGTCGCCTCTGCTGCTCGCTCTTGCCCGGCGAGTGCTCGTGGCCGAGGCGTCGCCGACGGTGCCGGCGCTCTTCCGGCAGCTCGTCCGGGATTCACTCGGCGCGGAGCGCAGCGACTACGACGAAGGTGAAGCCGTGCAGTGGCTCTCGCAGCTCGCGCGGGCCATGCTCCAGCGGAGCCGGACGGTGCTCGCCGTCGAGGAACTGCAGCCATCCTGGCTGGCGACGACGTCACGTCGCGCCGCCTATGTCCTGCTCACGCGCCTTCTGCTCGGTCTGGGCATCGGTCTCAGCACAGCTTCGTTCTTCGCATTCGCCGCCCACAGGTTCGATTTCGTCGTTCCCGTCGTCAGCGACGCACTGATGGGAGCACTCGGGCTGGCTGTCCTCGACAGCTTCCTTCTCGGCCGGGCACGGGCCGGCGGCTCGACCGCTGCCTACGCCATCTTCGTCTGCCTGACCGTCGATTTGTCCGTGCTCGCGTTTCACGCCGCCCGCGGCGCCGGTGCCCTGTTCGCCGCACCGCTGCTGCATGCGCTGCTGTTCGCGCTCATCGTGGCCAGGCCGCTGGCCACGGTCCGCTTCGACCGCGACGTCCGCGCCGTCGAAGCCTTGACGTGGTCGTGGCCGAACGCCTTGCGCGGCTGGATGGGCATTGGAGCGCTGACCTGGCTCCTTCTCGTCGTCGGACGCACGACCGGACTCTGGCCGGCACGCAGCGCCTCAAGCTTCTTCTCGACGCTTCCCAATTCGTTCTTCTTCGCCCTGGTGCCGGCGCTACTGTTCGGCCTCGAACCGGGGGCAGTGGAAGGAAAGACGCGGCCGAATCACGGGATGTGGCTCTCGGCACGCAACGCGGCGCTGAGCGGCGGCCTGGCCTTCATCGGCAGTGCCGCCGGCGTGCTGGCCGGAGCGCTTGCCCGCACGGCGGGCTGGCTCGGCACGGTGCGCTTCCTCGGTGCCGATCTGCAACCCGGTCTCCCCCTCTTAGCGGCGACGATCGGGTGGTTCGTGCCGCTGGCCGCGCTCCGTTTCGGAGGCATCGATCTGCTGAAGCACGGCGTGTTGCGGCTGCTGCTGTGGCTGCAGGGATTCTGCCCGCTCCGCTTCCCGCGCTTTCTCGAATACGTCACGCGGCGCGGCCTGCTCCGCCGCGCCGGCGGCGGCTATCTCTTCTTCCACAGCACGCTGATGTCGTATCTCTCCGGCAGTCAAGACGAACGGTGATCCGGATCAGCCGTGGACGCCGCGGCTGTCCGCGGGCGCCTGCTCGCGGTCGAACATGCCGTAGTCGCGGACGACCGCGGCGATGCGCAGCCGGTAGTTCTCGAAGATCCCGTCCCGCCCGCGCGCCTGCGCCACCCGGTGCTCGGAGACGTTGCGCCACTGCTCGACCGCCGCTTCGTCACGCCAGAACGAAAGGGAGAGGACGCGCCCCGGCGTAGTGAGGCTCTCGAAGCGCTCGATGGAAACGAACCCGTCGATGCTGTCGAGCAGCGGACGCAGGCCGGCGGCGAGATCGAGGTACTCCTCCCGGCGGCCTGGCTTCGGTTGCACTTCGAAGATGACGGCAATCATGGCTGGCTCGCTCCTTCTGCTCATGAGTATGGAGGACAGCCAATCCTGTCCGTCCCCGCAAGACAGCGACCCCGAGGCCGCCATCCTGCTGGAATCACGATCCGACGGACAGGATTGTCCGTCCTCCACTCAAAGCACGCTTCGGTTGTCATCGAAGTTTGCCGATCTGCTAGACGTGTCATTCGTTCGGAAGCCGTTCGAAAAAAGCTCACGCGGAGACGCGGAGAGAGCGGAGGACGAGAGCCGCGCCCTTCTCCGTGTTCTCCGCGTCTCCGCGTGAGATCGAAAACGACATGTTCGATTGAGACGACGACTAGTGATTTGGTTCCGCGTCCCGCAGAGACGCGCGCACCTCGGCGGGGTCGCTCGTCGGGAGCTTGCAGCGGAAGCCGGTGCAGACGTACGCCGTCGCTTTGCCGTCCCGCGCCGTCTGCGGCTCGGTGTATGGCGCAATTTGCGTGATGGGAGTGGCGCCGGGCGGCCGGCGGAGCACGATCTTGTTCGGGACGAACGAGGCGAAGACCGCGCGACGCAGCGCGATCACGTCGCGGCCCGCCAGCACGATCTCGTACGACGGGCCGAGGAGGAAATCGAGAGCGCTGAGGAGATGCGTCGCGGATGACGGCGCGAGACGCACCTCCTCCTCGGACGACTGGAGCAGTTGGCGAGCCTGTTTCTCGTAGTCGTCGTTCATGGTGATCCGGGCCAGGCGGACGAGGTTCATGGCCTGCACTGAACTGCCGGAAGGGATAGCGGCATCGGCGGTGAGATGCGGCCGCACCAGAAGCTGCTCGCCTCCGGACGCGGTGACGTAGAACCGGCCCGCCGCGTCGCGAAAGAGGCGTGTGGCATCGGCCTGGAGCGAGATCGCAGCCTGGAGGTAGCGGACTTCGAAGGTCGCTTCGTAGAGGTTGAGCAGCCCCCACGTCGTGAAGGCGTAGTCGTCGAGAAAGCCGTCCTGTCCCGGCTGGTGGAGGAGGCGGCCGTCGCTGCGGCGGAGGGTCGACAGGAGAGTGTCGGCAGCGCGTCTCGCAGCAGTGGCATACGCCGGGTCGTCAAGCGTCACCGCTCCCGCGGCGAGAGCGGCGATCATCAGGCCGTTCCAATCGGCGACGAGCTTTTCGTCACGGCCGCCGTCGGCATCCTCCGCGGCGAAGAAGAGACCGTTCGGCGCGCGCTCGTCGCGCAGGACGAACGTGAAGATTTCCCGCGCCGTCCTCGCGTACTCGGCCTTGCCGGTGGCCTGGAACGCTTCGAGGTAGCAGAGCGCGAGCAGTGCCTGATCATAGAGCATCTTCTCGAGGTGCGGCTTGCGCCACTCCCCATCCTCGGCGTAGCGGCGGAAGCCGAGCCTCTTCGCGTCGAAGAGCGCGCTGCGCCGTATCGACTGAAGCGTGGCCTCCACCATCGCGAGCGCTTTCGCATTGCCCGTGCGGTGCCAGTAGCGCAACAGGAACATCAGTTGATGCGGCGCCGGGAACTTCGGTGGCGGGAGGAATCCGCCGTTTGCCGCGTCGAAGCGGGCGGAGAGGTCCTCGTAACCGCTGGTGAGCGCCGCCGCGTCGAGCGGCCCGCCGCCGCCGTTGTCCTCGCTTGTCAGCGACTTCATGACCAGCGCCGCTGAGGCCGTGATCTGGTCGGGGTGCTCCGCCCATGTATGGGCGAGCGTGGTGAGCACGTTCGTGAGCCGTTCCTTCGGCAGGTAGGTGGCGGCGAAGAAGGGCCGGCCGTCCGGCGTGAGGATGACGTTCAGCGGCCACCCGGGATCGGTCATGAGCTTCTGGGCGACGGCGATGTAGACCGTGTCCACGTCCGGCCGTTCCTCGCGGTCGACCTTGATCGACACGTAACCGGCGTTCATGAGCGCCGCGACGCCGTCGTCGGAGAACGACTCGGCCTCCATGCGATGACACCAATGACACGTCGAGTAGCCGATGGAAAGGAAGATCAGCTTGTGCTGCTCGCGGGCGGCATGGAAGGCCTCCTCCCCCCACGGATACCAGTCGACGGGATTCGTGGAATGCTGCAGGAGGTAGCGCGAGCGCTCGCGGGCCAGGCGGTTCGCAGGGAGCGTGGCGACGGAATCGCCGCGCCCCAGAGCGGCCACGAGTGCGAGCGCCGGCAGGATCACTTGCCGGCGAGGTTCCCCTGCCCCTGGATGAAGTGATAGCGACGGTCGGCGGCCAGGCCGCGATGCGTCTCGCGGTCGCCGTTCGGCCAGACGATCGTCACGTCGGCTTTCGTGTCGTGACCCAGCCCGAGGTGCTGTTCCTTCGGGTTCGACGTGAGATAGCCGATCGTGCTGAAGACCTCGCGCCAGAGGCCCTTCTCATGCGCGGTGTCGACGAAGATCTGCGCGCCGATGGCGTCGCGGGTCACCCCTTTGGCCGGATCGCCGGTCAGCTTGATCTTGATCCAGTGATTCGTCGCCGGCGCGTTGTTCCGGTAGACGATGGCCGGCATGTTGAAGTTGTTCACGACCATGTCCAGGTCGCCGTCGCCGTCCATGTCGAACTGCACGACGCTACGGGAGTTGCCCAGGGGGTTGGCGCCGCTCTTCTCCGACTCCTCCACCAGCTTTCCGTCGCGGTTGACGAAGAAGACCGGAGCTTCCTTTTGGGCCACCGGCATGATCGCGCTGCTCGGCTTCCCGGACGGGTCCATGAGGTACGGGTTCACGCTCGAGTAGACGGCGTACTCGTTCATGCCGTTCACGACGTAGAGATCGTCATCGCCGTCGTTGTCGAAGTCGAAGAAATACGCTCCCCAGGACCAGCCGGTGGAGTTGTAGCCGCGGCCGACGGCCTTCGACTGCTCGTAGGACACGAGCTTCGTATTCTGCGACACCGAGGTGAAGAGATCGTTCGCCTCCACGACGCGCATGTTGGCCATCTTGGCCGGGTTGAACTTCATCCGCGTGCGCGAGTCCGGGAGCACGTACTTCTCGTCCTTGTCCATCGTCACGATGTTCGAGATGTAGACGTCGGGATGCCCGTCGCGATTGAGATCGGTGATGCCGATGGCCATGGTGTAGCTGGGCTTGTCCGTGCCGATCTTCGCGGAAACGTCCTCGAACTTAATTTGCTCGTGAGACCCTGCGGGTCGCCCGAGGTTGCGGTACCAGGCGTTCGCGCCGAAGTCGTTGCCGCAGATCAGGTCTTCCCATCCGTCGCCGTCGAAGTCGAGATGCCCGATGGCCTGCGCCCAGCCGGGATTGTCCACGCCGCTGCCGGCGGTGACGTCTTCGAAGACGAAGTTGCCCTTGTTGCGAAAGAGCTTGTCCGGCAGCGCGTTCGTGTTGCGCCGCGCCAATGTCGGCAGCTCGCCGTGGAGGTAGTCGCCGAAGTAGCCGATGTAGAGGTCGAGCAGGCCGTCCTTGTCGAAGTCGATGGCCGTGGCGGGACCGCCGACGAGGCCCTTGCCGCCGAGATTGCTGCGATCGGTCACGTCCTCGAATCTTGCGTGCCCGAGGTTCCGATAGAGCCGGTGCTGGTCATCGACGTAGGTGATGAGGATGTCCGGCAGCCCGTCGTTGTCGAAGTCGGCGATGATCGGCTGGCGTGGCTCGCCCGGCGTGCCGTCCGGCCGCGTCCATTTCAGACCGGAGCTCTCCGTGACGTCGGTGAAGTGCCCCTTCCCGTCGTTGAGGTAGAGGGCATTTCCTGCGCCGCTGAGAATGAGCACGTCGATGTTGCCGTCCCCGTCGATGTCCTCGGCCGCGATGCCGGAGCCGCCGAACGCCGGCGGCACCGCCAGCCGGACCGTGTTCCCGTCCTTGACGGTGTAGCTCCGGATGAAGCGGGACAGCCAATCCGACATGCGGTGCTCGAACTGGATGCCGCTCGCCTTGGTGACGTTCGTGAAGTACGTGCCGGACGACGCCGGAGCTGCGGCCGGCGCCGAGGCGATCTTCGTGGAGACTTTCTTCACCGGCGGCATCGAGGCGTGCTTGTCGAGCAGGATCTGGATGCGCTGCACCGCTTTCGTGAGATCGCCGCCGTTCAGCCGTCCCCGGCCATCGGCCTCGGCGAACGTTCCGGCGACGCGGAGGATGAGCGTGCCCATCTGCGCTCCCCCCTCCGTCAGCAGCTCCGCGGCGAAGGGATCGGGCTCCAGCGTTCCCTTGTACTTCGGATCGTTCAGCACGGCGTCGAGGTAGCGCCAATGGAGGCCGGGATCGCGGAAGGCGTCGAGGTCGTAGGCCTCGATGGTGATCCGCTCGTCGTGCGGCAGGCGCGGAAAGTAGATGCAGTCTTCGTATTGATTCAGCTCGTGCGGCTCGAAGTGCTGCACGGCGGCATCGACGTCCTCGACGCGGATGAACGGATGTCCCGCCTTCTTCGCGCGCCCTTCGGCGTCGAGCATCACGTCGCCGGTCCAGGCGATCATCGTCTCGGTGAACTGCGACCTGAATTTCTCCCCCTCGGCGGGATCTTCCGGCCACATGTGCCGGGCCATGTAAACCTGGATGTTCCGGTTGAGCACCTGCGAGTCGAGAGCGTTGTACTTATCGAACGCGTCGAGCTTCTCCTTGACGATGGTCTTGATGGTGGCGAAGCTGCTCCCGCCGCCGGCCCCGTGAACCGGTGCGGGGTGGACGTCGGTCGAGCGGAGGACGTCGATCCACCCGGCGGAGAGCGCCGGTGCGGCGATGCGCTCCTGGTTGGCCGTGCGGGTCTGCCGGTCGGCGCGCTGCAGCGCAGCGAGGGTGATGAGGTCGACGGATTCTTTGAACGCCTCGACGGCGGGATCGTCGAGCGGCAGGAGCTTCGTTCCGTCGACGAGGGCGTCCTGCTGCACGGAGAGAATGGCGCGCAAGGCATAGGCGACGCTGCCGTACTGCCGCTTGTCGCGCGCGGTAATGAGGGTCTTGCCGGCGTCATTCGGACGGACGATCCAGTTGCCGTCCGCGGTCTGCTGGTACGGGACGACCGCCTGCAGGATGGGCCGCAGTGTGTCGGGGTCGATCTTGTCTCTGCCGGCCTGCGAAGCCGCGGCCGTGGCCTTGACCCATGCGTCGCGGATCAGCCGCTTCTGCAACGCGATCTTTTCGAAGCGGGCACCCGCCTCCAGCGGTGTGCCGTAGATGAAGTCCTCGAGCCGGTTGGCGGTCGCGTAGCACTTCGGGTCACGAACGTTCTCCAGCTCGCCGATTTCCTTGACGATGGTGGGAACCTGCGCCTCGAGCGAAACGGCAGTGAGGACAAGTCCAACGACGTGGAGGGCCTTCCACATAGCGCGATCTCCTCAGTTTACGGTTCGGGTGAGTTTACTCCGGTGGATGCGGTTATTCGCTTAATCGCTTATTCGCCTTTTGGCATGTTTCGATGCCCGTCGAAGTATGCACGGCGGGCTTCCGCTATGATCGGGCCATGGCCGGCACCCCTGACCTCTCCATCATCGCGGCACTCCTCGGCGAGGCGTCGCGCGGCGCGATGCTCACGGCGTTGATGGACGGGCGGGCGCTCACGGCAACGGAGCTGGCGCTCGAAGCGGGGGTGACGCCGTCGACCGCCAGCAGTCACCTGGCGCGGCTGACGAAGGCGCGGCTCCTGGCCATCGAGAAGCAGGGACGGCATCGTTACTACCGCATCGCCACGCCGGACGTGGCGCGGGTCATGGAGACGCTCATGGCCTTCGCGCCGGAGCGGAAGCATGCGAAGGTTCGCGTCGGTCCGGAAGACGAGTCGCTGCGGCACGCCCGGGTCTGTTACGACCACCTCGCCGGCGAGGCCGGTGTGCGTCTCCTCACGCGCCTGCGCGAACGGAAGCTGCTCGACGGCTCGGACGAAGAGTTGTCGCTCACCAGCCGCGGCGAGACGTGGGCGAAGGCCTTCGGCATCGATCTCGAGTCGCTGCACGCGCGGCGGCGGCCGCTCTGCCGGCCTTGTCTCGACTGGAGCGAGCGGCGCGCGCACCTGGCGGGCGCGCTCGGGGCGGCGATCCTGGAGCGCCTGTTCCGCCTGCGCTATGCCCGCCGCGAGCCAGGGTCGCGGGCCGTCGCGCTGTCCGCGCGCGGAGAGCAGTTTCTGGAGCACCTCACGCCGGCGTGAATCACCGGCACGGGGGTTCGGCACGACGCAGTCGTGCCCTACACCGCCCCGCGAACAGCGAACAGCGAACCTCACGCCTCGTGCTTCGGACTCAGTGACAGCAGGTCATCGGCGTCGAAGTGATACTTACGGCCGCAGAACTGGCAGGCCACCTCCGTTCCACCGTCGCGGATCATCTCGCCGAGCTCCTGGTCGGAGAAGAGCGCCAGCGGGGCGAGAGCCCGTTGGCGGGAGCAGGAGCAGGTGTACGTCACCGGCACGTTGAAGCTGGCGTCGATCTGCTTGTAGTCGAGGCCATGGAAAACCGTGGCCACGGCCTCCTCGATCGGCATGCGGTCCAGGAGGAACGAGAGGCGCGGCGCCTCCTTGATACGCGTCTCCAGCTTCGTCACTGCCTCTTCGCTGGCGTGCGGAAAGGCCTGGACGAGGATCCCGCCGGCGGCCGCCAAGCCATCGCGCTTGTTCCGGACCCCCGGGGGCCCCCCGGGTGCGATCTGCTCCGACCGCACGCGTTCGGCCACGAAGGGGAATG
>CAZYTO010000022.1:0-4850 GCA_964650405.1 uncultured Thermoanaerobaculia bacterium | reverse complement strand
CGGCGGCGGCCACGCCATCGCGCTTGTTCAGGACGCCGAGGAGCACCGCGGAGGCGATCTGCTCCGAGCGCATGAGGTAGTGCGTCAGCTCCTCGGCGATCCCGCTGCCGGTGAGCGGCACCTGCGACGTGTACGGCCGTCCCAGTGGCGGCGTGCCGCGGACGATCGTTAGCAGTCCGCCGCCGATGGCGCGCTGCACGTCCAGGCTGGCGTCCACCGGCACCGGGTTCTCCACCCACCCGCGCGCGCCGCCGGTCACATTGGCCTCGGCGATTACCACGCCGAGGGGACCGTTGCCCTGGAAACGGAGCGTGACGTACTGGTTGCGGAAGCTCTTGTCGAGCAGGCGCGCCAGGAGCAGCGAGCCGGTCAGGGCGCGGCCGAGTGCGTCGGTAGCCACCGGTGCGAGGTCGAGGATCTCTCGGGCGGTCTCGACCGTGTCGGTGGTCTGGGCGGCGATGATGCGGAAGTCTCCCCCTCCCGCCATGCCGAGGATGAGTCTGTCTTGCTCGGTGTCGTACATGAGTCAGTGGTAAACCGGAATGACTCGCCAGCTCATCCCGGCGCGCGACTTGCTCAGGTTCTCTACATGATGAAGCAAATTGCGGCAATTGCGGCACTGGCCGTCATCCTCGCTTGCGCGCAGAAGCCGTCCACCACGGAGCTGAAGCGGGATACGCAGGCCCTCGGCCACAAGATCGACGAAGCTGCGAAGAAGGCTCAGCAGAGTGACGCGGGGCAGCGCATCAGCCACGGCGCGAAGGAGACTGTGCAGGGCTTGAAACAAGGCGCCGGGACCCTGACGAAGGAAGCGGGCGATAAGCTGAAAAAGGCCGGCGAGAAGCTCGAAGAGAAGGCGAAGAGCACCCACAACTAGGCTCCCGGCTTCGTCGAAAGACCGACCGCCTTTTGAACCTGAAGTCAGAAGCATCGGTCTCGGTGCAAGGCTGAAAGGTTGAAAGGCTGGAAGGAAACTCCGCGCTGCCCTCTGGCCCTTTCAGCCTTTCAGCCTTCCAGCCTTTGGGATCAGGCTCCGAACCGACTTTAGGGTGCAAGGCCAGAACGGCCCTCGTCAGCGCACCTTGAATGAGTCCGGGTACGTCAACGTGACCGAGGCCCGGGTCACTCCGAACGGCACGAGCATGGCCAGGTCGGGCGTGAGCGCGTAGAACGGCCGCAGGTCGATCGGATTCCCAACCGTCGTCGTGCCCGACAACGCACAGAGGTCTCCGACGCGCGTGACGTTCTCCAGCGGGCGTTTCACGCGCATGCCCGTGTAGAGCAGGGACACCTCGTCGCGGGCCGCGCCGACGGGCTTGCTCCCGTACGTCTTGTTGAGCGACGTCACGGCCAGATCTTCCTTCGAGATCCGGGCGGACTGGTCGTACGTGTAGGCGATCGCCACCTGCCAGTCCACCTTCGGCGTCCCCTCCACGACGTAGCCGTCGTAGCCGCCGTGGATCTTCACCGACGTCAGCGCGTCGCCGGTGTACGTATAGTCGGCGGCCATAGAGATGACGTGGCCGCACGCAGCGGCATTGACGTAATCCACCGTCTGGCCGGCGATGCGGTTCTGCGCATCGAAGGTGTAGTGAGAGGTGTACTGCTGGCCGTCGATGATGACGTCCTCGCGGTCCAGGAGCCAGCCGGCGTCGCTGCGATGCGCAGCGAACTGCAGGATCTCGCCGCCGCTCGGTGAAGCGATCTTCTCGAGATAGTCCGTGCCCTGCGCGTAGCGGATCTGGTTGCCCTGCTTGTCGCTCCAGCCCTGGATGACTTCGCCGTTGTACGTCCACCCCTCCGCCCGGCGCGCATCCTGGATGGCACGCTGTCTCGCGGGCGTGTAGCGCAGCGCGTCGAGCATCGTGCCGTTCCAGAGGCAGGGCAGGCTCTCGTTCCGCGCGAACCGGTCGTCGGAGTAGTACGTGGCGCGGGTGGCGGTCGCACCTTCCCCGCACGGCCGCGTATTCGCCGTCGCCGACGAGGTGAAGTAGACGCCGTGCCAGCAGTGCGGGCACCAGAGTGCGCCGATGATCAGGCGGAACCCGCAGAAGGGACAGACGATCTTCGTCTTCATGTCGTCCATCTCGCTCTCGATCACCAGCAGGCGCTGATCGATGCCGGCCTTTTCATCGGGATCATTGACGAAGTCTTCGTAGTGGCGGAAGCGCTCCTCCGCCTTCGCGTAGTCGCCCAGCTTCTCGAAGAGGATTCCCTCGTTGAAGACCGGAGCGGGGTCGTTCGGCCGCTTGAGCTCCGCGTCCTGGAAGAGCTTCAGCGCCGCCGGCAGATCGCCTTTGACGTAGAGAAAGCGGCCGCGCGTGAAGAGCTCTCCGTATTCCGCGTCGGCCTGCCGCTTCTTCTGCAGCTCGCGCTGGAACTCCAGTTCGAGCTGGAGTTTGGTCACCAGCGGCTTCTCGGCGCCGCCCGGAAAGAGTTGGTTGTAACGGTCGACCTTGCCCTGGGCTTCGGAATACCGCCCGGAGCGCGCCAGCAGCATGGCCATGTCGTACAGCACACCCGGCTGGTCGGGTTGCAGCGCGTCCGCCTTCGCGAACTGCTGGTAGGAATTCGGATAGTCGTTCATCTCGAAGAACTTCTTGCCGAAGTAGACCGCCTTCGCGAATTCGTCCGCCGCCGGCGTCACCGGAGCGGCAGACGGCGCAGGGGTAGCCTGCGCGGCCGGTGCCTGCGTGGCCGCAGGTGCAGGCGGCACCGGCGCCGGCGCATTCTGCGCCCACGCAACCGACGCCGCGAGTAGAGCGACGGCGATCAGCGGAGAGCGGCCGAGATGCCGGCGCACTCCGGATGCGCTATTGAAGGAATCCATCGATCACACTCCCAAGCCACAACTGCTGCTCTTCGGTCGGCTGCGTGCGGGCCAGGATGACGTAGAGCGCCCGCCGTTTCTGCTGCGGCGACCAGCGGCCGCCGGCGTCGCGCAGCACACGCTCCGGATCGCTCTCCACGTCCGGCCTGGCGTCGAGAATCACGTCCTTCGCATCCGCCGGCGCCCAATGCTTCGGCATGTCGCTGCCGAACAGCTTGGCCACGAGGGCCAGGCGATCGGCCTCGGTATTGACTCCGCGGACGGCGGCGGCGAAGCGGCTCCGCGCCCCCGATCCGGCGATGAGGGAACGGAGGTTCGAGAGCAACTGGATGCGCTGCATGCACGCCTCGAAGATCTTCGAGCGGATCGCCTCGTCGCTGATCGCGCCGCTCGCCTTCAGCACGTTCTGGATCCGCTCACCTTCATACCCGACGAATGCCTCGGCCGATTCTTCTGCCGGCTGGGGCGCCGCTTCGGCAGGAACGACCGTTGGCGGAGCGGGCGTCGGCGAAGCGGGCGGAGGAACCTGGGGCGGTGCGACCTGCGGCTGCGGTTCGGGGTTCGCCGGTGCCGGTCCGGGAGTCGAAACCGGCGCTGGCGCCGTTGCCGGTGCCGTTGCCGGCGCCTCCGAGGCGACGCGCTCCTCCGGCAACGCCCTGGGCGCGGGGGCCGGCGCAGGCACCGGAACGATCGCCGGCGGCACCATCGCCGCGGTCCCTGCGGTCCCTCCCGCGGCGCCTGCCCCGTCGACCCCGTTGACCTCCACCAGCGGCAGGTCGAGCGATGCCGTCGCCGCGGCATTCGACTCGGTGGCCTTCGTCATCCGCAGATCGTTCGGCGCGTTGGCCACGGCAACCGGCACCACCGGCGCCGGCGCGACGAGCTTCGGTCCGGTCAGAAGCGGCGTGTAGGCAGGCGGCGGATTCAGCGCCCGCATCAGTTCCGAGTCGCTCGGCACGTTGCGATCGAGGAGCCGCTCCCGCACGCGATGCCGGATCTCCTCGGCCAGGCGCAACTGCCCGATCCGCTGGATGTCCGAAAGGTAGCTCGGGCTCGACTTGTCCGCCGTCAGGTCGCAGTGGCACGGCCCGAAGCGGTCGGGCTGGTATTGCTGGTCCTTCTGGCGGAGGAACGTCACGACGTCTTCGTTGCGTTTGATGGCCGCATCCCGGGCGCGCTCGCAGGCGCTTTGGGAGGCGAACTGATTAACCCCCAGCATCTCCGTGAACGTGCGCGTGTCGGGGTGATACATGGCCACGTGATAGTGGACCGTGTCGCAGGGCCGGCCCGTAGGCGACGGCGGGCAGGTCAGCGCCGGCGCCTGGGCGAGTGCGAACGGCGCGCCGCCGAGAGCGAGCACGAGAGGGATGAACGAGCGGAAACGCATGGAATCCCGCCGATTATAGAGGTTGCGACTTCAACGTTTACTCCCGGCCGGCGTACCTCACGACGGGTAGAAAAGGAGCCTCGATCATGAAGAGAAAGATCCTCATCGGCGCGGGAATGGTGGCGTTGGCGGCGTTTCTGGCGTACGTCCCCTTCGCGTTCGCCGATCACCCGATGATGCATCGCGACGGCATGATGGGCGGCGGACCGGGCATGGCCTTCTTCGGCCACCTCCGCCACCTGAAGTCGGAGCTCAACCTCACCGACGACCAGGTCACGCAGCTCAAGGCCATCGCCCAGTCGCTGCGCGATCAGAACGCGCAGTACCGCGACCAGCTCCACGGCGGCATGCAGCAGGTCGCCCAGGCGCTGATCAAGGATCCGTCGAACGTGGCGGCCGCGCAGGCCATCCTCGACGGGCAGACGGCCGCCGAGAGCGCCATGAAGAAGAACGCCCTCACGGCGGCCTCGAAGGCGCTGCAGGTCCTGACGGCCGATCAGCGCACGAAGCCCGGCGGCGCCCTGCCCCCCAGGCCAGCGAGGGCCGAAGCCCACACGGGACCTCCCCGAGCATCCCCAACCAGACGCCGGGCCGGCCGCGTACCACGGACAATCGCACCACGGGGACGCTGGC
>CAZYTO010000021.1:0-32357 GCA_964650405.1 uncultured Thermoanaerobaculia bacterium | reverse complement strand
ACACGAGCTGGGAGATGTCCTTGGCGTCCTCGGCGTTCCCGATGATCCGGTAGCACAGGGCGTACACCTTCGAGGTCTTCCGGCGGACCAGGGCCTCGAACGCGCCGGAATCCCCGCCGCGGATGGTTTCCACGAGCTGACGGTCATCGGGCTCGGCTGACTCTTTCGTCGGAATCATCAAACGCAGTTCCGCAGCCATTGTAGGGACTGATACGGAGGCTCCCGGAAAAACGTCTAGGTCGCCCTCCGCCCTTCCCACCCGGCGAGCGGGAGGCGGGGGCGGGTGCCGGGTGCCAGGGACCGGGGGCCGGGTACCGGAGGTGGGCGGGGGGTGGGTACCAGATACCGGGTGTCAGGTATCGAATTTCGGGTGTGGGAGTATCGCCGGTGGTAGTCGGCGCCCCGCCGGCCCGCGCTGTGCCAGGCAGAATCCGCAGCCGTCGTTGTCCAGGCCTAGCGGGGGCGCCGGCCACCACACCCAACCCGCCAACTGCGGCTTGCCGCGGGCAATCGATACCTGACGCTGGGCCATGAGTGTCTCCGTCTCTGATATGAACGTCAGAAATCCACCTGTGAACGGCTCCGCGCCAGACATGAATATCTGAAATCCACCTGTGAACAGCTCCGCGCCAGACATGAATATCTGAAATCCACCTGTTAACGGCTCCACGCCAGACATGAATATCTGAAATCGAGCCGTGAATGGATTCGCGCCAGATATGAATATCTGAAATCGAGCCGTGAATGGATTCGCGCCAGATATGAATATCTGAAATCGAGCCGTGAATGGATTCGCGCCAGATATGAATATCAGGATTTTTATTGACGGCAGAAACTCGGGCGAAGGGGATTCAGCGCGCGAACCAAATTCTTAGACACCTGCTAAGTGCTTGATTCTCTGCATGATCCGCAGACGGATGTTGATCCTTGAGTCCCGCCGCTTCATGATAGGGCAACCGCCTAATTTAAGTTCCGAGGTCGCGAAACTCCGCCCTCCGCGCTCTTCGCTCCTCCGCGTGAGCCGTTCCCCCTCCGCGCGACCGCAGCCGAAGCCACGAGGATGACGCTCTCCGATGAGCAGCCAACTGCCGCTGGACGCCCTCCTCGCCCTCCGCACGTCGGGCTGACGACTGGTTGCGGTAACCGGTACCTGTCACCTGGCACCGCCCGCTCGCCGCTCGCCGTCACCCGCCCCCCAACCTGCTACACTCCCGTCACATGCGCGTTTTGGTTGTGGGGCAGGGTGGCCGGGAGCACGCTTTGGCGTGGAAGCTCCGGCAATCGCCCCTCGTCAAGGAGATCTACGCCGCTCCCGGGAACGCCGGCATCGCCCAGGTCGCCGATTGCGTGAACATCGGCGTCGCCGACATCATCGAACTGGCCGACTTCGCGGATAAGCTCAAGATCGACCTCACCGTCATCGGCCCGGAGCTTCCCTTGACCCTCGGGATCGTCGACGAGTTCCAGAAGCGCGACCTTCCCATCTTCGGCCCCACCCGCCTGGCCGCGGAGCTGGAAGGGTCGAAGGTCTTTTCCAAGGAATTCATGAAGAAGTACGCCATCCCAACGGCGGAGGCCAAGGCCTGCAGCTCGCTGGATGAGGCCACTGACGCCCTCAAAGCGATCGGCTTCCCCGCCGTGCTCAAGGTCGACGGCCTGGCCGCCGGCAAAGGGGTGGTCATCGCCGAGGATCAGGCCCAGGCGGACGAGTACCTGAAGCTCGTCTTCGAGGAGAAGAAGTTCGGAAACGCCGCGGCGCGCATCCTCGTCGAGGAGTTCCTGCAGGGCGAGGAAGTGTCGTTCATGGTCATGACCGACGGGAAGCGCTGCGTCCCGCTGGCGGCGGCCAAGGACTACAAGAAGGCCTTCGACGGCGACACCGGTCCGAACACCGGCGGCATGGGCTCGCATTCGCCCGCCGTCGTGCTCAGCGGCGAGACGGCCGCCGAGATCATGAAGACCGTCATCCTGCCCACCATCCAGGGCATGGCCACCGAGGGACGGCCGTACACCGGTTGCCTCTACGCGGGTCTCATGCTCACGGCCAAGGGACCGAAGGTGCTGGAGTACAACTGCCGCTTCGGCGATCCCGAGACGCAGGTGCAGATGCTCCGCCTCGAGGACGACCTGGCCGACGTGATGCTGAAGATCGCCCGCGGCAACCTCGGCGACACGAAGCTGAACTGGAAGAAGGAGGCGGCCGCCTGCGTGGTCATCGCCGTGGATGGCTATCCCGACGACTTCCAGAAGGGGCAGGAAGTGGCCGTCGACGCCACGGACGACGATGCCGTCGTCATCTTCCACGCCGGCGTGATCAAGAAGGAAGGGAAGCTGATCAACGTCGCCGGCCGCGTCGCCAACGTTTGCGCCCGTGCGGCCACCCTCTCCGAGGCCCTGGAAAAGGCCTATCGCGCCGCGCCGAAAGTGCGCTTCCAGGGCGCACGCTACCGCACCGACATCGGCTACCGGGCCCTGGAACAACGCGCCGAGGCCGCAAGGGGATAGGCTGCGGCTGAAGGCAAGAGCTCAAAGGGCCACGGCAGCTTGTCTTCCTTTCAGCCTTCCAGCCTTTCCGCCTTGTGTCGCCGGGGCTGGCTTTCGTTCAAACTCCCGCTAGAATCCCGCCCCTATGGCCGCACCGTGGGTTTGCATCCTCCTCGGCAGTGATTCCGACGCAGACGTGATGTCGCACGCCTGCAGCGCGCTCGACGAGCTCGGCGTTCGGTACGAGATGAAAGTCTCCTCCGCGCACCGCAGTCCGGAGCGAACGCACGACCTCATCACGCAGGCCGAGCGCGACGGCGCCGCCGTCTTCATCGCCGGCGCCGGGATGGCCGCGCATCTTCCCGGCGTCGTGGCCTCGTTCACGACGAAGCCCGTCATCGGCGTCCCGCTGGCCGGCAGCGCCCTGCAGGGCTTCGACGCGCTGCTGGCCGTTGTGCAGATGCCCCCCGGCATCCCCGTGGCCACGGTTGCCGTCGGCGGTGCGCGAAACGCCGGCATCCTGGCCGCCCAGATGATCGCGCTCGCCGACGACGCCGTCGCCGCACGGATGAAGGAGGCCCGCAAGAAGATGGCCGAGGGTGTGGCGGAGCGGTCGAAGAAAGTGGAGCGGTCGACGCGGTAAGAACTTCTACGTCTCGAAGAAACGGGACGCGCGGCGCGTTACTCTTCTCCGACGCCATGGCGCACCACCACAGCCACCATCACCCTCCGCATGACGGCAACGTCTCGCGAAAGCTGGTGATCGCCACGATCGCCACGGGGCTGTTCGTGGTCATCGAGGCCGTGATCGGATTCCGCAGCAACTCGCTGGCCCTCGTCGGCGATGCGCTGCACAACTTCACCGACGCCCTAGCCTTGCTGCTGGCGCTGGCCGCGGTGCGCTTCGAGAAGCGACCGGCCAATCCCGGCAAGTCGTACGGCTACCACCGCGCCGGCGTATTGGCGGCGTTCATCAATGCCGGCACGCTGGCCGCCTTCACCCTCTACATCTTCGTCGAGGCCTTCCAGCGCCTGCGCGTGCCGCAGGCGGTGAACAGCCTGGCCATGCTCGTCACGGCCACCATCGCCCTCGTCCTCAACGGCAGCATCACCTGGTCGCTGCGCGCCGAGGGCAAGGACGATCTCAACATCCGCAGCGCGGTGCTGCACATGCTCGGCGACGCCATCTCCTCCGCCGGCATCATCGTCGCGGCCGTCCTCATCCGCGTCACCCTCCGCACGTATTGGGATCCGGCCGTCTCCGTCCTCATCGGCCTGGGCATCCTCTGGTCGAGTTGGGGCGTCCTGCGCGAGGCCGTGAACCTCCTCTTGGAAGGCACCCCCTCCGGCATCGACCCTGACGAAGTGACCCGCGCCATCGCCGCCATCGAAGGTGTCTTCGGCGTCCACCACCTGCACATCTGGGCGCTCGCCCCGTCACGCCCGGCGCTGTCGTGTCATCTAATGGTCGGCGACGTCCCCGTCCGCCACACCGGCACGCTGCTCGAGCGAGTGAACGAAATGCTCGCCCACGAATTCGCCATCGCCCACACCACCATCCAGTTCGAATTCGCCAACTGCGAAGCAGACGACCCGTACTGCGTGCCGTACGGGGGCGGGTAGGAGCAGAAAGAATAGGCATGACAAATCGCGAGCGACTTGAGCAATTCCGTGGACGCTTCGGTATTCCTTCAAATGTCAGATCTGAAAAGAAATTCCGAATCCGTGTTGTGAAGGTATTGCGTTTAACGCTCGACTCAATGGATGGTAGCGAGCGGGTTGCGTTCGAGAACAGATTCGCGTTACGGAACGGTTCGGACGTCATCGAAGGAGATTCGTTTGACATAGAAGATGTCGTAATCGAGCATGGAGCGGTGGAGGAAGTCCGCAACGCGCCCACCTTTGCTGAATTCATAGAAGGTATTCAGCAGATACTGTGGACCTTTGAGGAGCTGCGTTATTTCGACGACCCAACCGAGAAGGCCGGAGTCTCATTTGTCAACGATCTGGCGAAAGCCATAGATATCTCTGCCGGAATCGATCTTCGACTGCATGTCGAACTGGGGCGAGTGGAGCTGATGCCTGCCGGTGTTCCTGCTCTCCACGATTTGGTCGAGGATGTAATGCAGTGGCTGACTCAATATCCCGTAACTAACGAAGGGGCCAGCGAGGAGGATCGGCTCACGCTCGACAACGTCGTGGAAGTGGGGCTGGCGGCCAGTCTGTCGCTTGCCGAGATCGCGCACCTCGAACGCGCCGTTCCTGGTATCGGCGCGGCGGTGTCGCAATGGCTGAGCGAGATGACGTGAGCGGTGTCGTGGCCGGCCGTAACGAAGCGACACAAGCGAAATCATTGTCCTTCTCCCCGCCGCAGCGGGGAGAAGGTCCGCGAAGCGGGGATGAGGGGTCTCGCGGCGTTGGGACTCGGCCCCTCATCCGGCCTTCGGCCACCTTCTCCCCCGCTGCGGCGGAGGAGAAGGGGATGGTTTGTGTTTTGTGAAGATGGCACGGGCTTGGTCAAGCCGACGTTCTTGTTCGGAGCTCCGCGCAAGTTGGCGCCGTGACTTTGCGTGCAATCCCCAAAGCCTCTAAGCTCCATCTGTGACTGTACGTGTTGATCTTCCTGACGATGTTGCGCGCATCAACGAATTCGCAGAGGAGCTGAACCGCGAAGCCGAAGACGTTCTGGAGTATCAGGTCATGCGGCGAGACGACGCCGTATCCGATTCGCAGAGAGACAACTGATGGGAGCATGGGGCGTAGGTATCTTCGAGAACGATACGGCATTGGATTGGGCTGCCGATCTGCCCGAAACTGCCGGCGCCGACTTCCTCGAGCAGTCTCTTGCGACACCTCGGGAGGAGGGGTATCTCGATTCCGATGTCGCGGTTCCGGCGTTGGCGGCGGCTGAAGTCGTGGCGGCACTCCTTCGAAGACCGTCCGACAACCTGCCGGAAGACGTTCGCCACTGGATTTCCTCAAACAGCAGCCTCGACGTCGGCCACCTCGTTAAGAAGGGCATTGCCACCATCGACGACGTGCTCGGGCCGGACTCGGAGATTCGTGAGCTTTGGGAGGAATCCGAAGAATTCGCGGCTTGGCAATCCGGCGTGGCCGATCTTCGGGCCCGCCTGGTTCTGGCGGGGAAAGGCTGACCGTCATCTGAGTCAGTTGGTGTCGGCAGCCACGCCAGCTACCGGAGCACGAGAGCGAGTTCCTGAGTCGCTACCTCGGGTAATGCCTGGCTTCGACTCTTCGCTCCCGCCCTGCCGCCCTCCCTCGCTCAGAGTAAAGTCACAAGCGTCCCGTCTCTACCCTCCAGCGCCTCCCGCAAGTGCTCCACGTCCGTGATGAGCACCTGCTGACCGCTGGCCTGGACGAACTGGATCGCCGCTTCGATCTTCGGGCCCATGGAGCCGGCTGGAAACTGCCCCTCGGACAGGTACTTGCGCGCATCGGCGACGGTGAGGCGGCCGAGGACGCGTTGCGAGGGCTTGCCGTAGTCGAGGGCGACCTTCGACACGCCGGTGAGGACGATGTAGAGCTCCGCCTTCAGCTCCGCGGCGAGGAGGGCCGACGCGAAGTCCTTGTCGATGACGGCTTCGACGCCGCGCCACTGGCCGTCGCGGCCGCGCACGACGGGGATGCCGCCGCCGCCCGCGGCGATGACGACGGCCGCGCTCTCGAGCATGCTCTGGATGGTCAGGATGTTGAGGATGCGCTTCGGCTGCGGTGAGGCCACGACGTGCCGCCAGCCGCCGCGGCCGGCGTCCTCCTGCATCGTCCAGCCGAGGTCGCGCTCGAGGGCCTCGGCGCGATAGCGGGTGAAGAACGGGCCGATCGGCTTGGACGGACGCTTGAAGCCGGGATCGGCGGAGTCGACTTCGACTTCCGTCAGTACCGTGGCCACCTCGCCGCCGAGGCCGATGGATTCGAGGCGGTTGCGGATGGCCTGCTGGAGCATGAAGCCCATCGACCCCTCGGTCTGGGCCACGCAGACGTCGAGCGACTGCGGCGGGATCTTGGTCGAGGCCTCTTCGTTCTGGATGAGGATGTTCCCGACCTGGGGGCCGTTGCCGTGGACGACGAGCAGCTTGTAGTCCTGCCGCACGATGTCGGCCAGCCAGCGCGCGGCCTGCCGGGCCCGGGCGATCTGCTCTTCCTGCGTGCCGCGGTCTTCGGGGCGCAGCAGGGCGTTGCCGCCGAACGCCACCACCGCCAGCTTCCTGCCGCCGGTTTTCGAAGGGATGCTCAAACGTCCTCACGCTCCAGCGGCATGGTCATGCAGCGCGGTCCGCCGCGCGCGCGGGAGAGCTCGTGTCCCTGGATCTGGATGGCGTATTTCTTGTTCGTCCAGGTCTCCAGCTCGGCGCGGCCGAGGAGGAGGTCGTCCTCGTAGACGATGTGGTAATCGTGCGCGGCCAGCTCCTCGGCCGTTCGCACGTTCCGCTCGTAGAGGAGGATGATGCCCGGCGCAAGCGTGAACGCATTAGCCCCGTCGGTCCACTGCTCGCGCTGCTGGTCGACGGCACGCTTGCCGCCGCAGTAGATCGGCTCGAGGTCGAAGCCTTCTCTCTTCAGCGCGTGCAGCAGCGACTTCTGGGGCGAGAACGAGAGACCGCGCCGGGTCAGGTCGATCGTCGTCACTTTCGCGGCCTGGTCGCCGCCGGGAAGGATGACCGGCGGGTAGATGAGGCACTCGTGCCGGCTGGTGAAGGTGAAGACGGTGTCGAGATGCATGAACGAGCGCTGCTTCGGCATCTCCACGACGATGATGGCGCGCACGTCGGCGTCGGATTCCTTGAGGGACTGCGCTAGGAGTTTCACGCCGGCGCGGTTCGTCCGCTCGGTGATGCCGACGAGCAAGAGGTCCCGCCGGGCCACGAGGATGTCGCCTCCCTCGATGGTCGGAGAGCCGCGGCGGACCTGGGTCTCTGCTTCATGGCCGGCCATGAAATCGGCCCAGAAGATGTCCGAGGCGCCGCCGCCCTTCAGGCCCTGGTCGCGGAAGGCGTGGTGGTGCTGGAAGACGTAGCGGGAGAGGAGCGACTCGCGCCGCCGTGCCTGCGTGGCCATGCCGCTGACGATGACGCCGTGGCCGAGGACCACCTGCGGGTCGCGCATGAAGAAGTAGTTCGGGACGGGGAGCAGGTCGAAGGCCGGCAGGTCGCCCGACTTCGGCTTGTCGCTGACGATGCCTCCGATGAGCACCTCCGCCAGAACGGAGGCCTTCTGGGCGCGCAGCCAGGAGGTAAGGCGACGCGGGAAATGGTTGCGCCTGGCCAGGTCGCGCACGATGGCGGCCTTGACGTCGTCGTCCTCGAAGACCTCTTCGAGGAGGTCCTGGATGTCGAAGACCTCCTCGGCCACAAAGCGGATGAGCTGCTGGAATCGGCGATGTTCTTCGCGCGCCACCTGTCCGAAGAGGATGTCGTCGAACAGGAGCTGCGCCATCATGGGCGGGACCATCGTGTCGATCTCCCGCCCCGGCAGATGCACCAGCACGCTCTTCAATTTCCCGATTTCACTCGTTACGTTGAGTTGCATGCGGCGGGCATTCTATGCGGGACATATGATGTTGCGGCAACCATGGGCCGGAACGCGGCGGTTCTGTTTGCCGGTGATACGCGGCGCGACGAGGTCCGGAAGGGCCTGCCTCCGCGCTTCCTGGTCCGCCTGCACGACGAGCTCTCTGCGATCATCCGCAGGGCCGGCGAGATCGACCTCTACCTCGCGTCGGATCATGGCACTACGTTCGTCCTCGATGGACCGCGGTTCACGTCGCAGAGACCTGGCCTCTCCCTCGGCGACAAAGTCGACGAAGCCCTGACGAGCTGCTTCGCCGCCGGCTACGAACGGGTGGCCATCGTGGCCGGAGACGTCGCCGGCCTCACCCGCGAGCTCCTGGAAGATGCGTTCTCGACGACGCAGCCGGCTCTCGGCAGGAGCCCCGACGGCGGTTTCTACCTGGCCGCGTTCTCGGCGCCGCCGGGCGTGGACTGGGCCTCGCTTCCCTGGTCCACCGCGGAGGTGCACCGTTTCCTCTTTGCCCAGCTCGGCGAGGTGCACGTCCTGCCGCCGCTGCGCGACATCGACTCGATCGGCGACGCGTTGCCGGCGCTCTGCGACCTCGCGAATGCCCAGGTTCGCGCCGAGCTCCGCTCCCTTCTGCTTCACCGGCAGCCGGACAGCTCGCACACCGTGGCGCCGGTCCGCCTCGTGGCCCGGCCGACCGATCGACCCCGTCCCCCGCCCGCGGTCTGACCATCCCCTCTCGAAATCGCAGCCCCACGGAGGCACGGGTCATGACCGTTCTCGCGGAGCGCACGCCGCTCCACATTCCTGCACTGCACGTCTTCGAACATGACGGCATTACCTACGCGGTCGACGGCGACGCGCCGAACTGGATCGCCGTCGAGCAGCGCGGCGCCGAGCTGCTGCGCGCCATCGGCGACACGACGCCGGCTTTCGGGACGCTCGTGGCGCGCTACGCGGCACAGTACCAGCTCGAAGCAGGAAAGGCCTGGCTGCACGTCCACGATTTCCTCGCCGCGCTCGACCGCGCGCGCATGCTCTCCGACACGCCGTTCGTGCGTGAGGCGTACGCCGGCCGCGCCGCGCACATCCGGCCGGACGGCCTGCGCGAGCTCTGGCTGCAGATCAACAACGCCTGCAACCTCACCTGCACCCACTGCCTCGTCTCGTCCGGACCGGGGGGCGCGCCCGGTCTGGGCAGCGAAGACCTGGCCCGCCTGATCGACCGCGGCGCCGGGCTCGGAGTGGAGCGGCTCTACATCACAGGCGGCGAGCCATTTCTGCGAAAAGACATCTTCGACCTCGTGCAGCGGGCCACGGACACCCATGGGATGGAGGTCATCCTTCTTACCAACGCCACGCTCTTCGCGGGACGGGTGAAGGAGCAGTTGGCGGCGCTCGACCGTGAGCGGGTCCGCTTCCAGGTATCGATCGATGGCGCGAAGCCTGAGACGAATGACGCCATCCGCGGGGCGGGCACGTTCGTCAGGGCGCTGGAAGGAACGCGGCTGCTGGCAGACCTCGGGTTCGAGGTCTCGCTGACGACCGTGCCGACGGAAGAGAACCTCGACGAGCTTGCGGCAATCCCGGCCATCGTCAGGAGCAGCGGCGCGTCATCGCAACATCTGATGTGGAGCCACCGGCGCGGGCGCGCTCTCCAGTCGGACAACGGCTTCTTTCCCGACGACGCGGCGCTTCTTTCTGCCGTGCTGCTCGCCGCGGACGCGGCGGACGCGGAGTCGGTACGGCTCGACAATCTTGAAGCCGTCAAGCGCCGCGTGAACGGCGTTCCGGGAGTGAAGTACGACCTTGGCAACGCCGGCTGGGACTCGCTCTGCATCTACGCCGACGGCTCGGTCTATCCCTCCGCCGCGCTGGCCAACGAGCCCTCACTCGTCTGCGGTGATGCGGCCCGCGACGACCTGCGGGGCATCGTCGAGACCTCGCCGCTCCTGGCCAAGCTCCGTGCGGCGACGCTGGCGCAGAATCCTGCGGTGGCCCGTGATCCATTCCGCTTTCTGACCGGCGGCGGCGATCTCGAGCACGCCTGGTGTTTCACCGGCGATTTCCTCGGCGCCGATCCCTACTACCCGATTACGCTCGCGCTGACCCTTCGGGTCATGACCACCCTCGGCACCGAGAAGCGGGCGCGCAGGAACCTCCGTTCCGGCTATGACGCGCCGCTCGTGCTCCACGCCATGGGAGAAGGGGCGATCGCCTGCGGCACCGCCGACGGCGCGCTGGCCGAGCAGCCAGTGCTGACGCTGCACTCGAACTGCGTGCTGTCGTTCGACGTCGACAAGCCGCGGGCGAAGATGCGCGAGTTCTACGGCGACGCGGCGGACCAGCCGGTGGCGGAGCTCTGCTGCCCCACGAAGTACGACGACGCGGCCATCAGCCACATCCCGCAGGACGTCCTCGACCGCTTCTACGGCTGCGGCTCGCCGATGACGACGGCGAACATCCATCCGGGCGAGGTCGTCGTCGACCTCGGTTCCGGCGCCGGCATCGACGTTTTCATCGCCGCGAAATTCACGGGCGCCGCGGGGAAGGCCATCGGCGTCGACATGACCGACCGCATGCTGGCCGTGGCCCGCGAAAACCAGCCCCGCGTGGCCGCCGCCCTCGGCTACGACGCGGTCGAGTTCCGCGAAGGCTTCCTGGAGCAGATTCCCGTCGAGATGAAGAGCGTCGATCTGGTCACCTCGAACTGCGTGGTCAATCTCTCTCCCGACAAGCCGCGCGTCTTCTCCGAGATGTGGCGCGTCCTGAAGGACCACGGCCGCATTCTCATCAGCGACATCGTCAGCGAGAGGGACGTGCCACCACACCTGAAAACGAATCCGCAACTGTGGGGCGAATGCCTCGTCGGCGCGTTGACGCAGGAGCAGTTCCTGGCGGAGCTCGAACGTGCCGGGTTCTACGGCCTGGAGATTCTCAAGAAGACGTACTGGAAGGATGTCGAGGGCTATCCCTTCTTCTCCGTCACGGTGCGCGGCTGGAAATTCGAAAAGACGTCCGGCTGCGTGTTCAAAGGCCACCGCGCCATCTACCTCGGGCCGGCGAAGGCGTTCGTCGACGAAGAGGGTCACATGTTCCCGCGAAACGAGCCGTACGAGATCTGCACCGACACGGCCGCCAAGCTGGCCCATCCCCCCTATCGCGGGTTGTTCGCCATCCTCGAGCCGGGTGAGGAGCGGTCGGGATATGCCTGCTGCGGTCCGGAGGGGTGCTGCTGACCGAACGAGGCGGTGATACGACGGTTGCGGGCTGTGTGCCGTAGAATACTTCGACGCCCTATGCGAGCGAAGACGCTTCTCTTCGCAGCCGCACTCGCCTCCCTTGCGTTTCGCGCGTCTGCGATCACGCCGCGCATCACGTTCGAGCGCACCATCGCGCCGATGCACGACCTCGGCGCGCAAGATGTGGCCGTCGTCTACGCCATCGGCGACCACGCCGCGGTCAATGAATTCGTGGACGCGCTGGTCGATCACGCCAACAGCTCGGAACGGCTGCGCGTGGACAACGCGGTGGAGGGCAACCGGTACCTCTCCGATCTGACGGCCGTGCGCAAGACCCACCGCGCCGGCGTGTACCTCGGCGTGAATGCGTTTTCGTGCGAGGCGAAGGAGAGGCAGGCGGAAGGGACGGAGCACGACGTCGACGGCGGGCGGGTGAAGCGGACCTACCAGTGGCTGGACGCCCTCTGTACAGCGCGGATCGACGTGATCCGGCCGGCCGACGGAAAGAAGCTCCTGTCCTTCGTAGTGAAAGGCGAAGGGACGTCGCCGCGGTCGGCATCGCTGACGGAAGACGAGCGCGAAGTGGCGTTCACGCAGGCCGCGCACTACGCGGGGCGGGCGGCCGCCGAGGCCGTCACGCCGCGCGCGGTCCGGGAATCGATCGAGCTCGATCCTGCCGCACCGGCGTTCGACGAAGGCTACGCCATGATCACCAGCGACCGGCTCGCCGACGCGCGCGCGATCTGGGAGGCCACGCTGCGCCAGCATCGAACGTCGGCCGCCCTGATCTTCAACCTCGCCGCCCTGAGCGAAGCCATGGGCGACGTCACCGCCGCCGGCCGCTACTTCGAGCTCGCTCCGCAACTGCAGCCGAAGGAGCTGCGTTACCGCAGTGAGCTGAGCCTCTTTCGCAAACGGCGCGGACCGAGACGGTGACGCTGCCGTTACCGGTTCCTCATCACGCGGACGTGCTGCGCAGGCACGCTGCTCCAGTACAGCCGGGCGGCACCGTTCGTCTCGAGATCGATGGTTGAGCGGCGGAGAACCAGGCTCGTGACGTTCGCCCCTTCCAGCGTGTAGGAGTCGATCACGTTGCCGCCGGGGAGGGTCAGGAGCGTCTTCCCGCTGAGCGACGAGTCGGGATAGCACGTGATCTGGCGCAGAAGGGTCGACAGGCCGTCATCGCTGACCGTGACGTATGTGATCACGTAATTCGCTCCCTCAGGGACCACCTGGATCTTCGCGATGTTTCTGTGGGAGGTTGCCACCGGCAGGGGCGCGCCGATCGGCGCGCCGTTGGTGTCCAGACGCTGAGCGTAAAGCGCCGCCTGGGACGCGTCGGCGCCGTTCCAGGCGAGCAGCGCATCCTCGCCGTTCGTTCCGATGGCCGTGCCGATGGTGATGCGGGCGTTGTCGACGATGAGCTGTTTCGCGAGCACGTGGGCATTGCGGTCGATGACTGCGGAAAAGAGCGCCGCGCCGGAGCTCTGGCTCTCGCGCCAGACGGCGAGGTAGTGCACTCCAACCGCGGCGAGTGTGCTGCTGAAGGACTGGCTCAGCGGAGTGGAGACGACGGGCGTCCGGCGCAGGGAGCCGTCCGCGCCGAGGACTGACACGAAGAAGTCGTAACCGCTCGGGTAGTCGGGCCGGTCTTGCGTATACGCCACGGCGACGTCGTCTCCGAGCGCCGCCAGCGCCGCATCGAAGGCGAGGGCGGTGCCGGCGATGACCGGAGGGCTGAGCAGATGACCGGAGGCGTCGAATTGCTGGATCCGCACGCCCCTGGAATTGTCTGGCCAGGCTGCCGCGCTTCCCCGTGGCGTGGCGATGAGGTCGAATCTGGTGAAGGAGGATGTCGACGTCAGCGGCTGTTGCGAGACGGCACCCGATCCGTCGACGAACGAGAGGTGCATCATCTGGTCGTACCAGACGACCTGCGTTCCACGGGCGGTACGCAAGGCCCGTGAATAGCCCTGGGGGACTGCTTCGCGGGAGATGGTTCGTGTGAGGCCATCCGTCCCAGGCGCGCCGCGCTGGATGACCGTCGAAAAGATGGTGCCGCAACCGCCGCTGCTGAGCGCGATCGTGTTGCCGTCGTCGTTCGACGCCAGGGAGGGGTAGTAGCCGGGCGTGATGGCGAACGGCGGGGTGGCGCCGCCGCCATTCGTCCTCGCGCCGTAGATCACGCCGCCAAGCTCCCACGCGACCAGATAGCTCGATCCATCCCAGGTCACGGCGGGATTCGTGTCGACGGCGTCATAGGGACCCGGATTGACGGGACCTGGATGGATCGTGAACGCCGCATCGTGCGGCAGGCCGTTGCCGTCGAGTGCTTTCGCGCGGATTCCGCCGCCGGCGGACCAGACGACGAGAAACCCGCTACCGTTCGACGCAACCAGGGCCGCGCTCTTCGGTGCCGTGGCAATCGTGACCGGAGCCGTGGTCGTCAAGTCGTCATTGATCAGGAGGGATTGGATCGCGTCGTATGCCTGCAGGAGCAGCAAGGTGCGGCCCTGGCCGGCCGGTGCCGCATCCAGCACACCGGCGTTCTCCGCGATCGTCCGCGTCTGAACGGCATGCCCGGTATCGTTGATCGTAGCGGCGAGGAGAGCGCCGTGCAGGGAGCTTCCGCTGCCAGCGGGGATCGTTCCGGTGACAAGAAAGTGCGAGCCGTTCCACGAGGCCGCGACCCAGGAGTCGACGCTGGGATTGGACGAACCGCCTACGCCGGTGCTCAGCGCGACCAGCTCGCCCGTCGGGACTCCGCGGGCGTCGACGCGGCGAACGCCCAGGCCGCCCGCATAGTCGACCGCAACGAGGTAATCCGCGCCGTTGCTGGCTACTGTCTCGGCGCCCGGGCCGCCGCCGATGTTGTGCTCGGTCGGCGTCAACGGCGCGCCGTTCGCGTCCGTCGCGGCGCCGCCGATCGTTCCGCCGAGATAGAGGAAGCCGATGTAAGTGAATGTCCAGGCGCCGTAGAACGAATGCCCGTTCGACACAGCACGTGAGTGCCAGGCCTCACAAGTGCCGGCGTAGCTCACGTCGCCGAGGGGGATTTCAGAGGCGTACTGGGGGAGCGCGGTGAGAGCGGCAAGCAGGATCAGGAGAGCACGAAGACGCATCATCGAGGACTACGGCCGCCTGCGGAAAGGTGTCTAGAAACCAGGAAGGGCAGCCTCGCGGCTGCCCTTCGCATGAGTGAAACCGAAAACGATCGCCTACTTCTCGAGCTGCGTCGGAACGATGTTGATCTCGATCTGGCGCGGCTTGGCCTCTTCCTTCTTCGGGATCTCGATCTCGAGAACGCCGTTCACGTAGCTGGCGACGATGCCGTTGGCGTCGACGCTCCGCGGAAGGGTGAACGTGCGGGTGAAGTTGCCGTACGAGCGCTCGATGCGGTGATAGTTGCGCTCGTCCTTCTTCTCGAACTGGCGCTCGCCGCTGACGGTGAGAACGCCGTCTTCGAAGTGGATCTTCAGATCGCTCTCCTTCATGCCGGGTGCTTCGACGCGAACGAGGATCTTGTCCGCCTCCTCGGCCACATCAACCGGCGGCGCCCACGTGGCGTTGGCCAGATCGTCGGCGAGAAAGCCGAACCGTCCGAAGAACGGCTCGAAGACACGCGCCTGAATTGTCCGGAAGTCGTTTCGAGAGGTGCTGAAGCGGGCTGCAAACGTCATGATGCCTCCTTAGTTTGTCTTGGATCTTAGTTTGCTGAACTCATATCAGACTAACTGCCAATGGCAATATCTTATTTCTTAACGCTCATGTCAAGACCATCTATGTAACGACTCAAGGCTAATTCTGCTTTTGTAACACTAAGATATTGACCGCTGCGTCTGGGGCTGAGGCACGGAAATCTTGTCCTGCCGGGGATGTTGTGAACGGCTCGCATGACCGCCGTTCCAGCCATTTCCGACGATCTGAGCCGCGAGATCGCCCGTCGCCGGACGTTCGCCATCATTTCCCACCCTGACGCGGGAAAGACGACCCTGACGGAGAAGCTGCTGCTCTACGGCGGGGCCATCGACCTGGCTGGCTCGGTGCGGTCGCGCAAAGGGCAGCGCCACGCCACCTCGGACTGGATGGCCATGGAACAGACCCGCGGCATTTCCATCACCTCCACGGCCCTGCAGTTCGAATACGACGGTTACTGCCTGAACCTGCTCGATACGCCCGGCCACGAGGACTTCTCCGAGGATACGTACCGGACGCTGGCGGCCACGGACAGCGCGGTGATGGTGCTCGACAGCGCCAAAGGCATCGAGCCGCAGACCCGGAAGCTCTTCGAGGTGTGCCGGATGCGGCAGATCCCGATCGTCTGCTTCATCAACAAGCTCGATCACCCGGGGCGCGATCCGTTCGACCTCATCGGCGAAATCGAGCGTGAGCTGAACGTCGGTGCGGTTCCCATGAACTGGCCGATCGGCAACGGACCGAACTTCCAGGGCGTCTACGACCTCCGGGACGCCAAGGTCCTGCGCTTCGCACGCACGCAGCACGGCGCCACGGCCGCGCCGGTGGTCGTGACCGGTCTCGACGACCCGAACCTGGAGAACGCCGTCGGCCCACAGGCGTGGTCGGAGTTGCGCGAAGCGGCGGAGCTGCTGGCCGGCGCCGGCCACGAGCTCGAGACTGCGCCGTTTCTGCGCGGCAAGGTCATCCCGGTCTTCTTCGGCAGCGCGATCAACAACTTCGGCGTCGAGCCCTTCCTCCGGGCCCTCATCGAGCTGGCCCCACCTCCCACCGCCCGCCCGGCGCGCGGAAGGGACGGTGAGGAGCTTGAGCTCGAGCCGCAGTCGCCGCAGTTCAGCGGTTTCGTGTTCAAGATCCAGGCGAACATGGACAAGCGCCACCGCGACCGCCTGGCCTTCCTTCGCGTGACGTCCGGCGTTTTCGAGAAGGACATGCTCGTCCATCACTCCCGCCTCGGGCGCGAGGTGCGGATGACCCGCCCGCACCGCCTCTTCGCCCGGGAGCGCGAGACCATCGACTCGGCCTATCCGGGCGACGTCATCGGGTTCGTCAATCCCGGCCTCTTCCGCATCGGCGACGCCGTCTCGGCGGGCGAGCCGCTGGAGTTCGACCGCATCCCGCGTTTCGCGCCGGAGCATTTCGCACAGCTCCGGTCGAAGGACGTCACGCGGCAGAAGCAGTTCCAGAAGGGACTGGCCCAGCTCGAGGAAGAGGGCGTCATGCAGGTGCTCACCCTGCACGCAGGGTTGAAGAGTGAGCCCATCCTGGCCGTCGTCGGCGAGCTGCAGTTCGACGTCCTCCGCTCCCGTCTGGAGACGGAGTACAACGTCGAGACGATCATCACCAACCTCCCCTACAAGCTGGCCCGCTGGGTGCCGGGAGACGTGGACGACGTCGCGCGCCTGACCCTGCCCAGCCGCAGCCGCGTCGCCGTCGACAGCGACGCTCACGCCGTCGTGCTCTTCACCTCTGACTGGGAGCTCGACTACGCGGAGAAAGAGAACCCCGGCGCGGAGTTCCGGGCGGCGTCGTAACCAGCCTCACTCTGAGCGCGGGTGGAGGGCAGGGCGGGAGCGAAGAGTCAGAGCTGGGCACGCCCGATTCTGGATTCGACGCGCTGCGCGTGGCACCAGCCTCCTCTGCCGCGCGCTGATCCTTCGCTCACACCCGCCCAGCCACCCTCACTCAGGATGAAGGTTGCCGCCGCCGCAGCACCACCATCCAGAACGACCCTCCCCGCAGCGGCGCTTCGACGGCGTAGTGCGCCTTGATCCAGCGTGTCAACGCCAGGCCGTAGTCGATACTGAAGCCGCGGTAGCCGAACTCGCGCACGTCACGATCGACGATGGCGATGCGGTCCGGCGGGTGCGCGGACAGTTCCCTGAGGATGGCCACTTCCACGGCCGGGTTGTCGATCTCGACCGGCGTGAGCGTGTGATAGGTCAGCGGCGTGGTCGCGCCGGCCAGGTAGTCGAGCGTGATGCCTTCCGGGATGACCACGAGCGTACCGCCGTGGACGTGCTGGAGGAAGGCCGTCAGGATGCTCGCGCGATCGTGATTGGCGTCGAAGAACGTGCCCCGCGCCGAGACGATGGGATACTCCTTGGCCGCGTACCGCCGGTTCTGGTTCCACAGCGTGAGGGCACAGAGCACGGCAATGGGAATCATCCAGAGCGGGGTGAGGCGCTTTCGCTCGAAGAGCACGGCCGCCATCAGCGCGAAGACCGGCACCACGAGCGTGAAGCCGTACCAGCCGGGCGAGACGTTGAGCCAGATGCGCAACGTGGACGCCACGCTGAAAAGCGCCAGCACGAAGAGGTTCGACGTGTGCACGCCGCCGTTCTCGCCGCCGAAGTGCCGGACCGCGCAGAAGATCAGCACCACCCACTGCAGCAGGTTGAAGGCGCGGACGAGCTGATCTTCCTGCGTGAGGAACGTGCAGACGAGGACCACCGCCAGCGCCACCGGCCAACTGGCCCGGCGGATGGCGAGCTTCACCGCCACGATCACGGCAATGCCCACGAGCGTGGCGCCGAGGTTTCGCAGCCAGTCTGCCTGGCCCGAGACGCGCGCGAAGTAGATCCTGGCGATCTCGCTCTGCGTCAGCGAAGCTGCGAAGAGGTTTCCCCGCAGCCATGCCGTATCGCGGAAGTAGAGCGCCGCCGCGCCGAAGGTGACCAGCATCGCCGCCAGCCACGCCGCCGCCTGGCGCAGTGAAAGCCGGCGGATGACCGTCAGTCCCACCACGATCAGCGCCGCGGCGACGGCCAGCTCGACCTTGCACCAGGCCGCCGGCACCAGCGCGGCCACGGCGATCCAGCCCCGCTCGGAGAGCACTGCCGCGAGCGCGATCAGCAGGAACGTCATGCCGAACGTCGCCGCGTAGCTGTACGGAAAGATCCACGTCACGCCCCACGTCGTGGCGTTCGTGACGCAGAGCGAGACGAACATCAGCGTCGCCGCGAAGGCTCCAAGGACTCCCGCCACCCGGCGCGCGGCCAGGTAGAGCGCCGAGGCGGCGGCGAGCGACTGCGCCACGCCGATGTACATGTACGCCGTCAGGGAATGGCCGGTGAGGGCGGTGATCAGGGCGAGAAGGTATGGACCGAGCGGCGGGTACTGATAGCGGATATCGCGGTAGAGCTTCGCGCCGCGGGCGAGCTGTTCGGGGATGTAGAGGTCGCGCCCCGTGTCGATGAGCGGGTGGAGCCAGCGGAGGTACGACTGCGCGAAGGCCAGCAGCGCCACGCCGCCGATGACGGCGATGCCGATACGCTCGACGCTGAATCGCCGCCGTTCGCCGTTCGCCGTTCGCGGCTCACTGTCCGCCGTGCGCGGCTCGCCGGCTTGCGGCTCGTTGGACGAATCCGCCTCAGGTGGTGCGGGCGATTCCGGCTCGGATTGCGGACTCACTGAAGTCGAATGATGCCATCGACCAGCGATCAGGGGACAGCGATTAGCGGACAGCGATTAGCGGACAGCGACCAGCGGTCAGCGATCCCGCATCGTTTCCGGATCGATCCCCATGGCCTTGCACCAGTCGCGATAGGCGAACGGCGAGATCTCCGACGGCTTGATCTCGCTGCGGCCTCCCCAGAAGACGTTCGTGTACGTCAGCGGGATGCCGGCATCGGCCAGATGCTCGTCGATGGCCCGTTTGTGGGCGAGCACCATCTCCTTCTCCGTTCCGTGGGCGACAGCCATGATGTTCACATTGCGGAACTCGGGGCCGCCCTCGCGCCAGTAGCAGTGGGTGAGGATGTGGAAACGGCCGATCTGCCGCCCGGCCTCGAGCTCACGGCCCGGCGGCACGGCCCAGTGGAACAGGGCGTTGAAGCGCGTCACGCGCTCGCCCGTGGCCAGCGGCTTTACGTGCTCCAGGAAGGTGGAGAACCGGCCGACGACCTTGCGCTGGTTGAGTGACTCCGCCACTTCGTAGAACGTCTCCAGCGGTACGCCCGCTTCAGCCGCGCGCGCCGGCCAGAGCTGGCGGGCGATCTCCTCCGGCTCGAACTCGCGCTTCAGCGCCGTCAATACCTGCCAGTCGAGGTCCGACAGCTCGACCTTGGCCGTGTCCTTCACCTCGGCCAGCTCGTCCGACTTGCTGCCGGGCTCCATCCCCTTGCGCCGGACGTGGCCCACGCCGAGGGCGAAGATGCGCAGCGCGGGCATGACGCGGAAGTGCTCCGCCCCGGTCTCGCGCGCCAGGACGGTGCAGTGCCTCTCGACGGAGAACCCCTGGGGCACCTTCACCGTCGTCCAGAGGCGGTAGTTCGAGCCGGGCGTGGCGGCGTCAGTCGACCGGACGACCACGTGCCCGCTGAAGGGATCCTTCTGGAACATGTAGTCGAACGCCGCGTCGACCCTCTCGACCGGGAACTGCCACGCCACCAGCGCCCCCTCGGCGAGGTTCGTGGCCATGAGCGTCTGCCGCACGCGGCGGATCGTGCCGCCTTGCAGCATGGCCTTGATCCGGTCGACCACCGTCTCCGTGTCGAGCCCGGACTGTTCGGCGATCACCGCGATCGGATCGCGCACGAATCCCTGAATCCGATCCTCGGAGATGGCAAGGATGCGGGCATTGACCGGATCGGTGTGCGCAACGGGGAGATCAGTGGCGGTTGGCATGAGAGGAGTCTATCTTTATTCGCTGGTCGCTGGTCGCTGGTCGTAGCTGATACCAGATGACGACCTACGAACAACGAACAACGAAACAACGGAGAACGAATCATGTCCCGCCGCCTCTTCGCCCTCCTTCGGACCTTCATCGTCGCGCCGGTCTTCGTGTCGCTGTGGCTCTACTACTTTCCGCGTTGGTTCGGCGGTGGAGCGCATCTCTTTGACGGGCCGCGTCCGCTCTACTGGATCGTCGTAGCCGTGGGCGCCGTCATCGGTGTCCCCTGCGTCCTGGTCTTCGCCTGGCGCGGTCTCGGCACGCCGGCGCCGTTCGATCCGCCGCGCAAGCTCGTCGTCAGCGGGCCGTATCGCTGGGTACGCAACCCGATGTACGTGGGGATGGGCATCGCCATGGCCGGCGAGGCGCTGGTCTTTCCGAACCTCACCCGGCTCATGCTCGTGGAGATGGCCATTGCCCTCGTGCTCGTCTCCTTCTTCGTCGTCTTCTTCGAGGAACCGATGCTGCGCTCCACCTTCGGGCGCGACTACGAGGAGTACTGCCGCAACGTCCGCCGCTGGATTCCGCGGCTCACCCCGTGGTACGCTCCCGCGCACCTGGACTGATTTGCGGGGCCGCTTGCAACCAGGATAAAAAAAGCTAAAGAGCCGGCAGTGCAACCCGTTCGATTTCGATCGAGGCCCCGCGTGAGACCGCGGGGCCTTTCTGTTTATGAGCGAGACGAAGCCAGGCAGTGACGAAAACCGGGCGGCGGTAAGCAGCGAGCGGCGAGCGGAGGAGAACGACGGGCCGCTGAGCCGCGACAAGCGAGCCGCGAACACCGAGAGCGATCTCCGCGATGCGCTCCGCCAGCGCATCCTCATCATCGACGGCGCCATGGGGACGATGATCCAGCGTCACCGTCTCGATGAAGCGGCGTACCGCGGGACGCGCTTTGCCTCGCATCCGAAGGAGCTGCGCGGCGCGAACGACCTGCTCTGCCTCACCCAGCCGGAGATCATCGAGGGCATCCATCGCCAGTACCTCGAGGCGGGCGCGGACATCATCGAGACCAACACGTTCAACGCGCAGGCAATCTCCATGTCCGATTACGGCCTGGAGGCCGAGTGCTACGAGATCAACCTTGCCGCCGCCAGGCTCGCGAAACGTGCTGTGGCCGCCTTTCCAGGCCGGTGGGTGGCGGGGGCGATGGGACCGATGAACCGGGCGGCGTCGCTTTCGCCCGACGTCAACAACCCCGGTTATCGGGCCGTGACCTTCGACCAGATTGTGGCTGCGTACTACGACCAGGCGCGCGGTCTCGTGGACGGCGGAGTGGACATCCTCCTGGTCGAGACGATCTTCGACACGCTCAATTCCAAGGGCGCCATCTTCGCCATCGAGAAGCTCTTCGACGAGCGCGGCATCCGCCTGCCAGTGATGCTCTCGGGCACGATCACCGACGGGAGCGGCCGCACGCTCAGCGGGCAGACGGTCGAAGCCTTCTGGAACTCGATCTCTCACGCCCGGCTGCTGTCGGTGGGGATCAACTGCGCCCTCGGCGCACGCGAGATGCGGCCGCACATCGAGGAGCTGGCGCGCGTGGCGCCCCTCCCCATCTCCTGTTATCCGAACGCCGGCCTCCCCAACGCCCTCGGCGGCTACGACGAGACGCCCTCGATGATGTCGGACCTTCTGCGCGACTTCGCGCAGAACAACTGGATCAACATCGTCGGCGGCTGCTGCGGCACCACGCCCGATCACATCCGGGCCATCCGCGAAGCGGTGAAGGACCTCCGGCCGCGCGTCCCCCACACGGTCGAGAAGCACCTGCGCCTCAGCGGTCTGGAGCCCCTCACCGTTCGCTCCGGCGGCGAGCGGATCCTTCGCTCCGCTCAGGACGGCGCCGCGGGCGGCGCCGACTTCATCATGGTCGGGGAGCGGACGAACATCACCGGCTCGCCGAAGTTCGCGCAGCTCATCAAGGCAGGCGACCTGGACGGGGCGCTGGCCGTGGCCAAGCAGCAGATCGACGGCGGCGCGAACATCCTCGACGTCAACATGGACGAGGGCCTGCTCGACTCGGAGAAGGTGATGACGGAGTTCCTCAACCTCATCGCCTCGGAGCCCGACATCGCGCGCGTGCCGCTCATGATCGACTCATCGAAGTGGAGCGTGCTGGAGGCCGGCCTCAAGTGCACGCAGGGGAAGTCGGTCGTCAACTCCATCTCGCTGAAAGAGGGCGAAGCGAAGTTCCGAGAGCAGGCCAAGCTCATCCGCCGCTATGGCGCCGCCGTGATCGTCATGGCCTTCGATGAGCAGGGGCAGGCCGATACGATCGAGCGCAAAGTCGCCATCAGCGCACGTGCTTACGACATCCTCGTCAACGACGTCGGGTTCGATCCCACCGACATCATCTTCGACCCGAACGTCCTCACCGTGGCCACCGGCATCGAGGAGCACGCCCGGTACGGCGTGGCCTTCATCGAGGCCGTGCGGCAGCTCCACGAGACGTTCCCGCTGGCCAGCTCGTCGGGCGGCATCAGCAACGTCTCGTTCTCCTTCCGCGGCAACAAGGCCGTGCGCGAAGCGATGCACGCCGCCTTTCTCTACCACGCCATCAAGGCCGGCCTGACCATGGGCATCGTCAACGCCGGCCAGCTCGCCATCTACGAAGAAATCCCGAAGGAGCTCCTCGAGCTCGTGGAGGACGTCCTGCTCGACCGGCGTCCCGATGCCACGGAGCGTCTCACGGCATTCGCGGACTCGGTGAAAGGCCAGGGAAGCTCCATCGCGGCGAAGGAAGAAGCATCGTGGCGGCAGGGCACGGTCGAGGAGCGCCTCTCCCATGCCCTGGTCAAGGGGCTCGTCGAGCACATCGAAGAAGACCTCGAGGAGGCGCGCGGCTCGTATCCGACCGCGCTGTCCATCATCGAGGGGCCGCTGATGGACGGCATGAACATCGTCGGCAATCTCTTCGGCGCGGGAAAGATGTTCCTCCCTCAGGTCGTGAAGAGCGCACGGGTGATGAAGAAGGGCGTGGCGTACCTGCTGCCGTTCATGGAGGCAGAGAAGGCGAAGGCCGGCGACGTCGCGGCGCGCGGCAAGGTGCTCCTGGCGACGGTGAGGGGCGACGTCCACGACATCGGCAAGAACATCGTCGGGGTGGTCCTGGGCTGCAACAACTACGAAGTCCTCGACCTCGGCGTGATGGTCTCGGCGGAGAAGATCCTCGATACGGCCGTCCGGGAGAAGGTCGACGTCGTCGGACTCTCCGGGCTCATCACTCCGTCACTGGACGAGATGGTCCACGTGGCCCGGGAGATGGAGCGGCGCCAGTTCCACGTGCCTCTGCTCATCGGCGGGGCGACGACGTCCAAGCTCCACACGGCCGTGAAGATCGCGCCGCGCTACTCGGAGACGACCGTGCACGTCCTCGACGCCTCGCGCGCCGTCGGCGTGGTCAGCTCGCTCCTCAGCTCCGAGAAACGCGCGGACTTCGTGGCGTCGAATCACGATGAGCTGGCGCGGCTGCGGGAGCGCGCCGGGACGCGCGACGACCGCGTCATCCTGCCCCTCGATGAAGCGCGCCGCCGCCGGCCGCGCCTCGATTTCGCGCCGCAGCCGCCGCCCTTCCTCGGCGTGCACGTTCTCGACGACGTTCCACTCGCACAGCTCGAGCCGTTCATCGACTGGTCGCCCTTCTTCGCCGCCTGGGAGCTGCGCGGCCAGTACCCGAAGATCCTCGACGAGCCGCGGGCCAGGGAGGTCTTCGACGACGCCCGAAAGCTGCTGGCCGAGATCATCGACAAGCGCCTGCTGCGGGCGCGTGGTGCCTACGGTTTCTGGCCCGCCCGCGCCGAGGGCGACGACATCCGTCTCCAGAACGGCGTCACGCTCCATACGCTGCGGCAGCAGCAGGAGACGACGACACGGGAGAACCTGGCCTTGGCCGACTTCATCGCGCCGGAAGGGATCGACGACTATGCCGGCGGATTCGCCGTCACGGCGGGCATCGGCGTCGACGAGCTCGTGGCCCGTTTCGAGAAAGACCACGACGACTACAACGCCATCATGACCAAGGCCCTCGCCGACCGGCTGGCCGAGGCCTTTGCCGAGATGCTGCACCGCGACGTGCGCACGTCGTGGTACGCGGAGGACGAAAGTCTCACCAGCGCGCAGCTCATCGCCGAGGAGTACCGCGGCATCCGGCCGGCGCCGGGATACCCGGCCTGCCCCGATCACACGGAGAAGCGCACGCTGTTCGACCTGCTCGGAGCCTCGCGCGCCGGCATGGCTCTCACGGAGACCTACGCCATGACGCCGGCAGCATCCGTGAGCGGCTTCTACTTCGCCCACCCGCTGGCCCGCTACTTCGCCGTGGGGAAGATCGGCCGTGATCAGGTCCGCGACTACGCCGCGCGCAAAGGGATGACGCTCGGCGAGATCGAACGCTGGCTCGCCCCCAACCTCGCCTACGAGCCGGAGGGAGAGCCGGTTCCGAGTTTATCCTGAGGCGCGCAGCGCCGAAGGATCTGGCGGTTCGTTACGGATGTTCAATGCCGCCAGATCCTTCGCTCCCGCCAGCCCGCCGCCCGCGCTCAGGATGAACTTTTCTACTTCACGTACTGCAGCGTCTCCTTGGCCGTCGCGGCGTTCTTGCCGTTCGGGTCGAGCTTGAGGTAGGTCTCGAGGTTGGTCTTCGCCTCGGCCATCTTGCCCGTGCGGACGTAGAGCATGCCGAGCTCGAAGTAGGCGGGGGCGAACTTCTCGTCGGCGGCGATGGATTGCTTCAGCAGCGGCTCCGCCTCGGTGTCGTTGTTCTTGTTGATCAACTGGGCAGCGGCGTTGAACGCCCCGGCCGCGTCCAGCGGCATCTTCTTCTTCCACTCCGCGGCCTTGGCGGTGTCGCCGGTGGCCTGGTAGGACTCGGCGAGGATGGGGTACATGTCGCTCTCATCGGGCGCGAGGTCGAGGGCCTTGTTCGCCGCTTCGATCGCCTTCGGATACGCCTTCAGCTTCACGTTCGCGCGGGCCAGCGCCTCCCAGGCGGCGATCAGCTCCGGCTTGGCCGTCACGGCCTCCTGGAACTTCGCGGCGGCCTCGGCGTACTTGCCGTCGTTGTAGGCCTTCGCTCCGTCGTTGTAGGCGACGGTGGAGGGATCGGCCGCCTTTGGTGCCGCGGCTACCGAAGCGGTGGCGGGCGCATCGCCGCCGAGCTTGAAGTCCTTCGACATCGTCTCGCCGATCTTCAGCTTGATCGTCTCCTGGTACGGAGGAAAGCCATCCGCGCTGACCGTGAACTTGTAGCGGATCGTGGCGTCGACGAGGAAGATCTTGTACGTGCCGTCCTTCTCGCTCTTGTAGTCCACCTCGTACTTGTGCGCCTCGGTGGCGCTGACGTGAATGGTGGCGTTCGGGATGGGCTGCTGCGTCTTGGCGTCGATGACCTTGCCGACGAGGCGTCCCTCCGCGCCGGCGAATGCGTTGCCTGCGATCGCCATCAAAACGAACAGAAAGGCGGCGGCGGTTTTGCGCATGGTGAATCCTCCTTGCCATGGAGGACGGACGCCCGGGTCCGCCTCCGTGCTGTTCAAAACGATCGGGCAGACCGGTTTTCTGCCCTGGAATCTCAACCGGACGGACAGGCTCGTCCGTCCCTTGCTCAATCGAAACTCAGATACGTCTGATCCTTGAGGCCGCGCTCGAAGTCCTGCAGCAGCCTCATCCCCTCGGTCGGTTTCAGGCGATCGGCCTTGATGGCCGCGTCCATCTGGGACTTCATCCGCTTTTCGAGGTCGCGCCAGTCGTACTGCGTCATGGCCAGCACCTCGCCGATCGACTGGCCGGGGATCTCCTCTTCGATGTAGAAGCCGCTCTCCTCGTCGTCGTCCAGGAAGACGTGAACCTCGTTCACCCGGCCGAAGAGGTTGTGGATGTCGCCCATGATGTCCTGGTACGCGCCGGTGAGAAAGATGCCGAGGTAGTACGGCTCGCCGTTGCGGAGCTCGTGCATCGGCAGCGTCTCCCGGACGTCCTGCAGGTCGATGTACTTGGAGACCTTGCCGTCGGAGTCGCAGGTGATGTCGACGAGGGTCGACTCGAGCTGCGGGCGCTCGTTGAGGCGGTGGATGGGAACGATGGGGAAGAGCTGGCCGAGAGCCCAGTGGTCGAGGAGCGACTGGAAGACGGAGAAGTTGCAGATGTGCTGGTCGGCCAGCTCGATCTTCAGGTTGCGCAGGTCCTCCGGGACTTCCTCCGGGTCCATGCCGGACATGATGGCTTGTAACTTCTCGGCGATCTGCCAGAAGAGCTCCTCGATGCGGGCCTTGGCGGGCAGGCCGAGCAGGCCGAGCTCGAACATGGTCTGGGCCTGCTCCTTGATCTGCACCAGGTCGTGCCACGACGAGGTCAGGGTGTCGTCCTTGGCCTGGTCGTCGATGTCGATGATCTCCCGGATCAGCTTGTGGTCCGTCTCCCGGGGCGTGAGCGGCTCCAGGGGCGTTTTCTCGATCGCGCCGAAGGCCTGCACGACGAGCACCGAATGATGGGCCACGATGGCCCGCCCCGACTCGGAGATGATGTTCGGGTGTGGCACCTTCTCATCGTCGCAGACATCCATGATGTTGTAGACGATGTCGCCGGCGTACTCCTCCACGGAGTAGTTCATCGACGAGTGAAAGGTGGAGCGGGAACCGTCGTAGTCGATGGCCAGGCCGCCGCCGACGTCGAGGTACTCCAGCGGGTGCCCCATCTTGTGCAGCTTGGCGTAGTACATGGCCGCTTCGCGCACGGCCCGCTTGATGGTCAGGATGTCGGGGATCTGCGAGCCGATGTGGAAGTGGATCAGCTTGAAGGCCGATTCCATGTTCGCCTCGCGCAGGATCTCGATCGCTTCGAGGATCTCGGCCGTGGACAGGCCGAACTTGGCGTGCTCGCCGCCCGAGGTGGCCCACTTGCCCGCGCCCTTGGAGAGCAGCCGGACGCGCATGCCGATCCACGGCTCCACTCCCATCTCCGCGGCGATCTTCACGATGGCCCGCACCTCGGAAAGCTTCTCCGCGATCAGGATGATCTTCTTGCCGAGCTTCCGGCCGATCATGGCCATACGGATGAAGGTGGCGTCCTTGTAGCCGTTGCAGACGATGAGCGACTCGTTGTCCGTGTGCACGGCCAGCCCGGCGAAGATCTCCGGCTTGCTGCCCACTTCCAGTCCGTAGTTGAAGGGCTTGCCCGCGTCGAGGATCTCCTCGACCACCTCGCGAAGCTGGTTGACCTTGATGGGGAAGACGCCGCGGTAGGCGCCGCGGTATCCGTTCGCGGCGATGGCGCCGTTGAAGGCGCCGTTGAGCACTTCCACCCGGTGCCGCAGCAGGTCCTGGAAGCGGATGAGCAGAGGCGCCTGCAGGTTCAGCGTTTGCGCTTCGCGCAGCACGTCGATGATCGGGACGCTGATCCCTTTCTCCTGCAGCGGCGCCACGGTCAGGTTGCCGTCTCGGTTGACGTCGAAATAGCCGCCACCCCACCGGTCGATCATGTAGAGCGCACCGGCGTCCTCCACCGACCAGGCGGAGGCATCCGTTGCAAACTGCTGAGGACTCGCTTCCATCGCGGGAAGAATAGAACAACGACGCCGCGAGCGTATTCGCAAAATCACACCGCGAGTACCGAGTGCGGAGTGCCGAGTGCCGAGGGGCATGAGGAATGAGGCATGAGGCATGAGTGGCTTTGCGTCTTGCCACGGGCGACTTCAACCTCGATCGCATGCCTCATGCCCTCGGCACTCGGCACTCGGCACTCAGGACTCGGTCTGCGGTGCCCGGCATTCTTCGCACGGGCAGACGGCGCGCAGCCGGTCGAAGGTCCAGATGCCGTAGCCATGGCCGTCACCCCACATCGGTTGGAGGGCGTAGTTGCCGATGGGGGTCATCGCTGTGAGCTCGAACGAGGCGCGCGTGTAACGTGGCGGCGGGCCGGCGGACATGCGGCCGAAGAGATCGGGCTCTCCGCTGCAGGCCGCACAGGGACAGGCGCGGCGGAGTGCTTCGAGCGGGTAGTAAGATTCGTGACCGTCGTCCCAAACGACGACGAAGAGATCACCGACCGTTTGCCATGAGCTGGGGCGCGCCACGGCGGGGGAGCCTAGCACGAGGAACGATGAGGGATGAACGAGGAGCGATAAATTGAGGCGTGCAGTGACCGGATTCTTCGTTCATCGGTCACCGTTCATCGTTTGATCCCATGCCGACCTACAAACTCACCCTCGAGTACGAGGGGACTCGCTACTCGGGATGGCAGGCGCAGGGAAATACGCCGAAGACGATCCAGGGGCATCTCGTGCGCGCGGCCACGCAGGTCCTCGGTGACGTCGACGTCGGCGGCGCCGGCCGCACCGACTCCGGCGTCCATGCGGCCGGGCAGGTGGCGCACCTGCGGGCCCGCAAAGCCGTCGATCCGCTGCAGCTCACCCGCAAGCTCAACGACCTGCTCCCAGCCGATATCAACATCCTCCGGACGGAGCGGGCGCACGACCGCTTTCATGCGCGCCACGACGCCGTCTCGCGCGTCTACCTCTACCAGATCGCGCAGCGCCGCACGGCATTCGCCAAGCCGTTCGTCTGGTGGGTGAAAGACCGGCTCGACGTCGCGGCCATGGCGCGGGCGGCCAAGCCGCTGGAAGGACGCCACGACTTCAGCGCCTTCACCGACCGGCGCCTCAAGGAAGAGGACTCCCGCATCGTGGTCGTCGAGCGCTGCGAGGTGGCGGCCGTCGATGACCTGATCCTCATGCGCATCGCCGCGTCGCACTTTCTCTGGAAGATGGTGCGCAAGCTGGTGGCCTTCCTCGCGGAGGTCGGCCGTGGCAACGTGCGTCCTGGGGAGCTCCTGGCGCGGCTGGAAAGCGGCGAAGCGTTCGAGCCAACCTCGCCCCCCTCCGGGCTCTTTCTCGAAGCGATCATCTATCCGAAGGAGACGTTCGACCGGCCGCTCGTGCCGATCGTTCCCGTGCGATGAGCGAGGCCGATCTCATCGCCCGGATCCGGCAGCTCTTCCCGCGTACCGGTGACGACTGCGCGGTGGTGGGGCTTCAGGTCCTGACGACCGACATGCTCGTGGAGGACGTTGATTTCACACCGGGCACACCTGTCGATCTGCTAGCGCGGAAGAGCCTGGCCGCGAATCTCTCCGACCTGGCAGCAATGGGCGCGCGACCCACGATCGCCCTCGTCGCGCTCGGCGGCCCCGATCCGAAACGCCTCGGCGAGTTCATCGAAGCCCTGGCCGTTGCGGCACGGGGCTGGAAGATCGAGATCGTCGGGGGCGACCTCTCCCGTGCTGAAAAGCTCCTCATCGCCATCACCGCCATTGGCGAGACCAGCGATCCCATCCTCCGCAGCGGCGCGAAGCGCGGCGACCGTATCTACGTCAGCCGCCCGCTCGGCGGTGCCGCAGCCGGCCTGCACCTGCTTCTGCATCCGCCCGTCAACCCCGGTTTCGCCCTGCGCGAGCTCATCGAATCGGCCATCCGGCGCCATCGCGATCCCGAGCCGGAGATCGAGCTCGGTCTGAAACTGCACGGCATCGCCACCACCTGCATCGACATCAGCGACGGCCTCTCCACCGATCTCCACCACCTCTGCGAGGCCTCGGCATGCGGCGCCGAGATCGAGCGCGAGCGCATCCCCGTCTTCTCCGACCTCCAGCGCTCCGGACCCCAGCTCGGGATCAATGTCGCCGAGGCCGTGCTGCACGGCGGCGAGGAGTACGCCCTCCTCTTCACCTCGCCCCTCCGCGAGTCCGAGATCTCCGCCCGTACCGGCCGCCCCGTCTACGGAATCGGCAGGATCGTCGAAGAGCGCGGCGTCCGCCTCAACGGACAGCCGCTCGCCGCGAAGGGGTGGGAGCACTTCTCGTAATTCATCCTGAGCGCGGGTGGTGGACGGGTGGGAGCGAAGGATCAAAGCACATGCGCACCAAGCAGTGCCGCTGCGGGCTTCCTGCTACACAAGCGCTTTGATCCTTCGCTCCCCGCCCAACCCGCCGCCCGCGCTCAGGATGGACGACTACTTCTTCTTCGCCGCGATATTCGACGCGGCTACCGCGCAGACGAAGGCGCCGATGCCGAGGGTGGTGCGGACGGCGTGGGCGCGGGCCCAGTTCCTCGTCAGGGAGTGTGAGCGGTCGCTCGGGTAATCGGTGGGAGGCTGGGCCTCGAGCTCCTTGTTGATGGGAACGGTGACCATGATCGTGGAGGCCAGGACGCCGGCCAGGCCGAGAACGGCGGCGGCATCGAGCACGCGGCGGATGGGCTTCACGTCGCGCGTTCCCACGGCCAGGGTGACTGCCGTACCGAGGGCCACAGGGCCGATGGCGTTGAAATAGTTCAGCTCGCGCAGATGCTCGATGCGCTCCCGCCAGGACTCGTGACGCGGCAGTTCCTCCTGCCAGCCCGGGACGAGCGCGGCCTCGCCGAAGCCGAGCGAGCCGGCGAGCAATCCCGACGCCGTGAGGTTCACGAAGCGAAGCAGAGACTCGAGTGTGCGATTCATCGCGATCCGGACGGAAAAAGAGTACACCAAAAACGAAAGGCCTTCTCACGGAGAGAAGGCCTTTCGGAAGAGCGAAGGTCGAGAAGGACGGAGGCCGAGGGGTTAAGAACGTGAGAGGACAGACGTCTTCGAAGAGGTCGCAGGTGGAACGAATGGTGTGGGCAATGTGTCGATCGCAGCCGTTCTTTCGCCCTTCGTCCTTCCGGCTTCACCCTCCATCCGGTTACTTCTCGAGTTTCTTTTCCAGCGTCTTCAGCCGCGCCTCGAGGTCGTGGATCCGGGCCTGGAGGTCGGCGCAGTTTTCGGTCGTCTCCACGCGGGCGCGCCACATCGGCGGCATCCCGTCCATGGCCTTGAGGTGATCGAGCGCGGGGATCCGCAGGTGCTCGAGATCGGGGATGTCGAGGGTGCGCACCTTCATGGGGAGCTCGCGCTCCTCCAGCGTGGCCATGAGCGTCTGGCGCTGGTGATTGCGGATCACGTCGAGGCGGACGCTGTCGCCGGCCTTCTTGTCGTCGAGCAGGTCGCCGATGTTCCAGGCACTCTCGACCGGCTTGCCGTCCACGGCCGTGACGAAGTCGCCCACCTTGAGTCCGGCCTTGGCGGCCGGGCCGCCTTCCTTGACCGACTGGACGAGCACGCCTCCTCCGTCCTTCGGCGCGCCGAGAAACTCGCGCAGCTCGGAGGAGACGTCGAGGGGAGAGAAGCCGAGGTAGACGCGGCGGAAGAGGTCACCTTCGCTGGAGAGGACCTTGCCGTTCCGGATGATGATGGTGCGGTGGCCGTCGGCCGGGTCGGCGTAGAGCGCCGCGGCTGCGGCAAAGAGCAGTAGGGCCAGGGATAGTCTGCGGATCATGCGTTCTCCTAGTAGATGATCGGTTGTGCGGTGCGATTGGGCTGGCGGTCGGCGACGGGGACGATCACGCGCGTGTCGTCGTTCTCGAGCACGACGACCGGGCGCGGGTCGCCCGCCATGGCCTTGACCTGTTGGAGCTCGGTTTCGATGCGCTGGTGCTCGGCGCGCAGGGCGTCGAGGCGCTGGTGCCGTTGGTGGACGGCCGCCGTTTCATAAGCCAGGAAGGCGACGCAGAGCATCATTGCGAACGCCGCCGCGAAGCGAAAGGTCGGGCGGTCCTTCAGCGCATCGCCGGCCGCCCGCGAGGCGGCGTTGCGCGCGCGGCGCAGGACGTCAGAGGTGAAGCGTGGCGACGCGTTCGTGCGCGGCAGGCGCTTCATCGCCTTGCCAATGTCGATGTCGTTCATGGTTTCCCCCCTGCCACCAGCCCGAAAGCTGGCGGCGCATCAGCTCGCGGGCCCGGGCGATCCGCGACTTGATCGTGCCCATGCGGCACCCGAGCGCCTGCGCGATGTCTTCGTATGACCACTCCTCGATCTCGTAAAGCGCCAGCGGCGCCCGGAACTTCAGCGGCAGCTTCTCCAGCGCCGCCGTCACCTTCCGCTGCACTTCATCCGTCATGAGGCCGGCATCGGGCGCCGGGGCGAACTGCGTCGTCCCTGCCACCAGCCGCGGCACCAGCAGCCGCCACCGCTTCTCGCGCCGCATCTCCGTGATGACGTGATTGGTGGCGATACGGAAGAGGTACGGCGCCAGCCTCTCGTGATCCCGATAGCGGTCGGCGAACCGGTACAGCCGCACGAACGCCTCCTGGGCCACGTCCTCGGCGCGCTCCCGGGTGCGCACGAGGTGCGTCAGGTAGTTGACCAGCGGGTCCTTGTACCGGTCGACGATCGTCGCGAAGGCCTCTTCATCGCCTCCGCAAACCCGCTGCATCAGGACCGCGTCGTTCGGCTCCATCCGACGGATCAACGCACGAACGGGGAAAAGGTTCCGGTGACGAGTTACGAGTGTTTAGTGGTTAGTGGTTAGGAGGAGTTGGGGTCCCTAATTCTACTTTGTCAGATTGAGATGGAGCGGGTCTGAAGAGGTGAAAGTAT
>CAZYTO010000020.1:0-33245 GCA_964650405.1 uncultured Thermoanaerobaculia bacterium | reverse complement strand
GTGGAAGTCGAGACCGCCCCAGGCCTGCCGGACGAGCCGCTGGGCGAAATCCACACCGCCTGCCTCATATTCATGGAAGAGCGCTTTCACATTAGCCACCTGGATGGTGGCCAGGATCAACCCTTGTTCGCTCGCCGCGAGCGCGGCGAAGGTGGGCTGATGGACGAACCTCAAGTGCAGGCATGCACGGTCGCGCGACACCGATCCGTAGAAAGGCGGTTCCCGTGGAGAAAGTCGATCTGGAACCCGAGCTTCTCCTCGTAGAAGGCCGCTGCCGCCGCAACGTCACGTACGAACAGGATCGGGACCGCGCCAGCCAGGGCGGGCGCGCCGGCATCCTCGCGGGGAGGCTGCCGGAGATCATCCGCCCCGGCCTTCAGCGCAGCCCAATCCCGAAAGCCGGCCTCCACCGCCACGATCTCCTGCGCGAGCGTCAGCGGCAGCTCCATCGCCAGGACTTCGACGTCCGTGAGGTGGCGATAGCGCTCCAGCAGGCGGACCTTCCCGCCGATCGAATGATTGCGCTCGCGATGCCAGCGAACCAGTAACTTCGCTTGTTTCCGGTAGGTCTCGATGGAAGGCATAGGTGCACTCCTGCTGATGGTTTCAGCGGGCGGGCCTAGCCCTTTCGGCGACGATGCCGATGCACCCCGTAGAGCGACAGCACGCTAATCGGCCGGGTCGAATCCTGTCAAGTCCAGATGTGCAACGAACCGCGCCTCTCTTATCACTAACCGACAACGACTTGGGTTTCATGAAGAGAGCCCGAAAACCAGACCCGGCCGATCCCGTATCGTGTTCCGATGCCTTCCAGCCTTTGGGGATCAGCCTCCGAACCGACTTTAGGTGCGAAGCCCGCGGCGGCAACATTCCGCGCCGGCTCGTCGCGGGCGGTCGAGGGCACGCGCCTCGTCCGCGGGCATCATTTCGTCTCGCGGAAAAGCGGTGTGCGGGTGATGCCAATCAAGAGCCCTTCGGGCGTCAGGAACCGGCTGACCGTCTGACCCCAGGGCTCTCGTTGGTTCCTGACCAGCATCCGGTAGCCGCGCGCCTCGAGCTCCGCCGTAGCGGCTTCCACGCTGTCGACATCGAACTCGCACCACGCGTGCGGCGGCGGAATCTCGTCCGGCCATGACTCGCGGCCGAAGCAGGACTGCGCCGCCTGCGTGAGAGGCCACAGCGCGAAGCTCTTGGCGCCTTCCAGCGACTCCGTGTGGAGATATCCGCCCTCTTCTTCCTTGAACCGAATGCCGAGACTCTCGCCGTAGAGCCTCCGGCTCGCTGAGACATCACTTACGATAGGACCGAAGCCCGCAACGAACAGAACTTTCAGACTGGCGGCGTGCGGCATGGACGCACCTCCTGATGAGTCGAGACTTCTTCCGATCTCAGTCTCGACGCCGCCAGACTTGGAGCAGTTGTCGTGCCGAGTGCGGCGGTGCCGCTGCCGCCAGCCGAAGCACTGCGCCCGTCGCGTGCGATCGCTGAATCTGTTTCGCGCGGCGTGGCGTACACTCGACGACGATCCGTGAATGTCATTTCCGTCTCCGACCTGACGCGCCGCTTCGGCGCGAAGACTGCGCTTGCGTCGGTGACGCTGTCCGTGCCCCGCGGCGGCGTGTACGGTCTCGTCGGGGCGAACGGCGCCGGCAAGACGACGCTCATCAAGCACGTCCTCGGCCTGCTGCGCGCGGAGAGCGGCTCGGTGCGCGTGTTCGATCGTGATCCGGTCGCCGATCCCGTCGGTGTCCTGTCGCGCATGGGATACCTGTCGGAAGAGAATGACCTGCCGGGCTGGATGCGCGTCGACGAGCTGATACGCTACGTGCGCGCGTTCCATCCCGGCTGGGATGACGCGTACGCCGAGGAGTTGCGGCAGGCCTTCGCGCTCGATCCGTCCGCGAAGATCAGGAGCCTGTCGCGAGGGCAGAAAGCGCGCGCGGGCTTGCTCGTGGCGCTGGCATATCGTCCGGAGCTGCTCGTCCTCGACGAGCCGTCGTCCGGCCTGGATCCGATCGTGCGCCGCGACATCCTCGGCGCGGTGATTCGCACCATCGCGGAGGAGGGACGCACGGTGCTGTTCTCATCGCATCTGCTCGAGGAAGTCGAGCAGGTGGCGGATCACGTCACGATGATCAGTCACGGACGGATCGCGCTGAGTGCGTCTCTGCGCGCGATCAAGGACTCGCATCGCTTCGTGACCCTGCGCTTTTCGGAGACGCGCCGGCAGCCTCCCGCGATCGACGGCGTGTTGCGCTGGGACGGCGGCGGAACGGAATGGACTGCGGTCGTGCGCGGCGGTTCCGGCGAGATGCACGTGGTCGGTGCCAGCGTCGTCGCCGAGCGCGTGGCGTCGCTCGATGAGATCTTCGTCGCGCACGTCGGGAGCGCCTGAGGCATGCTCTCCGCCGCGGCCGCCTTCGCATGGGAATTCCGGCAACGGCATCGCTGGGGATTCCTCGCCGTGCTGGCGTACCTCGCGCTGCTGGCGGCGATTCGTCTCGCCATCGGTACAGGCGGAATCGAATTCAAAGATGACGAAAGCTTCGCCATCGCCATCATCGTTCCGATCTGCGCGACCTTCATCTATTTCCTGGCTATCTTCAGCTTCGGACTGGCGGGCGACATCGCAGCGCGTCAGTCGATCTTTCCCCCGCGGATGCTCACCCTGCCGGTGACGTCGACCGCACTGGCCGGCTGGCCGATGCTCTACGGCGCGATTGCCATGATGGTCCTCTGGCTGGCCATGCGTCTCTTCTGCGCGTGGCCGGCGGGCGTCGACGTACCGGTGTTCTGGCCGTTTCTCCTCGGCCCGTCGCTGATGGCGTGGACGCAGGCGCTGACGTGGATGGCCTATCCGATGCCCGGCCTGCGGGTGATCGTGACCGTGCTCTGGCTGGCCACGATCGACGCGATCATCATGGCCGCGCTCCAGCTCAAGGCCTCCGAGGGTGTGATGGTGGCGCTGCTGATGCCGCATGTGCCGCTGGCGTTTCTGGTCGCACGCTTCGCCGTCGCGCGAGCCCGGCGCGGCGATGTGCCGGACTGGCGCCAGGTGTTCGCCCTGATGGCCGGACCGCTCGGCAGGCTGGGATTGGGATCGGCGGGCCGGAACTTCGATTCCGCGCTCCATGCGCAGCAGTGGTTCGAATGGCGGCAGCACGGGAGATCGCTGCCCTGGCTGGTGGCCATGCTTCTGCCGTTCGAACTGGCCCTCCTGTTTCCCTTTCATCAGACGCCAGTGATCGTGTTTGAGACGCTCGTGGCCGTGTTGCTCACGCCGTCACTCATGGCCGTTTTCGTCGCAGCGGCCGTCGGCAAGTCGCGCCCGGCGGCGAGCGACGCGTACGGCGTGGCGCCGCTCCTGGCGACGCGACCGCTGACGAATGCGTCGCTGATCGCGGCCAAGTTGAAGGTGACGTTCCGCAGCACGCTCCTGACGTGGATGCTGGTTCTCGTGGCGATCCCGGTCGGGCTGCGGTGGTCGGGAACGGCACCGGTCGTGATCGACTGGCTGAGCGAGTTGATCCGGCACGTCGGCGTGCCGCGGGCGATCGCGCTCGTGGCGCTGGCCCTGGCGTTGCTCGTCGCGTCCACCTGGAAGCAGCTCGTGCAGAGCCTCTTCATCGCCATGACCGGCCGCGAATGGCTGATCAAGACGGCCGTCTTCGGCACGCTCACGCTGGCCGGCGTGATCGTGCCGCTCGCCTACTGGTCTTCCGGCCGGAAGGTGATCCTGGCCCGGTTGTGGGTTGCGTTGCCGTGGATTCTGGCGACTCTGGCCGCCTTGAAGCTGGCCGCGGCGGCGTGGCTGGCCAATCGCCTCCGTGACCGCGGTCTCGTCCGCGACCGCGTGCTCCTGGCCGGCGCGGTCTGCTGGGACATCGCGGTGTTCGCGATCTATGGATTGCTCGCCTGGATCACGCCGGCGTTGCTCGTGCGCCGCTACGCCATCGCGTTGATCGCCATTCTGGCCGTTCCCCTCGTGCGCGTGGCGGCGGCGCCGCTGGCGCTGGCATGGAATCGACATCGATGAAACGCATCGTCGTGGCAGTGGCCATCCTCCTCTCGCTGCCTGCGCTGCTGGCGGTGGGCGAGGCGGTCTCGTTCCACGTTCGCAATCGCAACAACGGCCTGATCGTCTCGTCGGGCATGGAGCGCGAGTACATCCTTTACGTACCGAAGCGCTATGACCGCACGAAACCGGCGCCGCTCGTCATCAGCCTGCACGGCGCGGGCGGATGGCCGCGGCAGCAGATGGAATTGAGCGGGTGGAACGAGCTCGCCGATCGCGACGGATTCATCGTCGTCTACCCGTCGGGAATGACGAACGGCGGGCCGAGGATCTGGCGGATGGAGGGAGAAGACGAGAGGCGGGATGCCCGATTCATCTCGGACCTGATCGACGAGCTGGAGAAGACGTACGACATCGACCCACGCCGCATCTACGTAAACGGGCTCTCGAACGGCGGCGGATTCAGCTTCCTCCTCTCGTGCCGGATGCCGGAGCGCATCGCCGCGGTCGGGATGGTCGGCGCCGCGCAACTCGCACCGTGGAGTGCATGCGCCGATGATCACGCCGTGCCGATGATCGACTTTCACGGGACGGCCGATTCGATGGCTCCGTACAACGGCGGATCGTCCTGGGTCGCACCCGTTACGCTTCCGAGCGTGACGAAGTGGGCCGAGAACTGGGCGCGACGGAATCGCTGTGCGCCCGGCGCGATCGATTCACCCGTGAACGTGGAGGTTACGCGTCGCCAGTACGTGCACTGCGCGGATGACGCGAGTGTGGTGCTCTACACCATTCACGGCGGCGGCCACACCTGGCCCGGCGGTCAGCCGCTCCCCGAGTGGTTCGCGGGACCGACCAGCACGAGCATCAGCGCGACACAGGAGATGTGGGCGTTTTTCCAGGCGCATCCGCTGAAGAATCAGCGCTGATGCTCCGTGTTCCTCGACACCGCGAGGGGCCGTCTCAGCTCGGCCAGCTGCTGTCACGTTGGACACCTGGCTTGCCTCGTCGTAACTCGAACGGGAGCGCGAGGCAACGATCGGTATGATCGTTATGTCGGCGCCGGCGGAATTCCTTTGACAACACCGTTTCCTCGACTGCTTCTCATCGCTGATGTCGGAGGCGAAAGGGCGCGGCACATCGGCGATGAAGCGATGCTCGAGGCGAACCTCGACTCCCTGCGAAAGGTCTTTCCCACGGCCGCATTCACGGTCCTTGCGCCCGATCCGGAGTGGGTTGCCCGCAGGTACGGCGTCGACGCGGTTCCGCCATTCGGCTTCCCCGGCGATCGCGCGGCGGCCGCGGAGCGAAGGTCCATGCTCACCGCTCTGCTCGAATCGTCGGGCAATACGCAGCACGCCACCATCGAGGCCGTTGCCTCCGCCGATGCGGTCATCCTCTCCGGCGGGGGAAACCTGTCTTCGTCCTGGCCCGATCTCCTCTACGAGCGTGCCACGCTTCTGGAACTGGCCCATCGCCTGGGCAAGCCATCCGTCGTCCTCGGCCAGACCATCGGCCCGCATCTTGAGGATGACGAGAGGGAGTTGCTCGTGGCGTCGCTTCTGCACGCGCAATTCATCGGCGTCCGGGAGCTTGCCTCAGCGATCCTGGCAGTGGGCCTCGGCATTCCGCACCGGCGGATCTGGTACCAGTTCGACGATGCGATGCGCATCGACGAGCCGGCCGCGGTCCCTCGGGCCGAGGCCACGATCGCGGTCACCATCGATCCACAGCTTCGCGCCACCGGGAAGGCTCTCTTCGCTTCGCTGGCCGATCAGCTCCGAAAGCTCTCGGATGCGACCAGCGCGCGGCTCGTGCTCGTTCCGCAGGCCTTTGGGGGCGAAGCCTCGGGCCATCCGTCCGATCTCACCGAGGCCCGTTTGCTCGCCGGGACGATCGGATCTTCGCGGGTTTCAGTTGCGGAAGGGCTCGACGTGGAAGGAGCGCGGCGTGCCGCTGCCGGCGCGTCGCTGATCATCAGCAGCCGCTATCACCCCATCGTCTTCGGGCTCCTCGCCGGTGTCCCCTCTCTCGGCATCTACGGCGACGACTATTGCCGGATCAAGCTTCAGGGAGCCTTGGCCCATGCCGGTCTCGAGCGGTGGGCCGTGACCTACGACGACGTCGGGGCCGGAGCGTTGCTCGAAGCTTCGCTGGAGCTGTGGGCCACGCGCGAGAGCATCCGGAGCGGCCTCCAAGCGCGCGCCGCTTCGTGGCAGGCGGAGTGCTGCGCGCGATGGAAGGCCGTGCGCAGGGCCATCCTGGGAGAAGCCGCGCCGGCCTCTCCATCGACCCTCTTCGGAAAGCCCGTGGACGAAGTCATGCCCGCTCTTGCCTCGGTGGTTTCCGCGCAGAAGACGTGGTCCGAAGCCGTGCTTGCGTCGCGGGAGGCAGGCCTTCTCCGGACACAGCGGTTTCTCCAGGCCGAGCTTGGCCCGCGGCGCACGCTGGTCCGCTATTTCGCGGCGCTGCGGGCTCGGCTGCGCTTGCGCTGATTCATGCTCGCAGCGTTTTCCACCAGCGCTCCCAGCGGCTCGGCGGGTAGTTGTGAAGCTGCGGCTTGTCACCGGGCGGCCACATCGTGCTGACCGATCCGGGACGGTAGAACGTCGCGGTCAGGCTTCGCCGCGACGAACGGCAACTCCTGTCTACGGGGCTCACGGCATGCCACGAATCGTCAGATCGCACGAGGATGGCTGAATTCCCGACCACTGGCGAGATGGTCGCCACGACATCCGCGGCATTGGAAGAACCGAGAATGGTCAGGCATCCGCCGTCGGCGTCGTTCCACGACTCGTTGAAGTAAAGCACGTGGGTGACGAGCTTGTCGCGAAGGTCGGGATGCGGACCGAGCGATCCACCGGGCGGGTAGTGAAAGACGTTGACCTCCAGCAATGCCTCGCCAAGGTCGATGCCGATCAGCGTGGACATCGCCGTCCGATACTGTTGTGACAGCAGGTCACCGGCGAGCGCGCGCCAGGCGCTGCTCAGGAAGGCCGAGTTCGAGATGCCGGAGGCTCCCATTCCGATCAGCTCGCGCGACTCGTATTCGAAGTCCTTCTCGCCTCCGTAGTCCGACAAGCGTTTGAAGTGGTCGCCGGGAAACGTCCCCGCCAGTGCCGCGGCATCCGCAGGCGCATACAGCCGGTCGGCGAATGACCAGCAATACGGTTGCGTCTGGAGGGCTTGCCGCGCGAATCGATCCCAATCGATCATCGGCGGATTCTCTCATCGCCGGCACGCGAAGGAATGGCCGGGCGCACGAACGTAGCGAGCAGAAGACAGGCGCAGACATGAAAACGGTGGAGATTCGCTGGCGAGGATTGGACGGAATTCGAGCTGTCATGCTCGCCGCGGCGTGGATCAGTGCCGTACGGCACGACGGCGACCGCACTGGCCAGGACTATTGGTCAGCGAGACACTCGCAGTCGACGCGGAGGTCAGCGGTATTGCCGTGACGGAGTACGTCCCGGCGATGCAGTTTGGCGTGCAGGTCGTCGTGGCGATGCCGCTCGCATCTGTGATCGCGAACGACGCGGTACACGACGCGCCGCTGGCCGGCGTTACGAGCTCGACACGGACGCCTTCGGCGGGCCGGCCGCTCGCGTCGAGGACCGTTGCGCGAATCGTCGAACCGATCGCCGTCGCATGGATCGTCGCGTTCGGCGGCGCGAGCACCGCCCCGAAACGGATGGCGCGGATGCGCAGGTTGTTTCCGTCGTTGAAGTACAGGTTTCCCTCGGCGTCCGCGACGAGCGCGCTGGCCTGTGTGTTCGCTTTGATGTGGGCCGCCGAGGCAGGCCCGCCGTCACCGCTGAACCCATCGCCCGGCGGCGACAACTCGATCACCTGCCCGGAGCGCGACACACGCACGACGCGACCGACGACGGTGTAGAGATTCCCGAACGCCCATAGCACCTTTGTGCAGCCGAAGTGCGCGAAGGTGCTGATGACTCCGTTCGTATCGACTTTGCGAATCGCGGTGCCGATGCCAGGCGCTTCGCAGATCAACAGGTTGCCGGAGCCGTCGAATGCCACGCCGTACGGAGTGTTGATCCGAGCGTCGGTCGCGGCGCCGCCATCGCCGCTCGAACTTCCTGCACCGTAGCGCTCCAGGCCGTTCGGCGGGCCGCTGCCCACGATCGTCGTGATCACACCGCTGGCATCGACGCGGCGAATGCGATTGTTGTTCGTGTCGGCGATGACGAGCTTGCCAGCCGGATCGCGCGCCGCGTCCCACGACTGGCAGAGCAGCGCGTCGATTGCGGCGCCGCCGTCGCCGGCGAAGCCGCACGCTCCCGGCTTGGCCGCGGTGTGGCGAACGACGCCCTCGCGATCGATGCGGGCGATCCAGATACCGGCGAAGTCGATGATGCCGTCCCGGCTCACGGTGACCGAGGCAGGAGCATTCATCGTTGCGTTGAGCGCCGGCACGTCGAAGAGCGGTCCGAACGTCCCGCTGCCCGCGACGCGCACCAACCGGCCGCTTGCGTCGATTTTGAAGATGCCGTTGAAGCCGGCGATGAGCATCTCGCCCGTCGGCAGAAATGCGAGGCCCTGGGCTACCGCGGCGGCGGCGAGGGCCGGACCTCCTTCGCCGAAAACGCGCGGTCCGCTGCCGGCGATCGTCGAGATCCTGTTCGCCAAGCGATCGATCTTCCGCACGCGAGGGACGTCGGCGTCGGCGTAGAGCAGGTTGCCTGCGGAATCGACGACCATCGCGTAGACGGTGCCGATCTTCGTCTCCACAGTCAGTGGGCCGTCCTCGGTGAACCCTTCTCCGCCGCTGACCACCGTCGTGACCGCTCCGCCGGGCGCGCGAACGTAGATCGAAGAAACGCTCGAGAAGTAGATGGAATCATCGGCGGCCACGGTGATACTCCGGAGATTCCCCGGCGGCTGCCCCGAGATGATCGTCTCGATCGTGCCGCTCGCTTGATTGATGCGCCGTACACGGCCGTTTCCCTGATCCACGAGCAGCACATTGCCGGCGTGGTCGACGGCCAGGCCGCCGTCGTCGTTGAAGCGCTCGCTGAATTGCGCGCTCGTCGCCGGCCCGCCGTCGCCGCTGAATCCGTACGTGCCGTTTCCGGCGATCGTCGTCAGGATTCCGCTGCCGTCGATCTTGCGCACGACGGCCGTCGGCCAATCGATGAAGTAGACGTTGTCCGCAAGGTCGAGCGTGACGTAGCTCGGCTGCCCGATTGCTGTTGTCTTCGCCGGAAGGCCGCTCGCCGCGGAGGTCGCGCAGTGCCCGGTCCCGGCAATCGTCTCGCGCACTCCGTTGGGATCGATGCGGTAAATGAGACACGTATCGTCCGGCACGATCAGATTGCCGTGGCTGTCGAACGCAATCGACCGCGGGAAGTGTATGCCTGTGACGAAGGGCTCGACGACGCCATCCGCACGAATGCGCATGATCCGGCCGTTGTTCGTGTCAGTGAAGTACAGCCGGCCCGACGGATCGAAAGCCATCCCCCAGATCAGGGAAAACCACGCGGACGTCGCCGGGCCGTATTCGCCGCCGTACGCGCCGATGCCGGCGACTGTGGTGATGTAGCCGGCCGGCAGGTCCTGCAGGCGCGGCGGCACGTAGAGGAATCGCGCGTACGCGCCGCCGACCGACACGATTGCGTAGCCGTTGTCGTGCGCCGGCATCGCCAGCGTGATCGTCGAGTCGGACCGCGCCTGCGGCGTGATCATGCTCCCGTCGAGCGTCACCGCCGCGCCGGTGAAGTTCGCACCACTGATCGTGACGATCGTACCGCCGGCGATCGGACCTTGTGACGGCATGATGCTATCGACCCGTGGCTGCTGCGCGAATGCCGCGGCGCATGTCAAGACGACCAAGAGCGAGGCTCGAACGGTGAACGTGCGAAAAGGCTAGCAAAAAACCACTGGCTGGAAGGATTGGACCTATACGGACGCCGAGCTGATCTCGCCGATCGACGCCGCGTCCGTTCCTTCCAGGTAGAGAAGGATCACCTCGCGATCGGGCGGCTTGAGCTGCCGGATGAGCGCGTAGACCCGATCGTGCGTGTTGCCCCTGTCGAGATCCGCGCTCCCGCCCGGCGGCAGGCTTGCGACGCCCCGGGCGCCTGCTTCTTGACAACCTCGGTTACCTTTCGCGACAGGAGCGCCGGCCTTGCGACCGGCGCCCCCCGAAGAAACTACGGATTCGTTCCGATGTGATCGAAGTAGACGTGTCCGTTCCCGGAGTTCAGATCGATCCTGGTGACGGTTCGCCCTTCCAGCGCCAGCGGCGAGGCGGGAACTTCGTAACGCGCCCACGTTCCGGCGGCGGCAAGGCTGCCCATGTTTATGGAGCCCGGCGGCTCGAAGCCGTTCGCCGCTCCCCAATAGGCCATGATGGTGCTGTTGTCGTCGCGTGTCAGGACGAATTGAATTTCCGTCGCCTGCGCACAAGCGTCATTGAGCGCGTAGAACACGAGCGTCTGTCCGCTCGCGATCGGCTGGTTGAGACTCGTCACGGTCGTGTGATTCAGTGCGTAGTTCCAGCCGGACGTCAGCGAGGACGTCCCTTCGGCCTTCTGCAGCGCCGTCCAGAATCCATCGGTAAGGGTGGCGCCGGACGGCAGGCTGTCGTTGATCCACACCGTGTCGCCGGACGGGACATCCTGCCGCGCAGGAGTGGGACGACACGCTGAGCAAGGCGCGATTCGAGTTCCGCTGGGCGGATCAGTTCAATCTCGCCCTCGATGCCGACACGGCGCGCCAGTTCCACGATGAGACGCTGCCGCAGGAAGGAGCCAAGGTCGCGCATTTCTGCTCGATGTGCGGACCGCATTTCTGCTCGATGAAGATCACGCAGGAAGTGCGCGACTACGCCGCGCAGCAGGGAGTGAGCGAGACAGACGCGATCGCGCGCGGCATGCAGGAGCGCTCCGATGAATTCGTCAAGCGAGGCTCGGAGATCTACCTGTCACCGGGCGAGGAGAGCGCATGAAGATCGCAGTCGTCGGTGGAGGCGTTGCCGGTTTTCTGACGGCGATCGAGGCGCTGGCGCGTGACTGGAACGTCACTCTGTTCCATGACCCGAACGCGCCGCGCTGCAGCTCCACCGCCGCCGGAATGCTCGCGCCGTACGCGGAGCTGGAGTCGGCGAACGACACGATCTTTCGAATCGGCATGCGCTCGCTGGAGATCTGGCCTTCGCTGCTCGCGCGATTGCCGCGGCCTGTTTACTTTCGCCGCGAGGGAAGTCTCCTCGTCGCGCACAAGAGCGATCTTCCGCTGCTGCGTCATGTGATTGCGTTGATCGAACGACGCAGTGGACGCCATCTGCAAACGCTCACACCCGATGAAGTGCAGCAGATCGAGCCCGACGTGTCGCAACTGCACGGTGTCCACCTGCCGGACGAAGCGCACATCGACACGCAGGGATTCATCGAAACCGCGTCGGCGTATCTCGCCAAAGCATGCGATGTCCGCGCAACGCACGTCGATGACGTCGCAGCACTCCGCCGCGGCTTCGACTGGGTCTTCGATTGCCGCGGCATCGGCGCGAAGAAGGATGTGCAGGAGTTGCGGGGAGTGCGCGGCGAGATCCTTTGGGTACACGCACCGGAGATCACGATCCGGCGGGCCATCCGCTTCGTGCATCCGCGCTACCACGCGTATATCGTTCCGCGGCCCGACAATGTCTATCTTGTCGGCGCCAGCTCGATCGAAGCGGAAGATCTCTCGCCGCTCAGCGTACGTACTGCGCTCGAGTTGTTGTCCGCTCTGTACGGGATTCAGCCCGAGTTCGCCGAAGCGCGCATCGTGAAGACCGATGTGAATCTCCGTCCAGCGTTCCCTGACAACCTGCCGCGCGTCGAGCATCACGACGGACTCACGCGCATCAACGGACTCTTCCGCCACGGATACCTCCTCGCGCCGTCCGTCGTGCGCGACGCGATCACGCACGTGGCTTCGGAGGCAAACGCCTATGCAGGACATCGAAGTGCGGATCAACGGCGAGCGGAAGCTCGTTTCGCCATCGAGCACGATCGCCGATCTCCTGCGCGGAGCTGATTTCGAGTTGCGGTACGGCGCCGTGGCATTGAACGAATCGTTTCTGCCGCGCGACGAGTACGCGACGCAGGTGCTGCGTGCGGGCGATCGCGTCGAAGTCTTGATGCCGTTTGCCGGAGGATGAGATGACCTGGACGATCGGCGGCGTCACGCTGCAGAGCCGTTTCTTCCTCGGAACGGCCGGCTATCCGTCGCCCGACGTGCTCATCGCTGCCATCGACGCGGCGGCAGTTGATGTGGTGACCGTGTCGCTTCGCCGGCAAGTCGCGGGCAACGCCGCGCACAACAACGAGTTTTGGGATCTTCTCCGCCGGACCGGACGACGATTCCTTCCGAACACCGCCGGATGCCGCCGGGCTAAGGAAGCGATCACCACTGCGCAAATGGCGCGGCAGGTGTTCGAGACGAACTGGATCAAGCTCGAAGTGATCGGTGACGACTACAACCTGCAGCCCGATCCGTTCGAAACGGTCGTGGCCGCCGAGGAGCTGGTGAAGCTCGGGTTTGAGGTGCTGCCGTACTGTACGGACGATCTGGTGGTGTGCCAGCGACTGGTCGATGCCGGCTGTGGCGTGCTGATGCCGTGGGGTGCACCGATCGGAACGGGGCGCGGATTGCTCAACCAGTATGCGTTGCGCACCATTCGCGAGCGGCTTCGCGACGTTCGCATTCTCATCGACGCCGGCATCGGCGCGCCGTCGGATGCAGCGCTGGCCATGCAGCTCGGTTTCGACGCGGTCCTGCTGAACACCGCTGTCTCGAAAGCAGCGGATCCCATTGCCATGGCGCGCGCCTTCAGCCTGGCCATCGATGCGGGACGTCTCGCGTACGAAGCGGGACTGATTGAGCCGCAGGACACCGCCGCGCCGACGACGCCCGTCGTCGGCGCGCCATTCTGGAATGGCTAGGCCGGTCGTCTTCGCCGTTGGCGGCTCCGACAGCAGCGGTGGCGCGGGGATTCAGGCGGACACGCGCACGATTCACGCGCTCGGTGCGCATGCGTGCACCATCGTCACTGCGGTGACCGCGCAGAATTCACGGGGCGTTCAAGGCGTGTGGCCCGTTCCACCCGACTCGCTCCAGTCGCAGTGGCACGCGCTTACAGGCGATCTGTCTCCGTCGGCAATCAAGATCGGAATGGTCCCGAGCGCGGATCATGGGCGAGCGCTGGCGGCGTTTCCCCGTCACTGCCCGATCATTCTTGATCCAGTGCTTCGCGCGTCTGCGGGCGGCGAGCTCGGCGACGTGGAAGCCGCGCGCATGCTATTGCCGCACGTCGACATCGTCACTCCGAACCTCGACGAGGCGCGCATGCTCCTCGGCCGGGCCACGCTCGACTCCATCGAAGACGCCGCGTGCGCGATGGCCGCGCTCGGTCCTTCGACCGTCATCATCAAAGGCGGTCACGATCGCGGACCTCTTGCCCAGGATTGCGTGCTTCACAACGGACGCATTCTCTGGTTGAGCAGCGGACGAATCACGTCGAGCAACACACATGGAACAGGCTGTACGTCCGCGTCTGCGATTGCCGCGTGCATCGCCAGCGGTCGCTCCGTCATCGACGCCGTCGTCATCGCCAAGATGTTCGTCACCAACGCGATCCGCAACGGATACGAAGTCGGATCGGGAAGCGGTCCCGTCGCGCAAGCCGGATGGCCGGAGGACGAAGCGGACCTGCCGGGGCTCACGCCAAGTGCCAATGTGGAACGGCCGTGTTTCCCGCGTCTCGATCGCCCGCTTGGTCTCTACGCCATCGTCGACTCTGCCGGCTGGATCGAACGTCTCGCCGGCAACGGAGTGGGTGCCCTGCAGTTGCGCATCAAGGGAAGCGCTCCTCGCGACGAGATCGCCCGCGCCATTCGGGTGGCCGGCGCGGCAAACGTTCCTCTGTTCATCAACGACCATTGGCGGGAAGCGATCGAGCTGGGCGCGTTCGGCGTTCACCTCGGACAGGAAGATCTCGAAAGCGCCGACGTCGCCGCGATCGCGCGCGCCGGACTGCGCCTCGGCATCAGCACGCACTGCTACGAAGAAGTCGCGCGCGCGCACGCACTGCGCCCGAGCTACATCGCCGTCGGGCCGATCTTCGAAACGAAGATCAAAGTGATGAAGTTCGCGCCACAGGGAGTCCAGGCGCTACGCCGCTGGCGGCGTACGCTCGCCAGCTACCACCTCGTCGCGATCGGCGGCATCGATGCCTCCACGATCTCCGAAGTCGCCTCGACAGGCGTGGAGTCGATCGCCGTGATTCGCGCCATCACGCAGGCAGCCGACCCGCTTGCGGCCGTGCGCAAGCTCGCCGGGCAAGTTCGCGCAGCCGCTGCCGGCGTGTGACCTGCCAGCGGCAGCGCCACGCTGTGGTCCCACGATGGAATCGATGTCATTCGCAACGCCGGAGCTCTCACGGTGTCAATGCGTTCAACCGTCGACACACTCGCGGGACGGCCCATAGCTGTGGAGTATCCGAAGAGCAGGGGATCAATGCTTCACGGCACGTCGTTTCGGCAGCGGCGTAAGGACCAGCGGAACACTCTCGAATGTTGCCGTCGCGTAGTCCGGGAACCCGTTGACCGGAAAGCTGCTGAAGTACAACCGCGGCGCGAGGCCGCCGATCGTCGGATCGCCCGTCTCACCAACGAGCGTCGGATAGTAAAGCGCGTGCCCTGCCTCGCTGTACGCGTTGCCGATCGGTTTCGACCAATGGATCAGGTCTTTCGACGCGCGTACTTTCACGCCGCCCGCCGCGGGATACACCGCAAGGTAGACGTCGAGATTACGGTCGTACAACACGTCGGGGTCGTACGCCGCCTCGTCGGTCCACAGTGGCGCGAAGCGGCCGGAGATCCCCGAGAGGTCAGGCGTGGCGTTCCCCTGAACGAACGCCGTGGCCGGCTGTGTCCAGGGATTGGGGGACGCTCCGTCATACTTGTGAAAGAGCTGCGCCACCTGGTGCGCGTCGCCGGAGAGCGCCGCGGTGACGACGTCAGCGTATGCGGCGCGCGCGACAGCCAGGCAGTTGTTCGTTGCGCACGCTCCCGGCAGGCCGGGGAGCGAATCCGACCACAGGACGTAGAAGTACGCGCGGCTCGGATCCGGCGGAGGATTGTCCAGGTGCGCGCCGTTCGCATCGGCAACCACGATCGAGCCGTAGCCGACGGCCATGTTCGTCCCGCCGCCTTCGAACAACGACAGCGCCTGGCTGGGCTGAACGATCTGCCCGGCGACCCTGAACGTCTGGCCGTTGTCTGTCGACACCGCCAGCCCGATCGACGAGTAGAAGCACGCCACAAGCGAGGTGGTGTTCGAGCCGGCGAAGCACTTGAAGCTCGGCGGATTGGCCTGATTGAGCCAGTGGTACTCGCCATGGAAGACCATCAGCCATCCGTTCTTGCCGCCGCCGGAGAAGCGAACCACCTGACCGCCGCCGGCGTAATCCTTGTCGAACGTCCAGCCGGCCGGGGCGTCTCCCGGGCCGAAGAGTCTTCGGCAGCCGCCGGTCACGTGATCGAGCGTGCCGCCGAACGCGAACGCGCCGGCCAGGCCGGATACTGTGCCGGTGCATGCCGAGTTCGACGCCGCATCGCCATAAAAGGTGTATGAGCTCCCGCTTGCTGGAATCCCGCCGAACGTGCCGTCCGAGGGACCGTAGAGGAAGCCGTAGCTCGCGAGCTGCGTGTGCGTGGCAAACGTGACCGGCGAGCCGAACGAGAGGGTGAAGCTCGGAGTGAATGATTGCGCCTGTGCGGCGGCGGCGAATGCGAGCGCAAGAAGAGCCCTGAAGAGAATCTTCAACGTATCCTCCTCCGGGCGCGGGTTGATTCTAGCTCAGACCACAACGCGGCGATGCGTCAACGGCTAGAGTGGCTGGGAGTGCTGGACGAAGTCAGAACCGCCGCGCTCGCTCGGGCGGCGTGATCAGTGCTTGACCGCGCGCCTCCGACATGGCCCACCTACATTCGTGAACGACACGCTCGCGGTCGACGACGAAGTGAGGGGGCGCGCGGTGACGTTGTACGTTCCAGCTACACAGTTGGATGAGCAGCTCACAGTCGCGACGCCATTCACGTCGGTCGTCGCAAATCCGCTCGAGAGCGTGCACGAAGCACCGGCGAACGGAACGGTAAAGTCGACGCGCACCCCGGGCGCCGCGTGACCGCCCGATCCCCAAACGGTCACCCGAATCGATGATCCAATGGAGGTCGCCTCGATCGTCGCGCCGGGCGGCGCCAGGATCGCGCCGTAGCGGATTGCTCGCACTCGAAGGTTGTCGCCGTCGGCGAAGAAGAGATTGCCTTCGCGGTCGACCGCGACTCCGTGGCTCTGCTTGAGTCCGAATATTCGCGCTCCGCTCGCGGGGCCTCCATCTCCGGAGAAGCCGACACTCCGGGCGGTCAGCGGAATAACCTCTCCGGAGGGAGAAATCCGGGCCAGGAAGTCACCAGCGACGGTGAAGAGATTTCCGAATGCGTACGCCAACTTGGTGCAGTGGACATAGGCCAGAGTATTGATGATGCCATTCCGATCGATCTTGCGAATCCGCGCCTCGTTTTCGCAGACGAACAAGTCGCTCGAGTCGTCGAACGCAAGCCCATAGGGAGTATTGATGCACGCCGTCGTAGCCGGTCCGCCGTCCCCGCAGGTATTACCGGCTCCGTAGTGCTCCAGGCCGTTCGGCGGCCCGCTGCCGGCGAATGTCGTGATGACGCCGGTTGCCGCATCGACACGACGGATGCGATTGTTGTTCGTGTCCGCGATGAAGAGGTTTCCTGTGCTGTCGCGCAGCGCATCCCAGGTCTGGCATAGCGTTGCGGTCAGCGCGGCGCCGCCATCACCCGCGAAGCCACACGCACTGGCGTTTCCAGCCACCTGGCGAACGATTCCCTGGGCATCGATTCGCAAGGCTCCGATGTATCCGCCTGCGATATCGATGCTTCCATCGCCGGCGACCGATGCCGAGGCGGTCCCCATCGAGGCGTTCAACGCAGGCACGTCGAAGAGTGGACCGAAGACACCGCTGCCAGCCACGCGAGTAAGGTGGGCATCCTGATCGATCCTCAGGAGCCGATTCTGATCCGCGATGAGAAGCTCGCCGCTCGGCAGAAAATCGAGATCGAGATTGGCGGTGAGCAGAGATGCGGCGACGGCCTGGTCGCCTTCCCCAAATGAGCGCGGACCGATCCCGGCGAGCGTGAAAATCCGATTTGTCGGAGAGCTGATGACGCGAATGCGTTGGATGTCATCATCCGCATAGAGCAGGTTCCCGAGGGGATCGACGCTCAGCCCTTTCACCAATCCGATGCTGGCACCGGGAAGAGCGCTGCCGTCCTCGCTGAAACCGCGTTTCCCCGAGGCGATCTGCGTGATCGTGCCGTCAGCGGCGCGCCGGTAGATCTCCGCGGCGTTGCTGAAGTAAAGCGCATCGCCAACCTCTGCGATCGCTCGAGGATTATCGAGCAGATGATTGTTAACGGTCGGGCCGACGACCGTGTCGATCATGCCGGTCGACCGGCTGATGCGGCGAACGCGATGATTGCCATGATCGAGAAGCAAGAGATTGCCCGCGCTATCGACAGCGAGGCCTCCGAGATCATTGAACACGAGGTTGAACTGCGCATCCTTCGCGGGGCCGCCGTCTCCGCTGAATCCGTAGGTACCATTTCCCGCGACCGTCGAAAGAATGCCATTGCGGTCGATCTTGCGGACGCGCGCATTGGTCCAATCGATGAAGAAGACATTGTCCTCGCCGTTGACCGCGACGAAGCTGGGATACCCGATCGCGGTTCCGCTCGCTGGCACTCCCTCGGGTGCAGAGTTCGAACGTTGCCCAGTGCCTGCGATGATCTCCGCCAGCCCCGACGGATCGACGCGCCAGAGATAATTGCCACCGTCAGGCACGATGAGATTCCCTCCGCTGTCGAAGGCAATCGATCGCGGAAAGCTGATCGTCACGCTCAACGCCGGCGTCTGACCCTCGGGGTGAGGTCCGTCGGAGAAACCATTGCCGGCGAAGGGCTCGACGATGCCATCCGACCGGATGCGCATGACGCGATTGTTTGGAGTGTCGGTGAAGTAAAGCTGTCCGCTCCGATCAAACGCCATCCCCCAAGGTTGGATGGACGCGAGGGTTGCCGGGCCGTACTCGCCGCTGTACGAACCGATGCCTGCAACCGTTGTGATGTAACCCGGCGGCAGCTCATCCAATCGAGGGGGTTGGTAGAGGTACTTGGCGTATGAAGTTCCGACCGCGATCACCGCATACCCGTTGTCGTGCTTCGGCATCTGTACCTGGATCTGAGAATCCGTTTGGGAGAGCGGTGTGACGGGAGAGCGATCAAGCTTCACCACGACGCCGGTAAAATTCGCGCCGGTGACGGTCACGATGGTGCCGCCGGCGATGGGTCCCTGAGAAGGCGTTAGCGAGTCGATCCGCGGCTGCTGCGCGAACGCCGCGGCACAGGTCAGGGCGACGACGAGCGAGGCTCGAATTGCTTGCGTGCGGAAAGGCTAGCAGAAGGACGCTGGCTGGGAGGGTTGAACGGTATTCGAACTTTCGCGCTTGCGGCAGCGTGAACCGACCCACGCAACTCCTGAAGGAGGCTTGGCCAACCTACGCAGCGGCACGTTGCCGCTGGCTGGGAGCACTGGACGAACTCAGAACTTCGGCGCTCGAACGACCGTTGTAAGTTCTCTTCCTCGTGCGCTAGTCACACTCGCCGCGACTGACAGGGTGGTAGCGGCAGAACAGGAGTTGCCGCAACAACACGTCGCCCGTCACGTATCAACTAGCGATGCCGCCAAGTAAGGTGCGTTCGCGCTTGATTGACTTCGGTGCCGGCCTCACTGCCCTGACTGTTTTTGTCGTTGCGGTTCTGCTGCAGGGCATCTCACAGGTTGCGATGGAGTACTCATCTGTCGTTTTGCCGATCGTCGCCTATCCTCTGGCCACATGGATGCGAATCCGAGCCGGCTCCCCGCGATGGTTCGCTTTCTTGGCCGTGAACGTGTGGCTCGTTGCCGCAGATGCTGCGATCGGCAAATTGGCTTTGGCGAATATCGCCGCGCTGCTGGTTCCGATGTCCATCGCTCTCGCTGCAAGCGTCGCTGCGGCGCTGCTGTCGACGGCTTCCAGAATCGCCGCGATCACGATTGCCGCTGTCGTGGGGATACTGCTCGTGCCACGGATATGGGATGACGCGCTGTCGTTGCATGTCGATACGCCCGCTCCCGATGTCAGGCTGCAATTGCTCAGCGGCGGTCAGATCCGGCTGGCAGACCTTCGGGGCCGCGTCGTCGTTCTCAACTTCTGGCAAATATGGTGCGTCCCGTGCGTTCGAGAGCTTCCGGCGCTCGCGGACTTCGCTCAGCAGTCGCGAGCCGTCGAGGTCATTGCGATCAATTCAGGCATCGGAGGGGACCAGCCCGGAGACATTCTTCGATTCGTTCGCGCGCAACACTTGAATCTCTCCGTGGCCTTTGACCCGAACCGCATCGCATACCGGGCATTCGGGATCGCCGGAGTTCCGACGACCGTGATCATCGATCCGCAGGGAATGATTCGCGAGCGCCGAGTCGGATTCGCCGCAACGGCGAATTTCGAAGCGTGGCTCTTTCGAGAAACCGCGCGCCTCGCCCGAAACGCAAGACTTTAAGGGAGCTCAGGATTATTGGCTGGGAGACAGGGACTCGAACCCCGATTCAGCGGTCCAGAGCCGCTTGTCCTACCATTGAACGATCTCCCAGTGAGGACGGGCCGCGGATGGTACGACGGGCCTAACCCACCCGTCAAGGCGTGAATTCCGCGACAAAACTGGTGGTTGGTGGCACAATCAACGGAGAGGCAGATGGCCGTGCTACCGGAAGTTTTCGAGTGCCCGCAGTGCCAGCGCCAGTTCGTTTTCGAGCTGGTCGAGGCGGCCCAGGATCGCTCGATCTACTGCCCGCAGTGCAAGCGCTACCTCGGCGAAAAAGACGTCAGCTTCGTGCTGGTCACGGAGATCGAAGAGCTCGCCGAGCGCCTCCGCTTCGAGCGCGACCGCCTGGAGAAAGACGAGGCCGTCTACTCCATGACCGACTGCGACGCCGAGCTGCGCATGTACGGCACCGAGGTCCACAAGGTCGTGGCCATCCTCCGCCGGACCCTGGCCGACCTGGACACCCTCAAGCAGACGTTCAAGTGAGGGCGGCGAGCGGGTCGCGGACCGCGGTACCGGGTGACAGGTTCCGGGTGCCGGAACCTCTTCGAGACTCGGGGTATCGGGTGTCGGGTGTCGGGTATCGGATGTCGTCCGTGGTCTCTGTCTGTTTGGCTGCCGGCGCTCGGGGCGGGCTCTCGTGAAAGCGCACGGATTGCGACGAGCGAAGACCGCCGATTCCGGCCGCCCTCTCTCCGGTATCACCGTGGCCGACTTCTCGCGCGTGCTGGCCGGGCCGCTGTGCACCCAGCTCCTGGCCGACAACGGGGCGCGGGTCATCAAGGTCGAGGAGCCGGGGCGGGGCGACGAGACGCGGCGGTGGGGGCCGCCGTTCGTGCACGGGATCTCGACGTACTTTCTCTCCATCAACCGCAGCAAGGAGTCGCTGACCCTGAATCTGAAGACGGAGGAAGGGGCGGCCATCGCCCGGGAGCTGATGGCGCGGGCAGACGTCGTGGTGGACAACTTCCTCGATGCACAGAAGCGGGCCCTGGGCTTTCCCGATCCGCGCTCCATCCAGCCGAAGGCCGTGCACTGCACCATCCGCGGCTACGACGCGGATACGGCCGAAAGGGACGTGCCCGGGTACGACCTCCTGGCGCAGGCGGGCTCCGGATTGATGGCCATCACGGGAGAGGCCAGCGGCGACCCGATGAAGGCCGGGGTGGCCCTGAGCGACGTGCTGACAGCGCACTACGCCTTCGGGGCGATCTGCTCGGCGCTGGTGAAGGGCTCCGGCGCATCCCTGGAGGTCTCGCTCTTCGGGGCCACGGTGGCCTCGCTGGTCAACGTCGCCCAGAGCGCCCAGGTCACCGGCCGCGAGGCGGGACGCTACGGAAACGCCCACGCGTCCATCGTGCCGTACCAGCTCTTCCACGCCAGCGACCGGCCGTTCGCCATCGGCGTGGGAACGGACCGCCACTTCCAGCTCCTCTGCACGCGCGTGCTGGAGAGCGAGGAGCTGGCCGGCGACCCGCGCTTCGCCACAAACGCGGATCGGGTCGCACACCGCGGGGAGCTGATCGCGGCCCTGGAATCGGCCTTCCGCACGAAGAAGGCCGCCCTCTGGGTGCAGCGCTGCCGCCGAGCAGCCATCCCCGCTTCCCTCGTGCGCGGCGTGCGCGAGGCGCTGCGCACCGAGGGCGGCCGGGCGCTGGCCGGTACGGTGGAGCATCCGGAGCTGGGGACGTATGAAGCGCTGCGCAATCCGGTGAAGGTGGACGGAAAACGCCGCTCGCCCGGCAGCGCGCCGCCGGCGCTGGGAGAGCACACCGATCGCATCCTGCGGGAGCTGGGCTACCGGCGGGCGGAGATCGCGGCGCTGCGCGCCAGAGGCGTCGTTTGACTCTTTCGCGTCAGTGCTTTACGAACGAGATGCGCAGCAGCACCACGCAGCCGATCAGCACGAAGGCCAGGAACGCCGCCATCCAGAGAGCGCCGCGGATCTCGCGCGGTTTGTCCCTTCCATAGGCCCGGAAGGCGACGGAGAGCGCCGCCGCACCGACGCCGCCGATGAAGAGCCCAATGGCCGCGACGCGCAGCATGATGCGGGTGAAGTCGGGGTCCACGTACACGACACTATAGTTCGCTAATCGCTGATCGCTAGTCGCTGAGGCCGATACTCGATACCTTGATACCCGATACCCCGCGATGACCAACGAACCACGAACAACGAACAACGAACAACGGCCAACGAAAGCCGCCCTCTTCGACTTCGACCAGACCATGATCGACCTCGAGCCGCAGCACACGGCGGCGAGCGCGGAGCTGTGCCGGGAGATGGGAAGCGATTACGAGCAGTTGCCGGAGTGGATCCGCTTCGAGTCGGGGCGGCGGATTCTCGACGAGATCGGGGAGATGCGGGCCATCTTCGGCTGGACCGCTCCTGCCGATGAGCTGCTGGCGAAGCGGCAGAGGTACTTCCGTGCGGCCTGCGAGCGCTCTCCCTTGGTGCTGCTGCCGTGCGTGGAGAAGGTCGTGCGGGCGCTGCAGCAGCAGGGGCTGATCCTGGCGGTGACCTCGTCCGCGGTGGGCCCGGAGATCGATGCCATCCTCCGCCGGTTCGGGCTTCGGGACGCCTTCGCCACGATCGTCGACGGCAGCATGGTCACACACGCCAAACCGCATCCGGAGGCGTATCTCGTGACGGCCGAAGCGCTCGGCGTCGCGCCGGGGGAGTGCATCGTGTTCGAGGACTCGCGCGTCGGCGTCCTGGCGGCGAAGGCGGCGGGGATGTTCTGTGTCGCCGTCCGCGCCGCCCACGCGCGGCTGCCGCAGGACGTTTCCGCGGCGGACCGGATCGTCGGGAGCTTCTGCGAGCTGAATTCGCTTAGTCGCTTAGTCGCTTAGTCGCTTAGATGGGCTTGACGTTCTTCGCGCTCAGCTCTGCCACCAGCCGGATCAGGCGCCGCCCCTCGTCGTTGGCCGTCTCGTACGTCTCGCAAAGCTCGCGCAGCTCGTCCTCGTCCTCGTAGGCGGCGACGGTGAAGCCGTCCTCCGGCTGCAGCGGAGACGCGGACGGGGTGATGGTCCAGTCGCCGTCCGCCCAGCGATAGGTCAGCCACCCTTCCGAGCGCGCCCGCCGGGCGGCGCCGAGCTGGGCAAGCGTGAGGGCGTCGGGGCCGCCGCCGGCGCCGCTGGCATTGGCCCGCTGCGCGGAAAGGACACGGCCGACGAACGTGGCCATCATGTCGTTGAGATGCTCCTCGGAGCGGCCACGGGCTTCGAGGAAGCGCAGGCCGGTGTGCGACCGCACCGTTTCCAGACCCGGCCGGTCGCGCACGACGCGGGAACGGATGACCACGCACTCGAAGCTGACATCCTCCCCCTTCCAGCGGAACTGCAGACGCATCTGGTCGCCGGCCTCGAGGTGGCCATGGTGCTCGACCAGTGCGCCGCCCACGCCGATGTCGAGGATGAGGGCGCTGCCGTCTCCGAGCTGAGCAAGGATTGGCTTGGCTAGGTGAAGACGTTGAAACTCTCTGCGGTCGTTGGAAGTCATAAGTAGTCGGACCCGGTGGCGAAGGCAAGCATATTGCTGCACGTGTCGAAACGTCCACGAAGGAACATGGCGAACGAACGCAGACGGCAGGAACGGCGCAGCATCTGGCGGGTGGGGCCGGAGAGCACGTGGACGACCGTGCTGCCGGTGGCGTTCATCATCATCTCGCTCGTCTCTCTGGCCGTGCTGCCCATCCTCGGCGAGCGGCGGACGTCACGCCTGCGGACCGAGGTGACGAAGGAATGCGAGCCGGCACGGCACGCGGCGGGCATGCTGCAGTTGAACCTGTCGGCCGAGCTCGACAAGCTCATCGCCTACCAGGTCACAAAGCAGGGCCAGTACCGCACGGAGTACCTGCACCTGCTCGATCTGGACCGCGGCGAGGTGGCGACGTTGCGGCGCCTGGCTCCGCGACTGAGCGCCGATACGGGCAAAGAGCTCGAGACTCTCAAGAAGAACTCGGATCGATGGCACGAAGCGGTGGAGAGCGGCGGCTTCCTTCGCCCGATCCCGACGGAGGTCTTCGCCGACCGCCTCTTCGAGCGCCATCCGAAATACGAGGATTTGATCCAGTCGGCCAATAAGCTCGAGACGGCCATCGAGAACTCCATCGAGGACCGTTACCGGCGCATCCGCGACGCCGAGCGCCTCAACGTGACGCTCACCGTGGTCCTGACCCTGCTGGCGCTCACCTCGGCGCTGCTCGTGGCCGGGCTGGGCCGGCAGATGCGGCTCCTGGCCCGTGAGGCCATGGGCCGGCGGCGGGAGGCGGAGCGTGAGGCCGCGGACGCGAAGACGGCCCGCGCCACGGCGGAGCGGGAGGAACGCCGGGCCGCGTTCATCGCCGCGGCGGCGCAGGAACTGACCGTCTCCCTCGACCTCGAGCAGACGACCCTGCGCTTCGCCCGGCTGGTCGTGCCGAACCTGGCCGAGTCGTGCGTGATCGACCTCGTCGAACCGGGTGGAGGGCTCCGGCGGGCGGCCGCGGCCCATCGCGAGCGCGTGAAGGAGAGCGCCATGCTGGCCCGCGTGGGCGAAACGGTCGACGACGTGCCGCAAGCGCTGGCCGAGATCCTTCAAGAGCGCGAGACGCGCCTCATCGGGCCGGCCTCTCCGCTCATCGACTACTTCAGCCCCGACACGCCCGCCTCGCCCCGCTCTATGCTGGCCATTCCGCTGGTCAGCCGCGGACAGACCATCGGCGTGCTGCTCATGACGGCGCCGGAGGGACGGGTCTTCACCCGGGACGACGCCGGCACGGCAGCGCAACTGGCGCGTCACGGGTCGCTGGCCGTCGACAACGCCGGGCTTTACCAGGAATCGCAGCAGGCCGTCCGGGCTCGCGAGGAAGTGCTGGCCATCGTCTCGCACGACCTGCGCAATCCGCTCAACGCGATCATGCTCGGCGCGCAGCTCCTGCAGATCTCGGAGCACGTCCCCGCCGAGGACCGCGAGCAGGTGGATGCCATCAGCGTCTCGGCCCGGCGCATGCGCGCGCTCATCGACGACCTGCTCGACGTCACCCGGCTGGAAGGCGGCAAGCAGCTTCCCATCGATCCGAAGCCCGTGGAGGTGGAAAAGCTCTTCGGGGAGGCCTACGAGCTGTTCAAGGCCCAGGCGGCGACGAGCGCGATCTCCTTCCACTCCACCATCGCGGACGGCGTGCCGCACGTCCTGGCGGACCACCACCGCATCATGCAGGTGCTGTCGAATCTCATCGGCAACGCCCTGAAGTTCACGCCGGCCGGCGGCGTGATCTCGTTCCGCGCCGACCGCTTTGATCAGGACGATGACCAGTCGCAGGTGCTGGTTACGGTGAGCGACACGGGCCACGGCATCCAGCCGGAGAACCTGGGCAAGATCTTCAACCCCTACTGGCAGGCCAAGCGGACGGCCCGTCTGGGTGCCGGTCTGGGCCTGCCGATCGCGAAGGGCATCGTGGAATCGCACCGCGGCAGGATCTGGGTGGAGAGCACACCCGATGTGGGGACGCAGTTCTTTTTCACGCTCCCCGTCGCGCAGGAGGCAGCGGCCGGCGACGAGGACACTACGCGACCGGCGGAATCTGCAGCGCGTCGCTGATCGAGAGCTCGGCGAAGAGGCGGATGAGCCGCCGCCCTTCCTCGTCGCTCGCTTCGTACACGGCGCAGAGCCGCCGCATTTCCTCGCTTTCGACGGACCGGGCCACGGTGAAGCCCACGGAGGGCTGCTCGGGAAGAAAGACGCGGTGCCGCGACCAGCCGTCCTTGTCGAGCCGGTAGCAGAGGTAGCCGGCGTCCTTCCCCCGTACGGTGCGATCGCCGTCGACGGCGGGCCCGATGCCGCGCATCGACAGGTCGCGGCGGCGCTCGAGCTCGGCCGTGACCAGCTCGCTCAGCATCTCGCGCAGGCGGTCACCCGAGGCTGCCACCGCGGCCACGAAACGAAGGCCGGACTCGAATTCGGTGCCGGAGTACGCATCGTGCTTCTCGCTCGTGCGCACGAGCTCGCACTTCAGCGAGATCTCGTGATCGTGATGACGGAAGTGCAGCTCCGTCTTGTGGGCGTCGACGGGCGCGGTGTGGTGGACGCGCGCGCCGAGCACACCGATCTCCAGAATGGATACAGCGACGAGACCAAGGGTCGCCGGGATAGGTGGTTCGAGATTCAGCCGCTGGAACTCGCGGCGCTCTTGCGGGCGCTCCATGCCGGCGCATTGTAGCCGTCCTCGGTGCCGGGTGAGACAAGGCCTCGCGCTTCGATTGGGCCCAGAACGAGATCCGCAGTGGAGGACGGGAGGTTCCCGTCCGTCCACCACTCCGGCTTACTGCGCCACAGCCGTGTTCATCTTCGACGAGGCCAGGAAGTTGCCGCGCACCCGCTGGGCGTATTCCGTGCGGCGCTGGGCGACGCGCTCGAGGTAGGTGAGCGTCTCCGGGAACGGCGGTACGCCGCCGAAGCGCTCGATGTTTCCCTCACCGGCGTTGTAGGCGGCCAGCACGAGCTTCTCATCGCCGAAACGGTCGAAGAGATAGCGAAGGTACTTCGTCCCTGCGGCGATGTTCTCTTCCGGATTGAAGAGATTCTCCGCGCCCATGAGACGTCCCGTCTCCGGCACGATCTGCATGAGGCCGAGGGCGTTCTTGTTCGACTGCAGCCGCGGGCGGAAATCGCTCTCCGACTCCACGACCGCCGCCACCAGCTCCGGAGGCAGGTTGTTGCGCCGTGCTTCGCGGTAGATGATCGCGCCGTACGGCACGTGGGCGCGGAAGAACGCTTCCTTCGTGATCTCCAGCGTCATCGTCTGCGCTTCCGGTCGCGCGCTCAGGAAATCGCGGCGCACGCGGGCCGTGGTGAAGATGTGGAACGTCGGCGTGACCAGGTCGCGCACGTGCGACACCGGCGGCGTGAGATTGCGCGCCACCGACGTGTAGTTGTTGATCGTCTCCAGCGGCACCCAGCCCGCACCGAAGACGAGCGGAAGTCCGACCAGCAGGGCCACGCTGCGGGTGCGCGTCGAGGCATTCCGCACGACGCGGATTCCCCGCCGCCACCACGAGCGCTCGCGGCGCGCGTGGACCTGGCACGTGCAGATGACTCGAAAGTCGTCTTTACACGGCCTTCCCGTTTCCTTGGCGCGCTCGCGCTTCATCTGGTTGACGGCGTAGGGCAAAACACGGACCAGCTTGCGGGGAACCTCCACCAAGTGATTGACGGCGGACGAGATCTTTTCCGCGCATTCCGCGCAGTTCAGGGTCGAATGTGGTAAGCACAGCGATAAACTCATGGTCATGTCTGTCGATCGTCGACGTTTCCTTGCTCTCTCTGCTGCCGCGTCTCTCGCTCCGTCAGCACTGGCCGCCGCCGCCCAAACGCACGCGCGTCGAGCGGGTGGGCACATGCTGCAGATGAACGGCTATGCCGTCGATGCGGAGACGCCGCTGGAGCTGTTGACTGATTACCTCACACCGAACGAGTTGTTCTTCGTCCGCAGCCACTGGATCCCGCGCACTCCCGACCTCAAAACATGGCGTTTGACGGTAGACGGCGAAGTGGAGAAACCAACGGCTTTCAGTCTCGCAGATTTGCGAAAACTGCCCGTGACTGACGTCACGTGCGTCCTGCAATGTGCAGGCAACGGTCGGGGACTCTACACGCCTACGGTCCCCGGTGTCCAGTGGCAATTCGGTGCCGTCGGCAACGCGAAGTGGCGCGGCGTCCGCGTCCGCGACGTCCTCCAGGCTGCCCAGGTCAAGGATACAGCCCTGCATTTACATACATTTGGCTCGGACGATCCGCCGGACAAGGTCCCCCCGTTCCACCGTTCGATCGAGATGAAAAAAGCGCTGGAAGATTCCATTCTTGCATGGGAGATGAACGGCGAGCCGTTACCGATCGTTCACGGCGCACCCCTCCGGCTGGTCGTTCCCGGATGGGCCGGCGACCACTGGATGAAGTGGGTCATCCGCCTTTCTCCCCAGACAGAACCGGCCAAAGGCTTCTACATGGAGACGGCCTATCGCTATCCGGTGAGCCCGGGAGCGCCCGGAGTGCCGGTGAAGCCGGAGGAGATGCAGCCGGTCACGGAGCTCTTCGTGAAATCGAACATCACCACCGCTCCGAAGCACGCCCGGGCCGGAAAGACGGCGACGATCGCCGGCTTCGCCTTCAGCGGCGCGCCGGACATCGCGAAAGTCGAGGTGAGCGACGACGACGGCGCCACCTGGCATGACGCGACGCTCGATCCGCGCCACGACCCCTGGGCGTGGCGGCGATGGTCCCTTTCCTGGACGCCGGCCAAACCGGGGAAGACGACGCTCGTGGCGCGCGCCACCGATTCGCGCGGCGCCGTCCAGCCGCGCGAATCGGTCTGGAATCCCAGCGGCTACTTCTTCAACTCCTGGCACGCGGCCGAGGTCGAGGTGAGGGCATGAAGCGCACTCTCCTCGTCCTCGTGCTCACCATCGCTCTGGCATCCCTCGGTGCGACGAAACCGCTGCCGAAGCTCGGCACGCAGTTCCACACCCTTCCCGACGGCAAGGGAAAGTCGCAGACCGAGGCGGCCTGCTACCGCTGCCACTCCGCCGACATGCTCATGCAGCAGCAGCTCACCGAGAAGCAGTGGACCGCCACCGTCGAAAAGATGATGCGTTGGGGCGCGACCGTCTCCGAGGCGGACAAGCCGGTCATCATCGCCTATCTGGCCGGCCACTTCGGCAAGGAGAACAAGTTCACCCCGATCCGGACGAAGGTGGTGGGGCGGTGAGGGGGAGCGACTACGCGAATAAGCGATTAAGCGATTAAGCGAATCTTCAGTACCCGTACTGGAACAGCCGGACCGCTTCGTCCTTCAGCAGCACGTAGAACGCGTAGACGCAGAGCAGCGTGCCGAAGGGGAAGGCGAAGACGTGGAGTGCGGCCAGGATGAGGGCGAGGATGCGCGCCCAGGGGCGGAGCTTGAGCAGGCCCCAGCCCGTGATCAGGTTGGGCAGGGCCAGGATGATCAGGAAGACGAGGATGGCCGTACCGACGGTGCCGGTGATCAGAACCGCCGTGTGATCGCCGCTGGCCATGCCGCTGCCGGTCACGATGGCGAAGACGCACAACGCCACGATGATCGTGATCACGCCGAAGGCGATGAAGAGCCAGCCCAGAACGTTCACCTGGTCTCGCATGAGAGCCTCCCTACCGCAACTCTCTCATACGTAACCGGAAGGCACACGTTTCCGGGCCGCTCTTCCCGGGCTCAGTGCGGGGCGCCGGTGACTTCGATGGGCAGACCGGCGGCCTTCCAATCATTCCAGCCGCCGGTGAGGGCCGCGGCGTTCTTGATGTTGTGAGCCTCGAGGTTCAGAACCGCCACGGCCGCCGTGTGCTCTTCCACACAGGCGCAGTACGTGATGAGCATCTTCTTCGGCGGCAGTTCCTGCAGGCGGTAGAGGAGCTGGCTTCCCGGGATGCTGAGGGCGCCCGGCAGGTGGCCCTTGTCGTATGTCTCCCGGGGGCGCACGTCGATGTAGACGGCCTTGCCGCTCTTGACCAGCTTCTGGGCCTCGGCGCGTCCGATGCGCGGGGCCTGGGAGATGGACTGGGGCTGCTGGTTCGCCGTGGTGATCTGCAGCGGACCGGAGTTCCCCTGCTGCGGCAAGCCGATATGGCCGGTGCCGCTGCTAGGGACTTTGTACTGGGCAAACGCCACCGTCGCGCCAAGGGCAGCGACGGTGGCCGTGAGGACGAGTTTCCGCATCAGGTTCCTGACTAATTCTTCTTCGGAGTGGCGGGAGGTGGAGGAGTCGTGGCCGCTGCGGCCGGATTGCCTTCGGTCGGAAGTCCCGCCGACTTCCACCCGTTCCAGCCGCCGAGAAGGGCGGCCGTGTTCTGAATGCCTTTTCCGTTCATGTCGAGCACCGCCCGGGCGCTCGTATGCTCGTTCATTCAAGCACAGTAGGTGATCAGGAACTTGTTCTTGGGCAGCTTGGCCGCCGCCTTGTCGGCTCCGAGGTCGGTCTCGAGGTCCTGCAGCGGGTAATTGATGGCGCCCTTGATGTGCTCGATGTCGTACTGGTCCTTGCCGCGGACGTCGACCCAGACCGCCTTGCCGTCCTTCACCATCTTCACGGCCTCGTCGCGCATGATGCGGCGCGCGGCCTCGTTCGGATCGGTGTTGATGATGGGCGGGGGCGGGGTGGCGGGAGCTGCGGCGGCCGGCGTTGCCGCCGGGGCCGGGGTCACCGCCGCGGGCGGCGGAGCCTGATTCGTCTTGTACTGGCCGCAGGCGATCGAAGCAACGAGCATCGAGCCTCCAGCCGTGATGAGCCATTTGCGCATGGCGTCTGGGCCTCCTTGGTGATCTGTCGGGACGGAAAACTGCCGGAACAGGCTAGCATGTTCCCGCATCATGAAAACGTCTCTAATCATCCTCGGCGTCCTGCTGGCCCTGATTGCCGTCATCCTCGCCGTCGGAGCCCTCCTCCCCGTCAAGCACACCGCCACCCGGACGCGCCGGGTCCACGCCAGGCCCGAGCAGGTGTGGGCCGCCATCACGGCCGTCGAGGCCTACCCTTCCTGGCGTGACGTGAAGGTGGAGCTGCTGCCGCCTCGTGACGGCCGCCGGACGTGGCGCGAGATCGACAGCCACAACCAAGCCATCACCCTCGAAGCGACGGAAGAGCACGCCCCCGATCGCCTGGTCACGACGGTCGCCGACCGGAATCTGCCCTTCGGCGGCTCCTGGACGTGGCAGCTCGCCCCAGCCTCCGGCGATTCCTGCGACGTGACCATCACGGAAAACGGCGAGATCTACAACCCGCTCTTCCGCTTCGTGGCCCGCTTCGTCATCGGCTACACCGTGACCATCGACGGCGTCCTGGCCGGCCTGGAGAAGAAGTTCGGGAGAGGCTGAGGAGCGACGACGATCAGCGGCTGCCGATCCCGCGACCAGCTAACAGTCACAAGGGACCAGCGACTACCAGATCAACCACCAGCGATCCGCGACCAGCGATCAGCGAATCAATTCAACTTCTGGCCCCAGCGGCTGAACCGCGGCGCGTAGTGGTGCAGGCGGTCGAACGAGAAGGCCACCCACAGCGCGCGGCCGACGATGCGGTGGCGCTCGATCAGCCCGATGTAACGGCTGTCGTTGCTGTTGTCGCGGTTGTCGCCCATGACGAAGTAGTAGCCGGCCGGGACGGTGGTCAGGGGATAGGAGCGCATGGCGGGGAAGCCCGGCGGCATGAACATGACCTTGTGCGGATGGCCGGAGAGCAGCTCCTCGACGACAAAGGCGCCGCTCTCGTCCGTATCCGTGGCGGCACCGATCGGCTTCCACTTCTGCAGTTGGCCGTTCACATAGAGCTGGTTCTCGCGCAGTTCCACCTTGTCTCCCGGCGTGCCGATGACGCGCTTGACCAGGCGGGTGCCGTCCACCGGCGAGAAGAGGACGACGATGTCGCCCCGCTTCGGATCTCCCCACTTGGCGATCTCATAGGTGGTGAAGGGGACCTTGAGGTCGTAGGCGAGCTTGTTGACGACCACCCGATCGCCTTCTTCGATGGTCGGCTTCATCGAGCCGGTGGGGACGTCGTTCCAGTCGGCCAGGGCCGAACGGAGCGAGCAGATCACCAGCAGCATGATGGCGAAGACCTTGATTTCCTGGAAAACCTTCTTGCGATTCATCGTTTGTCAGCGCTTGTCGGACGGAGTCGTTCGGGTTCGGTGGCGTGAACACAAAGCAATGAGCGCGCATTGCATGGGGGCGAGCGGGGTGGGGGAAAGGCCGAAAGGCTGGAAGGTTGAAAGGCTGGAAGGGGGTGTAGGGCACGACTGCGTCGTGCCGAACCCCCGTGGGCGGGTGCGGGCGCTATGCGACTACGAGCGGTAGAGGCGCTCGCCGAGGAGCCCTCGGCGGTTTGACAACCCTCCCCCCTCAGTCCTACGCTCTACCTGCTGGATTGATTTGGGGCCGCTTGCAACCAGCTTAAAAAAAGCTAAATCGCCGCCAGACGAAACCTGCTTTTTTCGTGGCCCCACGTCGATTCCGGCGTGGGGCCTTTTTTCGTTGTCCGTTGGTCGTTGTCTTTGTTCGTGAGGACGGATGAACAACGAACAACGGACAGCGAGCAGCAACCAACGACCAGCGACCAGCGACCAGCGAAATGCAAGACTTCATTCAGGCCATTGCCGACGAGCACGTCTACCTCTTCGACGGGGCGATGGGGACGATGCTCTATGCCAAGGGCGTGTTCATCAACAAGTGCTACGACGAGCTGAATCTCCGCAATCCGGAGATCGTGCTGGAGGTGCACAAGCAGTACGTCCGGGCCGGCGCCGAGATCCTGGAGACCAACACCTACGGCGCGAACCGGCTGAAGCTCCGCAGCTTCGGCATCGAGGACGAGCTGCGCGACATCAACCGGAAGGCGGTGGAGATCGCCCGCAAGGCGGCGGGGGACTCCGTCTACGTGGCCGGCGCCATCGGTCCGCTCGGAATCCGCATCGAGCCCTACGGCCCGACCTCGACGGAGGAGGCGCGTGAGTTCTTCCAGGAACAGGCCCAGGCCCTTCGCGACGGCGGCATCGACCTGTTTGTCCTGGAGACGTTCTCGAACATCGCCGAGATCGAGCAGGGCATCCTGGCCATCCGCGACGTCTGCTCGCTCCCCATCATCGCCCAAATGACCATCGGCACCGACGTCCGCACGATCTATGGCGACGAACCCCGGGCCATCGCGCAGCGGCTGGACCGGGCCGGCGCCGACGTCATCGGCCTCAATTGCTCGGTCGGGCCGGACGTGCTCCTCGACGCGGTCGAGGAGATGAACAACGCCACGGTCAAGAAGATCTCCTGCCAGCCGAACGCCGGTCTTCCCCGCGACGTCAACGGCCGGCAGATGTACATGGCCTCCCCCGATTACATGGCCAAGTACGCCAAGCGCCTGATCCACAAGGGCGTGAAGTTCCTGGGCGGCTGCTGCGGCACGACGCCGGAGCACATCAAGATGATGGCGGATGCCGTGCGGCCGCTCTCGCCGCGGCGCAGCTTCGTCGTCGTGGAGCGCAACGGCGAAGGACCGGGGGAGCCGGGATACCAGCCGAAGCCGCTGGCCCAGCGCTCGAACTGGGGCCGGAAGATTGCCGCCGGCGAGTTCGTCACCACCATCGAGATCACCCCGCCCAAGGGTCCGAACCCGGACAAGCTCGTGGAGTCCGTGCGGTCCATCAAGACCGCCGGCGTCGATGCCGTCAACGTCCCCGACGGGCCGCGCGCACAGAATCGCATGGGCGCCATCGCCGTCGCGGTCCTCCTCCAGCAACGCGTCGGCATCGAGACCGTCCTCCACTACTGCTGCCGCGACCGCAACCTTCTCGGCATGCACTCCGACCTCCTCGGCTGTGCGGCCCTCGGCCTCCGGAACATGCTTCTCATCACCGGAGATCCTCCGAAGATGGGGCCGTACCCCGAGGCCACGGCGGTGTTCGACATCGACTCGATCGGCCTCACGAACATGGTCAGCCTGATGAA
>CAZYTO010000019.1:0-34619 GCA_964650405.1 uncultured Thermoanaerobaculia bacterium | reverse complement strand
GAAGTCGACGTTTCGCGAGTATTACGAAGCGCTCCTGATCGCCTTCATCTTCGTCAATTTCGCCCGTATCTTCGTCTTCCAGGCCTTCAAGATTCCGACCGGCTCGATGGAGGACAACCTCAAGATCGGCGATCACCTCATCGTCAACAAATTCATCTACGGCCCCGTCGCCGGGGCACTGCAGAAGCTCCTGCCCCTGCGCGACATCCGCCGCGGGGACATCATCGTCTTCCGCTACCCGAAGGGACCGGAGACGGACTACGTCAAGCGCGTCATTGGCCTGCCGGGCGACACGGTCTCCATCAAGGACCGGGTGGTCTACATCAACGGCAAGCCGCTCGACGAGCCGTACGTCGTCCACCGCGATCCGCGGGTCTTTCCCTATTCGGCCATGCAGATCGAGCCCTTCCGCTCCCGCGACCAGATGTCGGCGTTCACAGTGCCCGAGGACGAGTATTGGGCCATGGGCGACAACCGCGACTTCTCCAGCGACTCGCGGTACTGGGGCACTGTACCGCGCGCCCTCATCAAGGGCCGCGCGTTCATGGTGTACTGGTCGTTCCACGGGCCGCAGACGAGCACCGACGAAACGACCGCTCAGCGCCTGCACGAGCTGGGCTATGTGGCCTATCACTTCTTCACCCAGACGCGCTGGGACCGCACGTTCTTCATCGTCGACAGCCGCTACCACTACCACGACGAACCGCGGCTGCCGAATGACTCCGATAGCGAGTTGAGCCCTTGAAATGGGTATCGGGTGACGGGTATCGGGTATCGGAGCGTTGATCCCTGATTCCCGACACCCGATACCTGATACCCGATACCCAGTCCAGCGATGACCGAAGATCCCGAACTACCGACCCCCTCCCCGTTGCCGGAACCGGCGGCGCGGCCGGACGACGAGCCGATCGTCGTGGCGGCGGAGGCGCCGTTGAGCGCCGGCGGGTCGGAAGCGCAGGTCATCGACCGCAGCGAGCACACCATCTCCCGGCGGCGCATTCCCGAGAACGTCCTGAAGGTCCTCTACCGTTTGCACCGCAGCGGCTACCGCGCGTATCTCTGCGGCGGCAGCGTGCGCGATCTGCTCATGAACCGGACGCCGAAGGACTTCGACGTGGCCACGGACGCCCATCCCATGGAGATCCGGCGGCTCTTCCGCAACAGCCGGATCATCGGCCGCCGCTTCCGGCTCGTGCACATCATCTTCCAGGACATGATCGTGGAGGTGGCCACCTTCCGGCGCGAGCCGGAGCGGAGCGCGGCGGACGAGGAGGCCGAAGACTTCCTCATTACCGACGACAACACCTTCGGCTCGCCGCTGCAGGACGCGCGGCGCCGCGACTTCACCGTCAACGCCCTCTTCTACAACATCGCCGACTTCTCCGTGATCGACTATGTGGGCGGTCTCTCCGACATGGAGACGAAGCACATCCGGGTCATCGGCGAGCCCGACGTCCGCTTCCGCGAAGACCCGGTGCGGATGATGCGTGCCATCGAGTTCGCCTCCCGACTCGAGTTCACCATCGAGACCGAGACCTATGCGGCCATCCTCCGCCACCGGAACGAGATCCTGAAGGCCTCGCCGCCTCGGGTGTCGGAGGAGATCCTGGAACTGCTGCGGCGGGGCTGGTCGCGCGGCGCCTTCCGTCTCATGGTCGACTCGGCGCTCCTCGAGCCGCTCCTCCCCGAGGTCTATCGATCGATCTCCGGCGACAAGGCGCCGTACTTCTGGAAGATGCCGGAAGTCCTGGACCGCACCGTTCAGGCCGGGCGGAAGATCTCCGACGCCGTGCTCCTGTCCGTGCTGCTGCTGCCCTGGGTCGTGACCGAACTGGAAGCGGAGGAGAAACGCCGCGACCTGAAGATGCGCATCAGCGACGTCATCATCTTCATCCGCGATCTCATCCAGCCCATCTGCGCGCGCATGGCCCTGGCCGCCGGAACGCGTCACCAAATCGAACAGGCCCTGGAAACGCTCTGGCGCCTCCTGGAGCCGCCCAGCGACCGCCGCTCTCAGATCCGCTTCGTCTATCGCGAGCCGTTCAACGACGCCCTGGCCCTTCTGGAGCTCTTCGCCCTCTCCTCCGGCCGTCTCATCGAGCAATACCGCCAGTGGCAGCAGTTCGCCCAGCGCGTGCGCAGAGCGGATGAGAGTGCTCCGCCGCCAAGGAAGCGGAGGAGAAGACGGGGGTAGAGAGGCCAGTGGTTAGTGGTTAGGAAAGGCTGCCCTCGCCTCTCCTCCTAAACCACTAACACTAACCACTCCGCCTTCTAACCACTGACCACTCAATTCCCACCAATCCGCGCGGCCACTCCGATGCTGTCGTTCACCTCGCGGTTGAAGACCTCGCGGGTCTGCGCGTCGCCGACCATTGTGTCGACGACAGCCCGGACGACCATCGGGGCGCGCGAGTCGAACATCGTCCCCTGCACGCGGGCGGGAGCCCAGAACTTGAACGTCTCCTCGGCGCCGGCTTCGATAGTCTTCTGGTACCGGCGGGTCGAGGTTTCGAGACGGTAGAGCGAGCCGCTCATGCTCTGGAGGGAGATCCGGTCGATCAGCACGGGCGTCTTCAGGTGGTTCTTGATGGTGATGTCGAACCGGACGTCGATCGAGCCCTTGTCCGCCCTCGGGAACGACATCGGCGACTCCGCCTGGACGATCTTGACGTCGTAATTGTCATTGGAGCTGTAGTCCGCGTCGCCGAACGTCGTGGCCACCCCGGCGCCGCCGAAGTGCGCAGCGCAGGAGAAGGCGAACGTGATGACGGCTGCCGAGAGGAAGGAGAGGGCGAAGTGGCGAAGCTTCATGTCGGCTCCTTTTTGTCGCCGGACACGCATCCACTGTGCCACAAACCGGCTGAGAGAAAGCGGCTACGGACGGACGGATTCTGTCCTGCCCTGAGGACCGGCTGTCCTCCCGGGCTATCATCGCTGGGCGATGGAAGCCCCGATTTATCTTGATCATCACGCCACGACGCCGTGCGATCCCCGGGTCGTGGAGGCCATGCTCCCGTATTTTTCGGTTGATTTTGGCAATCCCGCCTCGCCGCACCACTTCGGGCGGCGCGCCTCGAACGCCATCGAAGACGCGCGCGTTACCATCGCCCGCTTCTTCGGCGCCCAGCCGAACGAGATCGTCTTCACGGCCGGGGCCACCGAGGCGAACAACACGGCCCTGGCGGTCCTGAAGCCGGGAGACCACGCCGTCACGAGCGAGATCGAGCACACCTCGGTGCTCCGGCCGCTGGAGCGGGCCCGCGAGGCCGGCGCGGAGCTGACGATCCTCAGCACCGACCCGGAAGGGCACATCACCGCCGGGCAAGTGGAGGTGGCGCTGCGCCCGAACACGCGGCTCGTCTCCATCGAGGCGGCCAATGGCGAGATCGGAGTCCTCCATCCCATCGGCGAGATCGGGGCGCTCTGCCGGGGCCGAGGCATCCTCTTTCACAGCGACATCACCCAGGCCGTGGGGAAGGTGCCGGTCGACCTGACGAACGTTGATCTGGCCTCCTGGTCCGCCCATAAGTTCTATGGTCCGAAGGGGATCGGCGGTCTTTACGTGCGGCGCAACACGGTCCTGCGGCCGCTCCTGGCGGGGGGCGGGCAGGAGGTCGGCCGGCGTTCCGGGACGGTCAACGTACCGGCGGTGGTGGGCATGGGCGCGGCCTTCCGGCTGCGCGCCGAGGAGATGGCGGAGGAGGGTGTGCGGCTGGCGGCCCTGCGGGACAAGCTGCGGGAGCGGGTGCTTGGGGAGATCGGCGGCACTTCCGTGAACGGACCACAGCGTTTAAGATTGCCGGGTAACCTGAGCCTCAGTTTCGACCGGGTTGAAGCTGACTCCCTGATCCTGGCCCTGCGCCGGTTCGCCGTCTCCGCAGGGTCGGCATGCAGTTCGCGCGAGCGCGGTCCTTCGCGCATACTCAACGCGCTCGGCGTGCCGCATGCGGAGCTGGGGGCAATCCGGATCGGCCTCGGAACGTCGAACACCGCCAATCACATCAACATGCTCGCCGACGACCTCAAACGAGCCGTAACCCGCCTCCGGGAGATCTCCGCCGCCTGATGAACATCGGTCGTATCCTCCTCGTCGACCATTCGCGCGGTGCGCTGCTGTTCCAGGAGACCATCCTGAGGCGGCGGGACACCATCGTCATGACCTCGCTCTCCGGCAGCGATGGGCTGGAGAAGGCCAGGAACGAGCTGCCGCACCTGATCGTCTTCGGGTTCGATCTCTTCGACATGACCGCCCCCGAGTTCTGCCGCGAGATCCGGGCCATCGACGACACCCGGACCATCTCCCTGCTGCTCGTGTGCGACAAGGACGCCTCGCACCACGCCGATCTCTGCCTCGGCGCCGGCTGCAACGACGTCATCTTTCGCCCCCTCCAGCGCCATGAGCTCGACGCCAAGGTGGCCAAGCTGACGGCCATCCCCGTCCGCCGCACCCTGCGCACCATCACCAAGATCGAAGTCTCGCTGGAGAAGAACGGGCGTTTCGTGCTCGGGCGCAGCCTGAACATCTCCGCCAGCGGCATGCTGCTCGAAGTCGACAAGATGCTGCCCGGCGAAGGCGCCGTGCGGCTGCATTTCTATCTGCCGGGAGACCCCAAGCCGATGCAACTGAGGGCCGAAGTGCTGCGTGCAGACTTCTCCGGCGGGACGCCGAGGTACGGTGTGAAGTTCGCGGAGCTGAACGACGCGGAAAAGGAGCGCATCCAGCGCTACGTGACGCGCCTCCGCTCGCGGGAGCACATCTGATGTCCGATGCCACGCAGAAGATCGTCCAGGGCATCATCGCCACCCGCGACGAGGATTACCTCGCGGGCCTGACCCTCTTTCTCGACGTCTACGGCACGGAAGACCAGCCGCCCATCTCCGGCTCGAAGGCGGCCGAGGGCCTCTCGTACTTCGGCCTGTGCATCGCGCTCATCTCGAAGAAGTACAAGACCGCTATCGACCTGGCCAAGCGCGCCATCGACCTGCAGTTCTACAACGGCGACCACTACGCCAACCTCACGAAGATCTACGTCGCCGCCGGCAACCGGAAGAAGGCGGTGGAGACCGCCGACGCCGGTCTGAAGCTGCTTCCGGACCACGACGGCCTCCTCGAGACCCGCCAGTCCCTCGGCATGCGGGCCCGTCCCGCCGTGCCGCTGCTCGACCGCAGCAATCCGATCAACGTCTCGCTCGGACAGTCGCGGCACGCGAAGAAGGTGGCGGACGAAGAGAAAAAGAAGAAGTAAGGCGAAAGGCCGGCGGTGTTTGTGCGGCCGTTATGAGCTGACGAAAGCATCACGCGGAGGACGCGAAGAGGAAACTCAATCCTCCGTGATCTTCGCGTCTCCGCGTGAGCGTCCCCCCTCGTTTCTTCGATAGATCTCCGCCAGTTTTTCGGGATCCGTACCGAGCCGCCACGCCACGATGATCCTCCAGTTGATGGCGGCGGTGCGCCAGAGGCCTTTCTCCAGAAACCGCCGTCCCGACGTCGTCACGGTGAGCGGGAGGAGCACGCGCCGTTTCATTCGGGCGGCGAGCTCGTAGTCCTCCATGATGGGAATCTCGCAGAAGCCTCCGTCGCGGAGGAAATCGGCGCGGCGGAGGAACTGTCCCTGATCTCCCCAGGGCGCCTTCGTCCAGCGCGTACGGAGATTGATCATCGCCGCAGCCACGCGGAGCTTCCAGGCGCGCTCGGCGAACTGGAGACGGAAGCCCCCGAAGCCGGCACAGCCGGCAATGGCCTCGGCGGCCGCAGCACACGCTCCCGCGGGGAGCTGCGAATCGGCGTGCAGAAAGAGGAGGACGTCGCCCGTCGCTTCGCAAGCGGCGCGGTTGCACTGCCGCGCCCGCATCCGCTCGCCGGCGATGACCCGCGCGCCATGGGCCGCTGCTATCTCAACGGTCTTGTCGCTGCTGCCGCCGTCCGCCACGAGCACTTCGAGCGCCCCCGCCGCAAACGCGGAGTCGATCGCGGCTCCGATCCGCCCCGCTTCATCCAGCGCCGGGATGATGACGCTGACGGACAATGCCGTCGCCGGCCGTGGCAATGCGGACATGCGCGCGGATGGTACTCTCGACGAGGACTCAGCAACCCTGTCACCTCGGTAACCATGAACACCTACATCCTCATCGGTGGACGCTCGGAGCGCATGGGGCGCTCGAAGGCGGCGCTCTTCCTGCCCCACCTTGCTAGCGTGGCGGGCGAGGTGGGGGCGAAGGCGTACGCCGTGCAACGCCACGGCGGGGAGGCCACGGAACTGGTCGAGACGATCTTCGAATCGCCGCACGAGGGGCAGGCGCCCGCATTCGGCGTGCTCCGTGCGCTGGAGCACGCAGAGGCGGCGCGCTGCGTCGTGCTGGCGGTCGACTACCCGACGCTCACGGCCGGAGTTCTGCGAACACTCGTGGCGCGGACGGCGGCCTCGCGGGCGGCGCTGGTCCTGCCGCGGTGGGAGGGGCATCTCCAGCCGCTCTGCGCGGGATACGATGCACCGCGCGTTGCACCGCGGCTGGCGGAGCGCATCGCCGCCGGGCGGCTGGACCTGCGCGGACTGGCGGACGAAGTCGAGACCGAGGTCCTCGACGAGCGCGATTTGCCGGCGCTGCGCAACGTCAATACCGCGGAGGATCTGCAGGAGGCCACGGAGCAGTCATGACGAAAGACTTTTCGCACTTCGACGAAACGGGCGGCATCTCCATGGTCGACGTCGGCGCCAAGCGCACCAGCGCCCGGGAAGCCATGGCCATGGCCACGGTGCGCATGAAGCCGGACACCCTGCGCAAGCTCATCGAGCAGGCCCTGCCCAAGGGCGACGTGCTGACCACCGCCAAAGTCGCCGGCGTCCTGGCCGCGAAGCAGACTCCGGCGCTCATCCCTCTCGCCCATCCCCTCCAGCTCAACTCCGTCGACATCACCTTCGACCTCGATCCCGTCAACGGCGTCATCGAAGTCCACGCCATCGTCCGCTGCGACGGCAAGACCGGCGTGGAGATGGAAGCCATGACCGCCTGCGCCGTGGCCTCGCTGACCATCTACGACATGTGCAAGAGCGCCGAAAAGGGAATCGTCATCGACAACCTCCAGCTCGTCCGCAAGAGCGGCGGGAAGAGCGGGACGTGGGAGAGATGAGGGTGGGAAGGCTGGAAGGCTGAAAGGCTGGAAGGGAAAAGCAACTCGCGTTCAGCCTTTCAGCCTTTCAGCCTTCCAGCCTTCCAGCCTTGCAGCCTTCCGGTGACGCTCCTGCCCCATCGCGGCGACACCGAGTCCCATTCCGTTCACGTAACTCGTTGATTCGCCGTGAGTCGTGCGTGGCATACCCTCCGCACTCCGCCGGGTCAGCCCCAACGCCGGCAGAGACGGAGGCCTCAGGTGCAGTTGCGCTCCGCAGTCATTGTCCCGGTGCTTTTCCTGCTTCTCGCGTCCGCGGCATCCGCCGACCGGCTCACCCGTGAGGTGACCAACGTCGAGGTCGTTCAGGTCCCGGTGTACGTCACACGCGACGGCGCCTCGGTGGCCGGATTGACGAAAGATCAGTTCGAGCTCTTCGTCAACGGCAAGCCGCAGGGGATCGATTACTTCGACGTCATCGACTTCGCCGCCCCCGCCGCGCCGGCCCCCAAGCAGGCGGACGGCGCGCCGCCGCCCATTCGCGACGTGCGCCAGCGGCGGCTTTACGTGCTGCTCTTCGACCTCGTTTACTCCACGCCGAAGAGCATTGCCCGGGCCCAGGTGGCGGCCGACGGGTATGTCGAGCGCGCCGGCGACAGCGACTATTTCGCCGTCGGCACCTACACGTCGAATCACGGCATCCAGCTCATGGTGCCGTTCACGCGCGACCGGGTTGCGGCCCGGCACGCCATCCAGCGGCTGTCGGCGCCTTCCACCAGCGATCCGCTCCGCCTGGCCATCGAGCCGTCCGAACGGGCCGAGACGCTCACTCCGGACAAGTTCGCCGAGAGCTCCGAGGTGCAGCAGTTCATCGATGACAGCGTGGCGGCGCAGTTGGCCAACGACCCGCGCCGGCGCCTGATCAGCGACGAGGTGCAGGATCTCTCCGACTTCGCCGACCGCCTGGCGCCCATCGAGGGCAATCGCCACGTCGTGCTGCTCACGGCCGGCTTTGACACGACGCTCATCCATGGTGCCGGGCCGGCCAATACGATGGTCTTTCCGCAGTCCTTCGGGCGCAACGGCCAGATGAATGCTCCGTTTCGCACGGGCTCGACGATGGGTATCTCCGAGCCCGGCGTCACGCACGCGCTGAAAGAGATGTACGGCCGCTTCACGCGCGCCGGCGTCTTTCTCGACTGCGTCGACGTGGCCGGGAACCGCTACTCCATGTCTTCCAGCCACGAGAGCGAGGGGCTCACCACGCTGGCCCGCGACACCGGCGGCCAGGTGGTGCTCAACCGCAACGACCTTGGCGAAGCCATCCAGCACCTCACCAACCTGCAGCGCGTCGTGTACGTGTTGTCGTTCCACGCAAGGGACACGGGCCGGAAAGAGAACGCCATCACCGTGAAAGTGCGCGACGTGCCGGCAGCGCAGGTCACCTACCGGCCGTCGTACTCGACGAGCCTGCCCAAGGCCTCGACCGTCGACGGCCTGCGTCTCGCGGACATCCTCGAGAACGACATCGCCCAGACGGGCGTGACGACGTCGGTCACGGCCACCGGGAAGAGCGTCGACGTGGAGCTTCCGACCCGCGAGCTGATGGCCCTGGCCGGCCGCGGCACCGCCGAAGCGGAGGTGCTCGTCTACGTCTATTCAGGGCGGAGTGTGGCCGGCTTCCAGGACAAGCGCATCACCGTCGACCCGGCCAAGGTGGACGGCAGTAAGCCGCTGCACCTCGTGGAGAGCTTCGACCTCCCTCCCGGCCGCTTTGCCGCCAAGGTCCTCGTGCGCGTCGAGGGTGCCGACGTCCTCGGCTTCGCCCACACGGAGATGAACGTCGAATGAGTCACTGGCAAACACTTAGGAGAATCACGATGACACCTCGCCGCCTTACACTCGGAATCGCTCTTCTTCTCATCGCCTGCGGCGCGTTGGCCGCCACCCATCGCGAGGTGACCACCGTGGAGGTCGTGCAGGTCCCGGTGTACGTCTCGGTCGACGGGAAGGCCGTGGGCGGTCTCACCCGCGGCGACTTCGAGGTCTACGTCAACGGCAAGCCGCAGCAGGTGGACTACTTCGACGTCGTCGACTTCGCCAACCTGCCTCCGGCCGCGGCCGCCGATCCGCGGCAGCGGCGGATGTATCTCTTCACGTTCGACATGCTCTTCTCATCGCTGAACGCGCTGAGCCGGGCGCAGAAGGCGGCCGAGGGGTATCTGCAACACGCGCTGCCGGGCGACGTCTTCGGGGTGGCTCGGTATACGTCGAATCACGGCTTCGAGTTGATCGTCCCGTTTACCCGCGACCGCAATATCGTGCGCGCCGCGATCAAACTGATGAGCGCGAAGTACGCAGGTGACCCTCTGCAGTTGACGATCTCGCGGAATCCCAATGGGCCGCTCGTGGATCCGGAGCGCGACTTCGGCAGCAACGGATTTCCGTCCGAGCTTCAGAGAATCCACACGATGCAGTCGGCCGGTGCCGATCTCGCATTGCAGCCGAATCGTTACGTGGTCCAGGACCAGATCGTCTCGCTCACGGAAATCGCCGACCGGATGGCGTCGCTGGAGGGGCAGAAGCATGTCGTCTGGTTCTCCTCCGGCTTCGACGACGCCTTCATTCACGGTTACTGGACGGCACCGCACCGCTTCGGGGTGCCACCGGTCTTCGCTCCTGTGCAACTCGGGCCCGTTCCCAGTCTCACGCCGTACGGCGCTTACGGCGTGTTCAACCAGGAGATGTTCGACTCACCGCCGCCGCGCATCGGCGGCGACCTGCGCAAGCTGGCCGGGCACTACACCGCCGCGGGCGTGTTTCTCGACGCCATCGACATCGCCGGTCTCCGGCCCGGACAGACGGCGTCGGACAATGAATCGCTCTTCACGCTGACGCGGGACACGGGCGGCACGGTGGTCGAGCACGAGAACAACCTGTCGACGGCCATCCAGACGCTGGCCGATCGTCAGCGCGTCGTGTATGTCCTCGGGTTCAAGCCCACAGCCGAGGTCCGCAAGGCGAATTCCATCCGCGTCCAGATTCGCAATCTGCCTGGCGGCGCCGACGTCACCTACCGGCCCTCGTTCTCGAAAGAGGTCCCGCTCACTGCGCCCAACGACGGCCTGCGCCTGGCCGACATCCTGGCCAATGACATTCCGCAGACGGGCGTGAGCCTCACGGCCACGACGACCGTCACGCCCGGTCACGCCGCGTTGGACGTCGACATCGCCACACGCGAGTTGCTCGCGCTGAGCGAAGGGAAGAACGTCGAAGCGGAGGCGCTGCTCTACGTCTACTCCGGCAACTCCGTCGTCGCCTTCCAGCAGAAGCGCATCACGCTCGAAGCGGGGAAGGTCGATGCATCGAGGCCCGTGCGCCTGTCCCAGACGTTCGACCTGCCGGTCGGCAAGTACGCGGCGAAGGTGCTGGTTCGCTACGACGACCAGCTCGGCTTTGCCCGAAGCGACTTCGCCATCGGGCAGTGAAGGCTATGGCGATGCTGCGCCTTCCCGCTACGCTGCTCATCCTGGCCTGCGCCGCCGCCGTCACGGCGGCAGCGCAGCCCATCGGAGCGCATTCCGGCGAGATCGTCGAAGTGCCGGTCTGGCTGTCCACCGCGCCCCACTCGGACGCCTCGGGTGCGACCAGCGAGGGGTTCGAGCTTCACGTCAACGGCAAGGTGCAGCCGATCCCGTTCCTCGACGTCTGGCGCGAGTCCGCGGCCGGCGCGCTGTGCATCCTCGGGTTTTACCGCGACGACGATGAGGCCGGAAAGCTCGAAGTGACCTTCGAGGGAGGTTCCGTGCAGGCCCTTCGCGGACGTGGCCGTTTCGGTCCTGCCCTGCACGATCACTACGACGGCATGCTCCTCGGCATCACGAGCCGCGACGGCCTCGAGAACGGCGGGGTCCCGCTCCAGATCCAGGTCAGCCCCTTCTCCCTGGGCGCGTACCTCTCCATCGGCTTCCCGTCCGAGGTATCGGCGCTGGACCTGCCGCCGAAGCGGGATCACGGCGAAGGCCTCTACGTCTGCATCATCAACGAGTGGGGAGACCGGCTGGCCTTCTCCCAACGCCAGCTCTTCTTCGACCCGATCTACAGCGGCCACACCGGGTTCCGGCAGTGGTACACGCTCCCGAAGGGCAATTACATCGCCCGCGCCTTCATGACCCTGCAAGACACGGTGATCGGATTCACGCGGACGGACTTCACGATCCGGTAATCGTCGCCTCTCACCCCCGCGCCACGGCCAGCATCGTCACGTCGTCGCCGGCCGGGACCTCGCCGAGGTAGTCGTGGACGCGGGTGGCCACGGTGTCGAGGAGCGCATCGGCGGTGCGGCCGTGCAGGGTCTGGAGCAGCTCGCGGATGGGATCGATGCCGAGCTGCTCCTCGCGGGCGTCTTCCGCTTCCGTGACGCCGTCGGTGAAGAGCACGAGCGCGTCGCCGGGAGCGAGGGTGAGGCTCTGGTTGCGATAGCTGGCCTGGGCGAAGAGGCCGACGACGAGGTCGGTGGTCTTCAACTCGCGCGCTCCGTCCGTTGAGACGACGAGAGGCGGCACGTGGCCGGCGTTGGCGAACTCGATCTCGCCCGTGGCCGGGTCGAGCACGCCGGCGATCATGGTCACGAACTTCGACGGCGACGTGCGCGGGGCCAGGGTGCTGTTCAGCTCCCGCAGCAGGTCAGCCGGCTTCGGGTCGGTGCGCGTGAAGATGGCGAAGGCGGTGGCCACGGCCGACATGATCAGCGCGGCGGTGATCCCCTTGCCGCTGACGTCGGCGATGACGAAGTAGATGCGGCCGTCAGGCCGGACCACGACGTCGTAGTAATCGCCGCTGACGGTCTTGCAGGGGCGATTGGACCCGGCGAAGGTGTAGCCGTCGATCTGGGGCAGGGAGGCCGGCAGGAGGCGGCTCTGGATGGCCCAGGCCGTGCGCAGCTCCTCGTCGATCTTGGCCTTGGCCAGGGCCTCGTCGCGCAGGCGGGTCGTCTCCAGCTTCACCGCCGCCAGCCGGCCAAGGTGACCGAGGAGGCGGGCCTCGCTCTCGCCGACGGCGCCCCGCGAGCCGACGTAGTCGACATACAGCACACCGAGGACCGCGTCGCCCACCTGCAACGGCGCGCAGACCGCCGAGCGGATGCGCTGGGCGATGATCGACTCGGCCATGGCCAGCTTGGCGTCGTTCGAGGAGTCGAAGAACGAGACCACCTTCCGCTCTTCCACCACTTCGTTCAGCAGGGTGCGGCTGATGAGGAGGTCCGTCGAGTCGCTCTCGTTCTGCCGGCGGAGGTGGACGTTCGTGAAGGCCGTGCGGTCGCTGCCGAAGAGGGCGATGGCGGCTCGCGACGGCGTGAGGACCTCCACGACCTTGTCGAGGATGAAGTCGAAGAGCTCGCTCATCGGCTTGTCCTCCAGGAACTCCAGCGCCAGGGAGGAGAGGACGCGCGCGGTCAGCTCCGCGGCCTTGTCGCTGGCGGCGGCGTCGTCCACGCGGATGGCCAGGTTCGTAGCGTGCGAGCTGCTCTCCACGGCGATGAGCTGCGACGCGTCGTCCTCCTCATGGATGATCACCTCGGAATCGCCGAGCGTGATGCGGTCGCCGTCCCGAAGGGGGAGGCGGTCCTCGATCCGCGCGCCGTTCAGGAGCGTCCCGTTGACGCTCCCGCAGTCGCGCACGAACCACTGCTCCCCTTCCTGCAGGATCTCGGCGTGGCGCCGGGAGAGGAAGCGGTCGCGGATCGGCACCGTGCACTCCGACGAGCGTCCGAGCGACACGAGCGGTGTGGTCACCGGGAGCTGCTGCGGCGCAGCGCCAGGTTGGTAAATGCTGAGGCGCATGAGGGGGGAGTATAGGGCTGTGCTGTGCGGAACGAATCCGCTCAGTTCACCGGCTGGCCATCGGCGGGCTCGGCGTCGTGAACGGCCAGGTACTCAGCCGCCCACTGGCGCCAGTCGGCCTCGTTGCGAGCAATCTCAGCGAATTTCAGCTCGATGTGGTCGCGAAACCGGCGGGGTAACCATCGCGGAAGCGGAACATCTTCTTTCTGCACGAGCGCCAGCGCACGACGCATGGCTTCACACGCGAGCGTCACATTTCCACGTTCCGCATAGTAGTCCGCCAAGCCTCGCAATGCCATGAAGTCATCCGGGTTGTGCTCGAGAATCTGATGACGGATCTCTGCGGCGCGCTTTCGTTGATGCGTATTGTCGAGCGCATACGCCAGAATGTACTGTACAAGGTTGTCGTCTGGCTCGTTAAGCAGGGCCTCTTCGCAGATCGCGATGACCTTCTTATAGTCGTTCGCGTTCCTGATCAGACTCAGGCGGGTCCTCAACTTCTCGGTAAACCCACGGATATTGTTGAGCGTACTCATCGCCAGTGGATCATCACATCCGGTAACTGCGTCTTCCGCCCCTTGCCGTCGGTGATCTCCACTGACATGTCCGTGTCGGTCCGCACGCCCTTCGGACGTTTGTCGAAGATCTTCTGGAAGCCCGGCTTTGGCACGCGCGGGTACCAGGGGTAGAGCGACTTCACGTCGCCGCGGTCGACGAGATCGGCGGGAACCCGGACGCGGCCGCTCTCGAAGAGGATGTCGACGGAGCGGATGCCGTCCGGCGAGAGGGCCCAGCCGGCCACCGGAAACGGCACGTGCACCTCGGCGCTGTACTCCGGCGCGTCGATACGGGCGATGGTCGCGGCCGAACACGTCGGCTTGCCGGCCAGGAGGAAGGAGAGTTCTTGGTCTGCCGTGCGGCCGGCGGCGTCTCGGGCGTCATCGTGAAACACCGGCCAGTCGGGCACATCCTTCGTCACAGCGAAGAGCCAGTCGCCGCTGATGTCGTGGTCGAAACGGCGGAGGAACGCCAGGCGATGCGTGGCCAGATTCCGTTGCAGCCAGTCGTGCGTGGCGGGTCCGGTGGCGCGCAGCCAGTCCTCGTGCACGACGACGAAGCGGCAGCCGTTCGCCTCCAGCGTGGCCAGGAGCTCGTCGGGGACCGGCGTCTTCTCGGAGAGGTTCTCGAGCCGGTTGTGCAGGGGCGGGAAGAAGCCCGAGGCGCCGTCGAAGGTCTGGGCGTGGTGCACGGCGTCGCGGCTCGTGTAGATGTACTGCAGCATCAGGTCGTTCATCGGCAGCTCGATCAGCGGACCGTTCGGCTTCGTGGCCGCCAGCCAGCGGTAGACCGGCTCCACGGCCGTGTCGTGCTCCCAGACCAGACGCGTGCGTACGTCGAAAAACGTCGCAATGGCCAGTGCGCTGATGATGAGCGTCCTGGCCCGGATGGACCGGTCCCGCAGGAGCGCGGCCACGCCGTACGCCCCCGTGACGATGAGACCCACGTAGGCGATCATGGCCCAGCGTGCCGGTATGCGGATGCTCTGAAAGGCATGGATGCGGTGATAGAGCGCCGTGTGGAGAAAGGCGTTCAGGCCGAGCGAGCCGAGGACGCCCACGGCCACCCACACCACGCCGATCCACAGCTCGAGCGGGAAGCGCGACTCCTCGGCGGCCACGCGGAGCGACCTGCCGCCCCGCCAGGCGTGCGGAAAGGCCAGAGTCAGCCGGATCAGCGTCAGGACCAGCGCCAGCACGAACGGCACATCCGCGCTGCCGATGGTCAGGATGCGCAGCTTGCCGAGCTTCAGCTCCCAGTGCGACGTCACGGCGCCGATGTAGGCGAAGAGGAGACTGATCACGATCACGAGGTCGAGCGTGCGCAGCAGCCATTGCGGTGCGCGCGGCGAGGTCTCGATGGCGATCGACGCCTCGCCTTCGCGCCTGCGGTAGAGCACGAACCCCGCCGCCGAGAGGAAGAGCGGCAGGATACCGGGAAAGAGCAGGCGCTCCGGCTTCGTCTTCGACCAGTCCGGCAGGCCGCCCCACGTGGCGTTGCGGCTCGTCGACCAGAGCCAGTCGGCCCACGTGGCCGAGCCGTCCATCACCTCGCCCAGCTCGCGGTGCATGCCGTAGAGCTTCGACACGGTCTGGTAGGGAAGGAGGACGGGGACGAGGAGCGCCAGGGCGATGGCGGTGGCCGTGACGAGCGGGACCCAGAAGCGCAGCGACCGGCCGCCTGCGATGAGAGCCAGGATCAGCGCCGCGATCCCCGCCGCCGTGGTGCCGAAGAGCAGCCAGTGGATGTTGGTCAGGCCGTTCATCAGCAGGGCGGCCCCGAACAGCGCCGCGTTGCGTGGACGCGGATCGCGCCAGTAGACCAGCAGGGCTGCCAGGATCAGCGGCAGCCACCCGCTCCAGATGATCTGCAGGTGCGGCAGGTGATCCCAGCGGAACTGGCAGAAAGCGAAAAGCGCGCCGCAGATCAGGCCCGCCGTCGCCGAACGCGAGACGACCCGGGCCAGGACGGACCCGCCGTAGCCGCAGAAGGCCAGGCCGAGAAGAAAAGCGATGTTGTGAATCGTCAGCGGAGCGAAGCCGAGGAAGTAAAAGGGGAGGGTGACGAGGGCGACGCCGAAGAGGTTCTCGCTGAAGGCGAGGGGATCCTTCGCCGGGTAGAAAATCGGCGCCTGGTACACCGCCCGCCCGTGCGTCCAGGCGTAGTGGTCCCAGTCCAGAATCCAGGCGTTGAGCAGCGGATCGCCGAGGTCGGAGACGGTCGTCTCCAGCCGCACCGCCATCGGCCAGGTGAGGACGACGGCCATGACCAGGAAGAGGGCGAAGAGGAGCAGCTCACGGACGATCCGTTCTGACTTCGGCGCGGATTATGACGGAAGGGCGAGGGAGGAAGGGCGAAGGGCGAAGGATGAAGGGCGAAGGGCGAAGGATGAAGGGCGAAGGAGGAACAGCAGGAGGGGAGAGCGTCTACTTCTTCTTCCCTTTGGTAGCTCGCCTTCCCGCACTTCGAGCCGGAACCCTTTCAGTCTTCAAGCCTTTCAGCCTTCCAGCCTTCGGTGCGCGCCAGGCGAACCGCCACATCTCGATCACGCCGCGCAGCGAGAACTCCACGCCTTCGGCCTCGAGCAGGTGGCGCTGCAGCTCGTGGGAGTCGCCGGAGCTGCGCTCGGAGATCTCGCCTTTGGCGTTGACGACGCGGTGCCAGGGAAGGTCGAGGCCGGGGGGGCAGGCGTGGAGGGCGTAGCCGACCTGGCGGGCGTGACCGTCGAGTCCGGCCAGGGTGGCGATGGTGCCGTACGTGGCCACCCTGCCGCTCGGGATGCGGCGCACGGCACGGTAAATCTTCGCCCACCGCTCGTTCACGGATCTCATTGTATCTGCTACGATTGCACACGTTCCTGGGCACCCGGCTCCGGAAGTATCTTCCCCCCGTTCCGGTTTTGAACGTCGTCATCGCGAGGTCATCATGCCGAGAGCATTCGCATCTGGTCAGATCGCCTTCGGGCTCGTCTCCATCCCCGTCAAGCTCTTCTCCGCGACCGAGGCGAGCGAGCAGATCCGCTTCAACATGATCCACACCGAATGCGGCAGCCGCATCCAGCAGCAGCTCTACTGCCCCAAGGACGAGCGGACCATCGACCGCAGCGAAATCTCCAAGGGCTTCGAGTTCGCCAAGGGCCAGTACGTCCTCTTCAGCGACGAGGAGATCAAGGCCCTCGAGGAGAAGGCCACCCAGACCATCGAGATCAGCGAGTTCCTGCCGAAGGAAGCCATCGACCCCATCTACTTCCAGAAGGCGAACTACATGTCCCCGGACAAGGGCGGCGAGCGCGCCTATGCCCTGCTGGCCAAGGCCCTCGAACAGACCAACCGCTGGGCGCTGGCCAAGTACGCCGCCCGCGGCAAGCAGTACCTGGTCATCCTCCGCCCGGTCGGCAAGGGGCTGGTGATGCAGCAGCTCTTCTATCCGAACGAGATCCGCTCCATGGACGAGCTCGACCTCGGCGAGCCGGTGATCAAGGACATGGAGCTGAAGATGGCCATCCAGCTCGCCGAGATGGGCGCCAACGACGAGTTCCACCCCGAGCAGTACCGCGACGAAGTGGCCGACCGCACCCGCGCCACCATCCAGCGCAAGATCGAAGGGGAGGAGATCACCAGCGCCGAGGAGGAGCAGCCGCGCGCCCAGGTCATCGACCTCATGGAAGCGCTCAAGGCCAGCCTCTCCGGCCCGTCGAAGGGCCGCTCCGGCACGAGCAAGGCATCCGCCTCCTCGGGGCCGAAGGGCGTGTCGTCGATCAAGGACGATCCCAAGCGCAAGGCCCCGAAGGCCGTCTCGACGAAAGTCGCCGCCGGCAGCAGAGCCAAGGCGCGCTGACGCGCGGCACGGCACGGAGAGAAGAGCGTCCGCCTCGCGGGTGCTGTGTGGAGGCAGCCGCCTCGGCGGTCGGCGCTGTTTCTGGCTGAGCCGGTGAGCGGGCGTGCCGCTGTGTACGGGCGTGCTACCGCGGTGGAAAGATCTCGTGGCCGCGTACTTGAAATCGGAAGCCGCGTCGTACCTTCCCGCGCTCGAGCGGGGTATCGCGTAAGATCGAGGGGTTCGAGTCTCCGTTCGGCATGGAACTTCTTGCCACTGTCGACTGGCTCCTCGTGCGCGAGGGCCGGCGTCCCGAGCTGAACGACATCAAGGCCGGGCTGCGGGCGTGGCCGGGCGGGCCGGATGCCGGTGAGCGCAAGCTGCGACTTTTCGACGACCGCCTGTTGCAGATCGCCATTGCTCGTCTCGCCGCGTAGATCGTCGGCCGCTCCTTGCCTCACTCTGGCGTTTCAAGACCGCGCGGTACTTCCCAAACGTGCTAGCTCGTCGTTCGCGATCGGCGGGAGGCGACGGTGGCGAAAGAATGATTCCGGCGAATGCGATCGCGGAAGGGCGTGGACACCGGCAGCCTCGGGCTAATGGAAAGAAATATGACCAGCGCAAGAAAACTGACGGCAACCCAGCATGTCGTGTCGAACGCCGACGCCATCATCGGAGTCTCGGACCATGGTGGGTGGGCGGTGCTGGTGACGGCCATCGGCGACGGGACGCTCCTCGACCGGCGCCGCGTCGAGCTGGTGGATGACGATCTGCCGAAGATTCCGCATCACAGCGAAGGGCAGAGGCTTCCCATCGAGGAGGCAGTGGCGCTGGTGGAGCGGGTGCGGGTGTCGGCCGAACGGCATGCGAAGCTCGTCCTGGACGCCGTGACGATGACGCTGCCCGGGCGCATCCGCGGTGTCGCGCTTCGCCAGTGCCCGGCGCTGCCGCCGACCATCGCCGGGCGGATCACGGACTACCGGGCCCGGAACGTTGCCGACTGGGTGATGTACCGCAGAGCGCTGGCCGCCGCGGCCGAAGCGAGCGGCTGGGCCGTGCACTGGTTCGAGCCGAAGAAGGTGTTTGCTGCAGCGGGCGAGGCGCTGCGCATCGGGGACCTCGAGGCCCACTTCGCGCAGTTGAGAAAGGCCATCGGACCGCCCTGGAGCCAGGATCACAAGCTGGCGATGGCGGCGGCGGTGGTCGCAGCCCACCGGTAAAGGGTGAGAGAAGGTTCACGCGGAGACGCGGAGCGCACGGAGGGACGAGTCGCGGCTTCTCTCTGCGGTCTCCGCGTCTCCGCGCGAGATCGAATACGACCGATTCGTCGCCTATGATTCTTCTGCGAGCGCTTTTCGGAAGTCGCGTACCGCCTGGGTGAGCGTGTCGCGGTCGAGCATCGATGCCAGGAGCCCGAGGTCGAGGCCCGGGAGAATTCCGCTTCGCGGTGCTCGTTCGAAGTGCTTGCCCGCGAAGACATAGACGTCGATGACGCCTTTGCGCCAGATCCACACTTCTTCGACGCCGAGCTTCTTGTAAACCTCCAGCTTGTCGATGCCGCCGCGTGACCATTCCACTTCGATCGCCAGATGCGGCCGGTCGCGGCGCTCCGTGCCGAAGATGTAGCACTCATCCGCTTCGGCGCCGCGTTCCTCCTTCTTATCCTTCAGGGTCCAACTGCCGAACGGCGTGACTTCCATGCCTCGGTCGATGCACCAGGTCTCCAGGAGGCGTCCGATGAACGATTTGATCTGCTCGTGATCCTTGGGCGGACTCATGATCTCGAGCTCCCCCTCCAGATACGTGATGCGCGGAGCCGATTTGTCGCCGCGAATCTCGAGCACGCGCTCGTAGTCTTCCCACGTTACGTCGTGGAAGACGATGATCTGATCGCCGTCCGATGAATCGTCGTGCTCGCGGAGCAGCGCTGCTCTCGACATGCCTGAAGTATAGCCCTCGGCACTCGGCCCCCGGCCCTCGGCACTCGGCACGCGTTCTCTACTTCGACGCTATGAGCGGCTTGGCCGGCGCGAGCGTCATGCCGGCGAGGTTGCTGCCGTCGCCGAAGACGTCGGTCCGGGTCACCTCCACCGTGGCTTGTGCTTTCGGGACGGCGGTGGCGATGGTGCGGATGAGCGTGTCGCCCCAGACGACGCGGGCGAAGGCGCGGCAGCGGTGGTCCTGCGGGGCGGCGCCTTCGCGCAGCTCGAACGATAGCTCGTCGTTGGCGAGGGGGCAGAGAGCGACCGTGGCGCCGGTCTGTGGCGTATAGCCGTCCAGTGCGGTCATGGCCGCCTTGATCTCGTCCGTGGCCGGGACGCGGAAGGCGACCGCGACTTTCATGCCGGCGGCGTTCGTCTGCGCCACGCGGGCGTGGTTGAGGGCGTTGGCCTGGAGCAGGCGGACGAAGGCTTTGGTCGCGGCCGGCGCTTCGTCGCGCTGCAGGGTGGCCAGGAGGTCGCCGGCCGTGGTGTGCAGGACGAAGGAGGCGATCTTTTGCGAGGCCCAGTCCTTCATCCGCGTGGCCAGCTCCACCTTCGACGGCCGCGCGAACTCCGGGTCGTCGAGGCCGAAGAACATCGAGGCCATCGAGTCCTGATCGACGCCGCTGGTGTTGTTGTAGACGCTCACCAGCTCGTAGCGGTGGCCCTTGAGCAGGGGGATGCCTTCGTCGCTGTAGATCGTGTCGACATGATCGAGGCCGATGCGCTTCTGCGGGTTCTTGGCGCGGGCGGTGAGGAGGGTCGTCCCGGCGGTGATGTCGCGCAGAGTCAGCGACTCGGCGAAGGGATGGAGGTGGATGGCGGCGTAGTGGATCTTCGTGTCGTAGGGGAGGTTGAGAAAGATACCGATGTCGCTGTGGTTCTCCTGCCGGCCGGGCGGCACGACCCAGTGGCCGGTCAGCTTGCGACCCTGGGTATCGGTGTAGTCGGCGGACATGCCCTTGGCGTTCGGGGCGCGGGGCATGGCGCAGCTCGGGCCGTGGTCGACGGCGGAGTCGGGCATGGCCACCGACACGCTGGGGCGGTCGGAGAGCACGACCATGGACGAGGCGCCGAGGTTGAAGAGCGGGCGGAGGGGCACCTTCAGGTCGGCGTCGCGGGTGTATTCGAAGGTCACCCGGTGGCGCACCCGGAGGTGCGGGTGCTCGATGTTGTGGTTGAGCACCTGGGTCATGACGTACAGCGGTTCGCTCGACGTGAACGGCACGCCGTAGCCTTTCGGCAGGCGCGCCGTGAAGCCGCCCGCCGGCGCGAGCATGCCCTGGGAGATCGTCAGCAGCCGCGCCATGGGCATCCGCTCCAGGTTGAAGAGCGTGCGGTGCATGAGCGGGTCGATGTCGACGTTGACGTGGCACATCAGCTCGGGTAGCGCCGGCGTGAAGCCATCCTCGCCGACCACCTCGGTGCGGATGCCGGTGATCCACACCAGCTCCGGCCGGTTCGGGTCGCCGAGGTAGATGGTCTGCGAGGCGGACGGCCCTTCCATCGACTTGTACTTCCGGTCGATCGGATAGACGGGAGAGAGCACCTGCTTGCTGTCCGCGAAGGCGGGCGCCGCCAGGGCGGCACAGGCGAGCATGGCGAAGACTCGCTTCATCGACGAAAGAGTAACACCGACGGGAGAAGGGCGAAGGGCGAAGGAGGAAGGGCGAAGGAGTTGCAGGGGGATGTGATGGCGAGTGGCGAACTACGAGAATCCTCTTCGCCCCTCGCCCTTCGCCCTTCACTTCATCCATTCGAAGACGAGGTAATGCTCGCCGTTCATGCCGAGGCGGGTGTAGACCTGCTGGGCGCCGGTGTTGCGGCGATCGACGTAGAGGCGGATGCCGCGGAGGGAGGGGTCGGCTTCGACGAGGCCCCGCACGTGTTTGTACAGCCCCGCGTAGATGCCGCGCCCGCGAGCCTCCGGGACGACGTAGACGCTCTGGATCCACCAGACGTTGCCGTTGCGCCAGTCGCTCCATTCATACGTGATGAGCAGCGACGCCACGACGCGCCCGCCCTCCTCGGCGACGAAGTAACGGCCGAGGGCCGGGTTGTCGAAGACGGCGGCTACGCCACGGCTGCAGATGTCGCGGTCGAGGGTGACGTCTTCCGTCTCGCGGGCCATGGCGATCTGGAAGTCGACGATGAAGGCGTGGTCGCCGGACGCTGCCTGGCGATAGCGGATCATGGACGCGATCCTAACCTACGCCAACATCTTTGAGATTGTTCTCGAGCGCCCGCAACGGTTTCACGCGGAGGGCGCGGAGGTCACGGAGGCGCCGCTGTTATCCTCCTCCTCCGCATCTCCGCGTGAACATCAAACTGTTACTGCACCTACGCCGGCGCCGGCTCCGTTGCCTCGGTCCGCTTCAGCGCGATGTCGAGCGTGCGGGCCAGGTTGCTGCGCCGGCCGATGCCTGCCCGGACGAGTGCGCGCAGCGGCTGCGGATTGAGCTCGCTGAGGATGAGCATCGTCCCCTGCGCGCGGCATTTCTTGGCCATCTGATCGAGGGCATGGATGCCGGTGGCGTCGATGGCCGGGACGTTGCGCATGCGGAGGATGAAGAACTTCGGCGGCTTGGCGATCTCGCCGAGGACGTCCTTGATCTTGTCCGCGGCTCCGAAGAAGAACGGTCCGTTGACCTCGAAGATCTCGACTCCCGCGGGGATCTCGTGTCCGGCCACGATGCGCTTGCCGCGCCGCGACTGGGTGATCTCGCCGGGATCGTCCTCGGCGTCTCCGCCGGTCAGGCCGGGAGCGTGGGTCACGACATGGGTCACGTCCGCCATCCGCTTCATGAAGAGCAGCGAGGCGATGACCACGCCCACCTGCACGGCCACGGTCAGGTCCACGAAGATGGTGAGGATGAAGGTCAGGAGGAGGACGATGAGATCGCTGCGCGGCGCCCGCAGCAGGCCGGCGAACGAGCGCCACTCGCTCATGTGGTAGGAGACGACGACGAGGATCGCCGAGAGAGCGCAGAGCGGCACCATGGCCGCCCACTTCCCGACGAAGATGAGGATGAGCAGCAACGTCACGGCGTGGGTCATCCCCGCCAGGGGCGTGCGCCCGCCGGTGCGGATGTTCGTGGCCGTGCGGGCGATGGCGCCCGTCGCGGGGATGCCGCCGAAGAGCGGCGAGGCGACGTTGGCCACGCCCTGGGCCACGAGCTCCATGTTCGACTTGTGCCGCGTACCGATCATGCCGTCCGCCACGACGGCCGACAGGAGAGACTCGATGGCCGCCAGCAGGGCCACGGTGAGCGCGGGCGAGATGAACTCCTTCAGGTGCGTCCAGGGGATGGCCGGGAAGTGCGGCGCCGGCAGCGACGCCGGCACGGCGCCGAAGCGTGAGCCGATCGTGGCCACGTTCAGGTGGAAGATCTGCACCACGGCCGTGGCAACCACCATGGCCACGAACGGCGCCGGCACGAGGCGCGAGACGCGCGGCCAAAAGACGAGGATGAGCAGCGAGCCGGCCGCGACCAGCGTCGTGGTGAGGTCGATCGTGCCGAACTTTTCGGCGAAGGCAACCCACTTGTCGGCGAAGTCCGCGGGGACCGTTCCCATCTTCAGGCCGAGGAAGTCCTTCACCTGCGACGAGAAGATGATCACGGCGATGCCGGAGGTGAAGCCGGTGATGACGGGGTAGGGGATGAACTTGATCAGCGCCCCCAGCCGGGCCAGGCCGAGGAGGATCAGGAGGATGCCGGCCAGCACGGTGCAGATGGCCAGTCCGTCGAGACCGTACTTCTGCACGATGCCGTAGACGATGACCACGAAGGCGCCGGTCGGCCCGCCGATCTGGACGCGCGAGCCGCCGAGCGCGGAGATGAGGAACCCGGCGATGATGGCCGTGTAGAGCCCCCGCTCCGGCGGCACACCCGAGGCGATGGCGAAAGCCAGCGCAAGCGGCAGCGCCACGATCCCGACCACCACACCGGCGATCAGGTCGCGGGTGACCTGTTCGCGGGTCAGACCTTCACGGAAGCAGACGATCGACTTGGGGATGAACACGGAGCTGATTGTATCGAAGGAGGGCGGAGCCCCAACCCGGCCCCGCCCGCCGTTCGCTACTTCTTCGACGGCAAGTGCGCTCCCTCAGTCCCTAGATCGCCGGGCTCCTGCGCGCCGCTCGCCGTCTCCCGTTCGCCGATCAGTGCAGTGTGAACGTCACCTTCAGTTCGAACAGCGTATTCACGGCCTGTCCGTTCAGTACGCCCGGCTTGAAGACCCACTGCTGCACGGCGTCGAGGGCCGGTTTCTCGAAGACCTCCCAGCTCGAGCCCACCACGTGCGCGTCGCGGATGCGGCCGTTCTTGTCGATGACACACTCCACGATCGCGAAGCCCGACTTGTGGGCAGCCACGGCGAGCCGCGGGTACTCGGGCGAGATGCGGGTGATGACCACCGGCGGTGTCACCTGACTGGCGGGATAGACGGGGTCCAGTGGCGGCGCAGGTGAGGCCACCTGCGGCACCAGGGGCAGGCCGCCCGGGGGGCCATCCGGAACGCCGATCACATGGCCATTGCCGATGGGACCGTCCGTCGCCGGGCCGCCGTCGGTGGGTGTGGCCGAGGTGTTCGCGTTCGGATCCACGGTCGTCGCGGGTGTCTGCGGAATGACGGGCGGCGCCACTTCCGGCGGTGCGGTCTGCTGCTTCGGCACCGCGGCCGCCTGCTGCTTGGGTTGCGGCAACCGGCCTCCGTGCGGGTCTCCCTGCTGGATGGGCGGGCTGAACACCGGCAGAACGAACTCCGCCATCTGGCGGGGAGCGTTCTGCGGGAACTGCAGCGAATGCAGGCTGGCGATGATGACGGCGGCTCCGGCCAGCGTGTGCACGGCGATGGATGCGGACAGCATCCCCACGCGTCGCTGGGAAACCTGGGTGTGGGCGCGGATGACTGCGGTCTCGAACATGGGGTCCTCTCCTTTCATCCGGTTAGACACAGGCCCCCACCTGCCGCAAAAGCGGCGTAACACAAACTTGACCCATCGCTCACCGTTTCGGTGGGTCATCTGCTGACTATGTGTCAGCGATTGACCCACCTAGTGAATCCGTCATTTGCGCCAAAGTACTGAAAACAATCACCACGACCCAGGAGGGAGAGGTGGCAGTCCCCTTGCGATTAGCGCCGTCCACGCCTAAGCACGTTTTCGTTGGAAAGGATTGAAAAACCAAATGCAGCTCAGACTCCGGATGCTTCTGTTCTCCCTCCTGGCAGTCCTGGTCGCCAGTACCTCTGCTTTTGCGGCCGCCGGCGGCAACGGCGGTGGCAAGCGCAATGTGGATGACAAAGACACGGTGCCCGTGAGGGGCAACGTGCACGCGAGCGCCCGGTCGGAGAACGACCGCGGGCCGACGAACGCCAACATGAAGTACGAGAACATGGTGCTGGTCCTCGCGCCGCGCGCGGATGCGAAGGACCGGCCCGACCAGCTTCTCGCCCAGCTCCACGACCCGAAGTCGCCGCTGTATCACCAGTGGCTGACGCCGGCCCAGTACGGCCAGCGTTTCGGCATTACGAAGGACGATCTCGATGCCGTCAAGTCGTGGCTGGTGCGGAACAACTTCACGATCGAGCAGGTCCCGGACGGCCTCGGCTGGATCAACTTCAGCGGCTCGGTGCGGGACGTGGAGCTGGCCTTCAAGACGTCGATCCACGACTTCAACGTCGACGGGAAGATGTACCACGCCAACACGACGGACCCGCAGGTCCCGCGCGCGCTGGCGGACATCGTGCGCGGCGTGGTCTCGCTGCATAACTTCCCCCGCAAGGCCATGAACCACGGCTTCAACAAGGTCGCGCCGGACTACACGAGCGGCACGAGCCACTACGTGGCCCCGGCCGACTTCGCCAAGATCTACAACGTCAACCCGCTCTACACGGCCGGCATCAACGGCACCGGCCAGACCGTGGCCATCGTCGGCCGCACCGACATCGCCCTGGCCGACGTGCAGTACTTCCGCAGCTTCTTCGGACTCCCGGCGAACGACCCGGTCTTCGTGCACAACGGCACCGACCCGGGCAACCTGGGCGGCGGCGAAGAGGGCGAAGCGGACCTGGACGTGGAGTGGTCGGGCGCCGTGGCCCCGAACGCCACGATCAAGTTCGTCATCTCCCAGTCCACGTCGACCACCGACGGCGTCGACCTCTCCGCGCAGTACATCGTCAACAACAACGTCGCCAAGATCATGAGCACCAGCTTCGGCCAGTGCGAATCGTCGATGGGGACCTCGGAAAACACGTTCTACAGCAACCTCTGGTCGCAGGCGGCCACGCAGGGCATCACCTCCTTCGTCTCCTCCGGTGACAGCGGCGCGGCCGGCTGCAATGGCGGCAACGATACGACCGGCAGCGGCGCCGCCGTCAGCGGCCTGGCCTCGACGCCGAACAACGTCGCCGTCGGCGGCACGCAGTTCAACGACACCGCCAACCCCTCCACCTACTGGGCGGCCACCAACAACTCCACCAACCAGAGCTCGGCGCTCAGCTACATCCCCGAGATGGCCTGGAACGAGAGCGGCAACGTCTCCGGCGGCTCCGGCCTCTGGGCCTCCAGCGGCGGCCAGTCGACCGTCTACGCCAAGCCGTCATGGCAGGTCTGCGTCGGCGTTCCCTCGACGAACGCGCGCTTCGTTCCCGACGTCGCACTCACGGCCGCGGGTCACGACGGCTACCTCGTCGTGCAGGGCCATACCTCGACCGCATCCGGCCTCGGCTCCGTCGGCGGCACCTCGGCGTCTTCGCCGTCGTTCGCCGGCCTCATGGCCCTGGTCAACCAGAAGACCGGCCAGAGCTGGGGCAATGCCAACACGAAGTTCTACACCCTGGCCAACGCGCAGTACACCAACGCCCCGGGCGCCGTGACGATGTTCCACGACATCACCTCCGGCAACAACAGCGTCCCGGGCGTGACCGGCTTCTCGTGCGGCACCGGCTATGACGCCGTCACCGGCGTCGGCACCGTCGACGCCAACGCCATGGTCAACAACTTCAGCGGCTCCTCGGCGACGCCCGACTTCGCCATCTCCGCTTCGCCCACCTCGGTGACGGTGGTGCAGGGATCGAACGGCTCGTCGACGATCACCACGACGGTCTCCGGCGGGTTCAACGCGGCCGTCTCGCTCACCTCCTCCGGCGCGCCGGCCGGCACGACCGTCAGCTTCTCGCCTGCGTCCATCGCGGCGCCGGGCAGCGGCTCGTCGACCATGACCATCGCCGTCGGCGCCTCGACGGCCGTGGGCAACTACACCATCACCGCGACCGGCACGTCCGGCTCGACGACGCACAGCACGACGGTCTCCCTTGCGGTCACGTCGGGCGGCGGCGGAGCGCTGACGAACGGCACGTTCGAGACCGGGTCGCTGTCCGGCTGGACGACCACCGGCTCGGCTGCTGTCAACACGGCCGCGAAGCACAGCGGCACGTACGGCGCGCAGCTCGGCAGCACGGCCCCGTCCACCGACAGCACGCTGTCGCAGACGTTCACGCTGCCTTCCAACGCATCGACGCTCTCGTTCTACTACTCCAACACCTGCCCCGACACGGTCACCTACGACTGGATCACGGCCACGCTCAAGGACAACGTCACCGGCACGACCACGACGATCCTCGGCAAGACCTGCACCACCACCGCGGTCTGGACCAACGTCTCGACCAGCGTGACCGGGAATGCCGGCCATAGCATGACCCTCACCGTGACGAACCACGACGACAACTACGCCGGCGACCCGACGTTCTCCTACGTCGACGACGTCGTCGTGGGAACGTCCTCGGGCGACACCACGCCGCCGACGACCTCGATCACCGCTCCGGCCAACAACGCCACCGTCAGCGGCACGGTCAGTGTGACCGCCAGCGCGTCGGACAACGTCGGCGTGACGAAGGTCGAGTTCTATCTCGACGGCGCCCTCAAGAGCACCGCCACGACCTCGCCGTACTCGTGGAGCTGGGATACGACCAGCGCCTCCAACGCCTCGCACACGCTCGTGTCGAAGGCCTATGACGCGGCCAACAACATCGGCACGTCGTCGACGGTCACCGTCACCGTGTCGAACTCCACCGGCTCGACGCAGCTCCTCGGCAACCCCGGCTTCGAGAACGGCTCCACGAACACCGCTCCCTGGACCACGACCTCCGGCGTTGTCGACAGCTCGACCGGTGAAGCGGCCCACAGCGGCACGTGGAAGGCGTGGATGGACGGCTACGGCTCGGCTCACACCGACTCGATCGTCCAGACGGTCACCATCCCGAGCGGCAAGACCTCGGCGACGCTGACCTTCTGGCTGCACGTCGACACGGCCGAGACGACCACCACCACGCAGTACGACACGCTCAAGGTCCAGATCCGCAACAGCAGCGGTACGGTCCTGGCCACCCTGGCCACGTATTCGAACCTCGATCACAACACCGGCTACGTCCAGAAGTCCTTCAACCTCGCCTCGTACATCGGACAGACGATTCAGGTGTACCTCGTAGGTGTGGAAGACACCTCGGCGCAGACGTCGTTTGTGGTCGACGACTTCGCGCTGAACGTCCAGTAAGACGCGCGAAATCGGTAGTACGGTTGAAAGGCTGAAAGGGGCGACCCTTTCAGCCTTTCGCCTGTTTGCCGTCATCCCGAGCCGAAGGGCTCGGGATGACGGTGGTTCTTGCAGCGGTTCACGCCGCCTGCCCGTGACTTCTGGCATGCTTCGTTCGTAAACCGCGGGCATGGCCAAGAAACTCATCCCTGATCCCGAGCTCGATCAACTCGTCCGGGAACTGAATCAGACGAATGCCTCGGCGACCGTCGACGAGCGAAGCGAATCGGCCGAGGCTGTGTCCCGAGGACCGGCGTGGCCTGCGGCGGCCATCGGCAGCGGCGAGCCGTTCGAGCGCCTGCTCATCGAGATGGCCCAGCGCGGGGCGAGCGACCTGCTGGTCATCGCCGGCACGCCGCCCATCTTCCGCATCGGAGGGCGCCTGGTCCGCGCCGACAAGCCGGCCCTCGACGTCGACGACGTCTCGGGCCTCCTCGGCGGCTTCATGTCCGGGCGCCTGCGGGAGAAGGTCGAAACGGAGGGGGCGGCCGACTTCTCCCTGCGCCTCGGCAAGTCACCGGATGACGACGACCGCCGGGCCTGGCGGTTCCGCGTGAACATCCACCGCCAGCGCGGCGCGCTCGCCGCCGCCGTGCGGGCCCTGCCGACGGAAGTGCCGACCCTGGCCCAGCTCGGCCTTCCCCTCAGCCTCAACGAGCTGGTGAAGGCCACGCGCGGCCTCGTGCTCGTCTGCGGTCCCACCGGGTCCGGGAAGTCCACGACGCTCGCCGCGCTCGTGGGCGAGATCAACCGCGGCGAGGCCCGGCACGTCATCACCATCGAGGACCCCATCGAGTACGAGCACCGCAACCACAACGCCATCATCGAGCAGATCGAGATCGGACGCGATGCGCCGACCTTCGCCGGTGCCCTCCGGGCCGCGCTGCGGCAGGATCCCGACGTCATCCTCGTCGGCGAGATGCGCGACCTGGAGACGGTGGCCACGGCCCTCACCGCCGCCGAGACCGGGCACCTCATCCTCTCCACGCTCCACACCAGCGACGTGGCTCAAGCCATCCATCGCGTCATCGACGTATTCCCTCCCGCCCAGCAGGCGCAGATCAAGCAGCAGCTCGCCCTGAGCCTCAACGCCATCGTCTGCCAGCAGCTCATCCCGCGCACGGAAGGGGGCGGACGGGCGGTGGCGGTGGAGGTGCTGCTGGCGAACTATGCCGTCCGCAATCACATCCGCCACGAGAAGCTGCAGCAGCTCATGACCGAGATCACCCTCGGCAAACGGCAGGGCATGATCTCGCTGGAGGAGTCGCTGGCCCGCCTCGTGCGCGAAGGCGCCATCACCGTCGACGACGCCCGCGTGCGCTCGTCGCGGCCGGACGAGCTGGAGAGCCTGCTGAGGAAGTAGGCGGGTGCCGGGTGCCGGTTACCGGGGTATCGGGTGTCAGGTATCGGGTCTCGGACGCATCTTGATACCTGATACCCGATACCCGATACCCCGTTTACCCGTTACCCGCCGCCAGGTATCCACCCCCCGTTCCCCGTACAATCCCCCGCGAATGCACCGCCGCTTCGACCTCGCGCTGGTCATCGTCGTCGCGCTGGCGGCGAATCTCACGTATATGGCCGCCAGCAACGGCGACTACACCTTCCCCGATTCGTACACCTACCTCACGCCCGCGCTGCACCTGCTGCATGGCGACGGCTTCGTCAGCGAGCCAGACGTGCCCGAGACGATTCGCACGCCGGTCTATCCGCTGCTGCTGCTGCCGTTCCTCGCCTTCACCCGGAGCGCCATCCCCATCCTCGTTCTGCAGCACATCTTCAATGCACTGCTGGCGGCGGCTATCTACCTCTTCGTCCTGCGCCGTCTCGGCAGCCGCTTCGCGGCGCTGGCCGCGGCGCTGTTCTTCGCGCTCGACACGCCGACGATCCACTACGCCAACAAGGTCCTGACGGAGACGGCCTTCACGGTCCTGCTGTTCGTGTTCCTCGTTCTCGCCCTGACGCTGCGGCGCTTCGCGATCAACGCCCTGCTCTGCGGCGTACTCGTGCTGCTCCGGCCCGTGGCCATAGTCTGGTTCGTGTGTGCGGGCCTGTACTTCCTCCTCCGCGGAGTGTCGTGGAGACGCGTGACTGCCTTCGCCGCCATCGCCGTTGCACTGCCCCTCCTCTGGACGATCCGGAACGGCGTCGAGACGAGCGTCTATACGTTGTCGTCGATCAGCGGGACGAACCTTCTCTTCTACCGCGCCGCCGGTGCGTTGGCGGTGGACGAGGGCGACGACTTCAAGGCCGGTCTGGCCCGCGCCCAGCGGGACTTGCAGAAAGACGCCGACGCCATGATCCGTGACGGCGAGGGGACGGACGATCCCCGCTCCATCGATCACGCCATTCAGGCCGGCTACTACTCCAGGCTGGCCCGGGCCACGATCCGTGAGAACAAGTTCGCCTTCGCCCAGCTCACGGTTCGCGGCTTCCTCGTGAACCTCCTGGACAGCGACTGGGAGTCGATGATGATGGTCTGCCAGGCCGACAGCTCCATCGTCCGCATGCTGCTCGACCTCTGGACGGCGGTCTTCGTCTTCCTCGCCGCCGCCGGCATCGTCATCCTCTGGCGCCGCGACCGCCCCCTGGCCCTCCTCCTCGCTCTCACCATCCTCTACTTCCTCGGCATCTCCGCCGGCGGCGAGGCCGAAGCGCGCTTCCGGGTTCCCGTCACCCCGCAGCTCGCCATCGCCGCGGCCGTGGCAGTGGAGGGGCTGCGGGCCGCGCGGCGCGGGGCAGAGGCGCAGGCAAGCGGATGACGGCGAGCAGCAGATGCCGCTCCGCCGCTGACCGTTCGGGGAAGCATCTTCACTGCGGGAACAGGGGGAATCCTGTCGACGGCACTTCCGCGTCGATCGGGCTGGAAGCCGGCGCTCCGGGCTCCGGCGACGGTTGCGTAGGGTACATGGCGGGGAAGCCGGCGGTAACGGTGCCTTGCCGCCGGCCAACGAGGGTTCGGCACCGTGTGACGGTGCTCTCCGGTTGCCTGGGAGCGATGCGCGCCGAACACAGGCTGTGTTCCGTGAAAAACACGCTGTGTTCGTCGAACACAGGCTGTGTTCCGTGAAAAACACGCTGTGTTCGTCGAACACAGGCTGTGTTTCGCGAAAAACACTCTGTGTTCAACGAAAACACTCTGTGTTCCGCGAAAAACACTCTGTGTTCAACGAAAACACTCTGAGTTCAACGAAAACACTCTGTGTTCAACGAAAACACTCTGTGTTCAACGAAAACACTCTGTGTTCAACGAAAACAGGCTGTGTTTGATGCCTTAAAGAATGTGGTTATCTCCGAAACGGGCATCGGCCGCTCGCTCCGGAACACGGGGAGGAGTCCGTGGCAGGGCATGAAGACGCCCTTTTCATCCTCTTCGCAAGCATCCTGCTCCCAGCTCTCTGTCCTCGGCCGGGGACACTGCGGCGGCTTCTTGAACCAACGTACCCAAGCGACGTTCGAGCTCCGGCCGCGAATCATGAAACCGCCCGTCAGCGCATTTCGGGCGCCTCGACGACGCGCGTCGTTTCGGGTATGCGATCGACGGCCTCGGCGAGGATGCGGAGAACATTGCGCAGTTTCACGGGGTAGAGGCGGCGGGCCGTCTCGCGCGACTTCGGGGAGAGCATCCAGAGCCAGTAGAGGGGGAGGATGGCGTACGGCCAGCGATGTCCGGGGCCGAGGACGTACCAGGGGCGGACGAACGTCGCGCGCATGCCGCTGAGCAGGGCCAGGCGCTCTCCTTCCGCGCGCACATCGATGTACGCCTGCATGATCGGCGCGGGCTGCGCGACGCTCAGGTAGATGAAATGCCGGACACCGGCCGCCTGCGCTGCCGCCACCGAGGCGCGGACGGAGACCAGGTCCACCCGGCGGAACTCCTCCGCCTTGGCAGGCGACGGATGCGCGACCCCCACGAGCTGGATGAACGTATCGCTCGGTGCAACCTGATCGACGAACGTTGAACCATCGAGTGCATTTCCATTCACCGCGATCACGCCGGCGGGCAGCTTGCTCTGCGACCCGTTGCGCACGAGCGCCCGCACGACGTGCCCGCGAGCCAGGAGCTCCGGCACGAGCCGGCTGCCGATGTATCCCGTCGCACCGGTGATGAAGACGTTCGCCACGCACACAGTACGCGGCATGCGGAGGAGTGGATGGGTCGCAACCGACCAGCGACCAGCGAACAGCGAACAGCGAAACAGCGATCAGCGACCAGCGACCAGCGAATCCGCGGTCGTTCCCACCTGCATGAAGCGGCCGTTCTCGATGTGGAATAGACCGAGCGCCTTCTTCGCATTGCCGTCGGGGCCGATGGTGATGCGGCCGGAGACGCCGTCGAAATCGCGGGTGGCGGCGATGGCGTCGCGGACCTTCGTGCGGTCCGTCCCGCCGCGGGCCACGGCCGCGGCCACGATGGCCACGGCGTCATAGGCCTGGGCATTGGCGCCGTCGGGGTCGAGGCCGTAGCGCTTGTGGAAGCCGGCCACGAAGCGCGCCGAGGGTGAACGGAGCCAGCTCACGAACCAGTTGCCTTCGATGGCCTTGCCGCCGATCTCCGGCAGCTTCGGTGAGTCCCAGCCGCTGCCGCCGAGGAGGGGAACGGTGATGCCGAGGTCGCGGGACTGGCTGACGATCTGCGCGACGTCGCCGTAATAGCCAGGCACAATCACCACGTCCGGGGTGAGGGCCTTGGCGCTCGTTAATTGGGCGCGGAAGTCGCTGTCGCCGGCCGCGTAATCGAACGTGCCGGCCACGGCTCCGCCCGCCGCGGTGAAGGCCTTGGTGAACGTCTCGGCGATGCCGACCGAGTAGTCGTTTCTCGTGTCGCGGAGGATGACGGCACGGCCGGCGTGCAGCCGCTGGCGGGCCAGCTGGGCGATGGCCTGCGCCTCCAGGTCGTCGGTGGCACAGACGCGGAAGACGAAATGGCGCCCGCGCGTCACGGCCGGCGCACTCGCCGTCGGCGAGACGACGGCGATATGGTCCTTCTCCGCCAGCGGCGCCATGGCCATCGTCCCGGAGGACGTGTCGGTGCCGATGATGGCGGCGATGCTCGGGTCGCTCACCAGCGACGCGGCCACGTTCGCCGTCTGTTCGGGGCTTCCCTGATCGTCCTGCAGCACCAGCTCGACCTTCTGGCCCTTTGCGCGAAGGTCGTCGACGGCCAGCTCCGCGCCGCGGCGGCAGGCCAAGCCATAGGCCGCAGTCGATCCGGAGAGGCCGGCCACGAGCCCGATCCGCGGCACGGTGGCCGTTTCGGGGGCGCGGCACGAAGAGAGGGCGAAGACGGCGAGCGGGACAGCCGCAAGAGCGCTGCGGACGGCTCGCGAGGCGACGGCAAGAGTGCTTATCCCGGGGACCTGCTCGGCATTCATCGACCGACCTCCATTGACCCACCACTCCATCTTTGTTACAACACGGACCATGGGCGAAGCACTCAAGCGTCGCATCCGTCAGGTCCGCTTCGAGAACCCGCAACAGGAGGCGCTGCTCAACCTCATCGTTGCCTCCAACTATATCCGGGAACATCTCGAGCGGGCCGTCACGCAACACGGCATCACCCTTCCGCAGTACAACGTCCTGCGCATCCTGCGGGGCGTCTACCCGGACGGGCATCCGCGCTGCGACATCGCCTCGCGCATGCTCGACCGCGCGCCGGACGTCACGCGCATCATCGACCGGCTCGAGGACAAGCGCTACGTCGAGCGCGATCGGGCCGGCGCCGACCGGCGGCACTCCATCGCCCGCATCACCCGCGAGGGCCTGCGGCTGCTGGAGGAGATCGAGCCGGACATCCAGCTTGCCGAGGAGCCGCTGGACCGGCTCAGCGTCCGCGACTGCAAGGAGCTGTCGCGGATCTGCGAGCTGCTGTACGACGAGACGGCGCCCGCGGCGTGAAATCGGGTACCGGGTGACGGGTACCTGTTACCGGGTACCTGTTACCGGGTACCTGTTACCCGTTACCCGTCACCCGTTCCCCGTTACCCGTCACCCATGTTGTCCGCACGTAACAATCGTCTCCGCGCCGCCGCGGGTACAATGACCCATCCAGGATCGGCGGCGAGCCGTTAATCCCGGGGGAGCCCTGACTCATGTCGAAGACGATCGCCATTCTCTTTGCCTTGCTGCTGGCCGGCGCCGCGGTGGCGCAGGAGACGGAGCTTCGGGACGCGATCCTCGACCCGATGCCGATTCGCGATCAATTCCTCCTCGGCAACGGGCTGCTCTCGTTCGAGCCGGAAGGGGCGCGCGTGCTCGAGGTCGGCGAGTGGCAATTCGACCTCCACCACGCCGACGCGAACACCTTCTCGAAGTCGAACTGGATCAGCCACAGCCTTTCGACCGAGGCGCGGCATCAACGTGAGCCGGGCGCGACCATCCTCGCCGATCCGCGCTACGAGCTGCGCGATTCGGTCTTTCTCATCGACGGCGAGACGCACCGGGTGACGTTCGGCCTTCGCCGCGGGCTCGGCGCTCATGCCGAGATCGGCGTCGAGGTTCCCGTCGAGACGGTAGGCGGGGGCTGGTCGGATTCGGCGATCGAAGCGGTGCACAACGCGCTGCGCATCGGCAATGCCGAGCGCGATGCGTTCTCCCGGAATGTCGAGACGGTCTACGTCCGCAGGCCGGGCCTGACCTACCTGCGCGACCGCAGCGCCGGCTACGAGCTCGGGGATGTGGCCATCCCGCTGTGGATAGTAGTTGTTCGTGTCAATCA